>JALHMG010000001.1 GCA_022844135.1 Lysobacterales bacterium
GATATGGAAACCACCCACTGGAGAGCCGTATGCGGGAGAACCGCCCGTACGGTTCGGAGGGCGGGGCGGCACGGGCCGTCCCGACCCCTATCGTTAAGCGCCGTGGCGTGGCGGGTTGCGGGGGTTGCCCAATTCGAACCGAACCGTTGCCGTGGCGTTCTTAAGCGCGGAGCTTCGCAGCCTCGACGGAACGCCGAGCTGCGCTCGGCATGCGTCGGTTCGTGAGCCGAAACGAAGAGCGCCGAGTGAAACTCGGCGTTGCGTTAAGCGCCGTGGCGTGGCGGGTTGCGGGGGTCGCCGAATTCGCATCGACGTGGCGCAATCGAATCCAACCGCCAGGAAACGAAAACCATACTTCCGGTGCTCAGTTCTCGATGTCAATCACCGCCGCCAACGCCAGAAACCGCTCGACACTGATGGTTTCGGCGCGGGCACTGGGGGCGATGCCGACGGCCTGCAGTTGATCATGGCTGGCAACGCCATCCAGCGCGTTGCTTAGGGTCTTGCGGCGCTGGCCGAAGGCGGCGCGGAGGATGCGGTCGAGCGGGGCGGCAAGGCGCATGCGTTCGGCGTTGTGGCGCGGGGTGAGCTTGACGATCGCGGAGTCGACTTTGGGCACCGGCCAGAAGCTGCCGGGGGCGACTTTGAACAAGCGCTTGACCTCGCACTGGGCTTGCAGCGCAACGCTCAGACGACCGTAGATTTTGTCGCCAGGCGGTGCAACCATGCGCTCGACGACTTCGCGCTGCAGCATGAAGTGCATGTCGCCGATCGCCTCTTGATGGTCGAGCAAATGAAACAGCACGGGCGTCGAAATGTTGTACGGCAAATTGCCGACGACCCGCAAGCGTTCTCCAGCGCCGCGCAACGAGGTGAAATCCACCGTCAGCACATCGGCATCGATGATCGTCAACTCGCCATGTTGCGGACCTTGCTCGCGCAATAAGGACACCAGATCGCGGTCGATTTCGATGGCCGTGAGCTGCGGATTTTCGCGCATCAACTGGAAGGTCATGGCGCCGCGGCCGGGGCCGATTTCGACCAGCCGCTCGCCCGGTTTTGGCGCGATGGAGCGTACGATGCGATCGATCACGCGCTCATCGCGCAAGAAGTTTTGGCCAAAGCGTTTGCGCGCTGTGATCATGGGCTGCGCGCGGCGCTCATGCGGATCGCCTCGTCGATCGCGGCAAATAGCGAACCTGGATCGGCAACACCTTGGCCGGCAATATCGAGAGCGGTGCCGTGATCGACCGACGTGCGCACATAGGGCAGACCCAGCGTTACGTTGACTGCCGAGCCGAAACCGGCGTATTTCAACACCGGCAGGCCTTGGTCGTGGTACATGGCCAGGAACGCATCGGTACGCGCGATGCGCTCGGCGCTGAATGCGGTATCGGCGGGCAGCGGCCCTTCGAGTTCCAGACCCTTGCTGCGCAGCGCCTTGAGCACCGGCGCGATGATGCGCTGCTCTTCCGTGCCCAGATGTCCGCTTTCGCCAGCATGCGGATTCAGACCGAGCACAGCGATACGTGGCGCGGCGATCCCATAGTCGCGTTTCAAGCCGGCGTGAAGAACGTTCAAGGTGGAGTGCAGCAGATCGGGCGTGATCGCATTGGCGACGGCGCGCAGTGGCAAATGCGTCGTGGCCAGCGCTACGCGCAGCGGTAGTTTCTTCGGCGCGGCGGTGAGCAACATGACGACGCGCTCGGTACCCGCGAGAGCCTGGAAAAACTCCGTGTGGCCACTGAACGGAGCGCTTGGCGAATCGAGTACGCTCTTTTGCACGGGCGCAGTCACCAGCGCATCGATGTGGCGCCGCTTGGCATCCATCGCGGCGTGGTTCAGCATCGCCAGCGTGGCGGCTGCGTTGCGCGGGTCGAGGGTGCCGGGGCGCACCGCGGCGTTCAACGACGACGGCGCGGTCTCATGAAACAAGACACCACTGCGCGTCGCGCGTTCGCCGTCGTCGGGCGCGAGTTTGAGCTTGATGCCCAAACGATCGGCCGTATCCGCGATCAGCGCTGGGTCGCCATACGCAATGAGCCGTGCCGGCCAGCGTTTGGCGGCAGCCCGAACGACCAGCTCGGGGCCGACGCCCGCCGGCTCGCCGATCGTCAGGCCGATGCGAGCGATCAAGATTTAGCCAATCGATCTTCGATGAAGGCTTCGCCGCGCAGTTGCCGCAGGAAGGCCTCGTAAGCTTCCTCGCCCTTTCGTTGGCGCAGGCTTTCGCGCACTTGATTGCGCACCACTTCTTCAGTGCGATCGCTCTGGCGCGTGGTCACGCGTTGCATGATCACCCAGCCCTCTGCATCGCGAAATGGCTTGGAGTACTCGCCATCGCGCAGGGAGGTCAAAAGCTCCGCGAACTCCGGCGCAACGCTGTCGATCGGGAACCAACTCATGTCTCCACCCAACGGAGCTGTCGCTTCCTCTTCCGACAACTCGCGCGCAAGTTTTTCGAAGTCTTCGCCTTTCTCGAGGCGCGCATAGATTGCATCGATATTGCGCTGAGCCGCGTCGCTGGTTTGCAGCTCATTGATGCGCACCAGAATCTTGCGCGAGCGGAACTCCGTGACCATGATCTGGCTGGTGTCGCGTTTATCCGTGAGCTGCACCAGGTAGTAGCCGTTTGGCGTGCGCAGAGGTTGCGAGATCTCGCCGACCTCCATGCTCGACACCAGTTCTGCGAACGAGGGTGGGACTTGATCGTAACGGCGCCAGCCCAAGTCGCCGCCTTCCAGCGCCTGCGCTGCGTCGGAGTAGCGAATCGCGGCGGCAGAGAAATCCATTTTTCCCTCATCGATGAGCTTCTTGACGCCGTCGATCTTGGTGCGCGCCACTTCCACTTGCTCGGGGCTGGCGCCATCGGGGATAGCGACCAGCAGTGCCGAGAGGCGCACTTCGCCCTTGCGATGTACGCCGCTGGCGAGTGCGATTTCCACCTCGGATGGGCTCACGTCGGCGCGCGAATCGACCACTCGCTGACGCAGCTTCTGCACCATCAACTCCTCGCGCAGCGTGCGACGGAACTCGCCGAGCTCGAATCCGTCGCGTTCGAGCTGCTGCTGCAACTGCGCGAAGGTCAGCTTGTTCTGCTGCGCAATTCGATTGATCGCATCGTCGACTTCGGTGTCGGTCACCCGCACGCCTGTGGTCTCGGCGCGCTGCAGTTGCAAACGGATCAACATCAAGCGCTCGAGGACCTGGCGTTCGAGCACTTCAGGCGGCGGCAACTGCGCCTCGCGGCCCTGATACTGGCGGCGAATGCCGTTGATCGATTGATCGAGTTCCGAGCGCAGGATGACGTCTTCATCGACCACGGCGACGATGCTGTCGATCGGTTCGCCGATGGCCTGACTGTTCGCAATCGGAGCGAATGCCAAAAAAGTTAAGAAAATCAGAACGCTACGCTTCATTCTTGCTCTGCCTTAGGGCTGATAACCGAGGATAGCACGGCGCAAAAACTCGCCTGTGTCGCGACCGATGCGGCCCAGGCCAGACAGTTCGAACTCCAGGAACACCGCGTTGCGACGTTCGGTGCCCACGCCGCGAAGATAGTTCCTCGATAGCAAACGTACGCTGTAGCAACAGCTTGAGTACTCAAAGCCAGCCACAGCTTCGAGCGTGGTGTCTTCGCGGAGCGAGTAGTTCCAGCGGGCGATGGCGCGCCAGTTGTCGTTGATCGGAACCAGTGTCGAAAATTCGGCCTGCTCAATGCCGGCGGGTCCAAATGCCGCCAGCGGATCGAACGCCGATGCGGTGTCCGGACGATAGCGATAGCCAATGTTGACGAGGCCGCCGTCGCCAAATGTACGTTGCCAGCGCACCGCTGCCAGATCGCGGCGATTGCGCTCAGGATCGTAGCGGTAAGCGCCCGACAGGCTCATCGTATCGCTCAGGCGCCCGCGCCATTCGAGCACATAGGCGGACGACTGGCGATCTGGCGCCAGCACCGGATCGGGATCGCCGGGGAGAAACACCGTTGGCGTTTCGAAGTAGCGGATTTGCCCGACTTGCACAGCGGCGCGCTCGACGCCGTTGCCGTCGAGCAGCCGCGAAGCGACACCCAGGGTCAGTTGATTGGCGTTGCTCTGACGATCGCCACCCGTGAAGCGGTTGTCGCGAAACAGCTGCGCGTAGCTGAAGTCGAAGGGCGCGCTGTCGAAGATCGGCGTATCGGCCTGATCGCGCTCAGGCACGTAGAGGTAGTACAGCCTCGGTTCCAGGGTTTGCCGGAACTCGCCGAAGGCCCGATCGCGCTCGAAAATCAAGCCGGCGTCGATATTGGCGATGGGCGTGGAGCGCGAGCGCGAGGCGTCGAAGCGGGCGGCGCCTCGCGGGCGATCCAGGTCATGCCGCGTGTAGCGCCATTTGATCCCGGTGTCGACGAATGCCCCCGGCTGCTGCCAGCGATAGCCAACGTAGGGAACAATATCGCTGCGAGCGCCGCCTTCGAGATCGTTGCGAACGCATGCGCCGGCTGCGAATTGCAGACACGGCGCGTCGCGATCGAATCGCACCCATTCGGCGGAAACGCCGTAGCGCCAATTGCCGCGACGTTCGCCAAAACTGCCGTACACGCGGGGGACGCGGCGATACGGATCGGTTTGCAGCGATTCGTCGATGTCCGGCAGGATCAATTCATAGTCATCGACCAGCGCGCTCGCCTGCCAGTTGCGGCCGGCGCCGGAGAGCTGCACGATGCTCCCAAGAACGCTTTGCGAAGAGGCGTTCAAAGAGTCGCCAAGATCGACAAAGTAGCGATCGTCGGACACATATTGCACGTCCGCATCGAGACGCAACCGCGGAAACAAGAGACCGTTGTGGCGAATGCGGGCGCGTTCGCGGCTGGCGCCGTAGCGGTCGTCGTCGGGTAAAAACTCGGCCTCCCATTGGCCGGCGCCTTGCCTCGTCAAATAGCGAAACTCGCCGCCGATCTGTACGCCGCGATCGGCGATGAAGCGCGGTGTCGCTGTGGCGTCGTAGTTGGGGGCGAGGTTGAAGTAATACGGCACTGCGAAGTCGAGGCCATCGCTGCCGCCGCCGATTTTGGGCGCCAGAAAGCCGCTCTTGCGGCGATCGTCGATCGGGAAGGTGGCGAAGGGCGCGTACAGAACCGGCACTCCGCCGACGCGGAGCTTGAAGTCCTGTGCTTTTGCCTGCCCGGCTTCGTGATCGATATCCAGCGCCGCCGCTTCGATTTGCCAACTCGGATCCTCGCCCGGGCACGTGGTGTAAGTGACGTTCTTCAACGCCGTGGTGTTGCCTTGTGCGACGGCAGACTGCGCGCGCCCCTGGCCGCGGCGCGCCTTGATCGCATAGCGCACGTTATCGAGTTCGGTGCGCTGTTCGTCTTGCTGGGTGCGCACCTCGTCGGCATAGAACTGATGGCGCGCATCGTCGTATTGCGCGTCGGTTGCTTTGGCCGTCGCCGCTTCGATGTCGTAATCGATACGCGCTGCCTGCAACGTCTGACTGCCGCGCGTCGCTCGGGCGTTGCCAGTCAAGGTGACCGTTTTGCCCTCGACCCCTTCGAGGCGCTCGCCGGTCAGTTGGGCTGCGGCCAGGGCATCGTCGCTGGGGTCGCTGGCCGCAACTGGCACGCCATCGCAACGCCAGGCGCCATCGATCTTTTCGCAGCGCCAGGGTTCGATGGGACATAGCTCCGCGGCAATCGCTGCCGACAGCGGGCACAACGTGGCGCCGAGGAGTGTGAGGGCGGCGATGCGCATAGGGCGGTGAACGGACCAAAGAGGCCGCCAACGATAGCCGGATTAGCAAGGCTTAACTTGACTGCCAATGCAGCGCGGCGTTTCCATATGTCCGTGGCACCCAACCCTGAGGAGAAAAGCTATGTTTCGCGCTTTTTTGGGACTGGCGTCGCTTGCGTTGTTGGCCGGCTGCGCATCGACACCGCAATACACCGAGAGCAAACGTTATGCGCCGGTGCGTTTTGTACAGGATCGGAGCTACATGAACACAGTCGAGAGAGCGGCCGATCAAAACGGCGTTGAGGTGGTATGGGTCAATCCGCCGCTTAAGACCGTTGAGCGCAAACTGAAGGCGCAACCATCGAGCTGAATGTCCAGCGTTTTGGACGAGACGGCGCTGCCCGTTGGTGTCCCTTGAGTAGTGCGCGGGAGCGAACGTGCAGCGCTGTGTGTAGGGCAGATGTGTTGGCTCTCGGCAGGTGAAGCCAGCGATAGCGTTGTCCTGTATTCGCTAGTGTTGGCGATGAATGGTCCAGCCGGGGGATGTTTTCCCCCAGCAGCCATAGCTGGCGATCGACAAGTGCGGGTGTGGCCCGCAGCCAGCAAGCCTGCAGCTCTCGTCGAAGGCGCGTCGCAGTTCGCTGAGCGATGCGCCTTGCGAGCAACTGAACTGTCCGTCGCGTGGATAGAGCCACGAGGTGACGGCGCCGAATCGATCGATGCTGATATCGCCGTACGGCGCCGATAGCGCCTCGAACGGGCCCTTGATTTCCAGCTCGATGCCATCGTCGTTGAAGCGAATGCCGGTGATGCGCCGTTTCAAGTCGTGATCCAGGGTCGAATCGATCAACGCAAAGGCGGCGTCGGTTTCGCGCAGCCACTGGCGAGCTGGCCAGCTGGCGAGCATTGGTCTTGCGCTCGCATTGGCGCCCTCACTGACCGCAGCCTGGACCATGGGCGCTGTGCTGATCCAGGAAAATTCCGGCGTATCCGGCGGAGATACTTCGCTCTCGAGCGCACTTGCCGCCGTCCGAGTGCGCCGTACAACGATACCGATCCCATCCGGCGCGACCAGAACTTCGGTCAGTTCGGCGCCGTTCATTGCCTGACGGGCTGCGCCGAAAATGTCCGGCGCCGCGTCGCCCGCATGCTCCACTGGCACCGGCAACGGCGCGGCCACGCGTTCTTCCGCAAGACCATTCTGGTCGCATGAGTAGCGCTTGAAGCCATCTTGCAGACGACCCCAATAGAACAGGGCGTCGATTCGATCGCCGTGAATCGCGATGGCATACAGCGGCCGCCAATACGGTAGCTGATCCAACATGCGCTGGTAGCAATGCTCGATCCGATCGTCCAGCGTCCCGGATCGAAACACCTGCGCGTCGATCCGCCGCTCGGCATCTTCAAGCGCCTGCGCGGCAGCTTGCTCGGCGGCGTAGCGTTGGAGTTCTTCGCGACGATCGAGCTCGATCAGCGTCGCCAGCACGGCGACGATCGTCAGCGGCAGCAGCAGGGACACGAGTTTTCCGACGGGGATGTTCATTTCCCGCTCGCCAATTTGCGCGCTAACACCGCAGCGCGGCGCGGGTGACGCTGGCCGAGCCACGCCAGGCGCCCACGCAGTGCATGGAGATCGATACCGGTGTCGCCCTGCCTGAGCCGATGCACGGCCGCTCGCAGCGCATCGTACTCGGCGCGCGGCGCGTTCAAGCGCTCGTTGACGATGCTGCCGCAGATGCGCATCGAATCGGACTGGCGACGCACGCTTGTCTTGCGCTCGTTGATCGCAAATCGTTCGCTGCGCGCAATACGCGTCACCGCGTCGATGACGCGATCGGGCGGCGGTGCGCTCGCTCCCGGCAGTGGCGAAAACGTCAGATCATCGGCGTAGCGCGAGTAGCGCAAGTTCTCTTTGGCAGCGTAAGCCTGCAGTCGTCGGTCGAATCGTGCCGCGATCAGATTCGCCAGCGCCGGTGAGGTCGGCGCGCCTTGCGCCAGATGCGGCGTGCGTAGCCAGCTCCGTTCAGCGGCAGCGGCTTGTGCGGCGATGGCCTGCGGCGCCCGCGTCGTGCACAGTTTCGTCAGCGCATCGGCAACCTCCGGCGAATAACCAAGCCAGCGAAATTGCGCATGCACGCGCGCTGCATCGATACGCGCGAACCAATTGTCCATGTCCATGGTCACCAGCCATTCGGCACCCACATGCTGGCGTGCATGGGCCACGCACGAGCGACCGCGCACGAATCCAAAAACCACATCGGAGACCGGCACGACCGTCAAGATCCGATCGAGCACTTGTCGTTGCAATCGCAGCAATCGCGGTTTCGGCGCTTCTATCAAGCGCAGCCCACCGCGGCGCTTCGGGATAAAGGTCCAGCGGTAATGCTGCGTAGCGCTGGTATCGCGGCGCGCCAGATTGTTGTAGCGATCCAGAAACCACGCCAGTTCGCCGGTCGAAATCCTTAGCCACTGCGCCAGAACGTCGCCATTTGCGAGCAAGGGGAGTAGCGCAAAGCGCATCGATATTCAGCAGCTGTGGTTTCGGGCACACTCAAAGCGAGCGCGAGTGTGCAGACAGCCGCCCCGACGTCTTCGTTCGCAGTGACCATCCGATTGCATTGGCAATCAGCTTGGGTCACTGCCGTGCAACCGATCCAGCTCAACAACAAACCGCGGGGCAACCCCGCAGCGGACAGAACCATGCGCTCCGTCCCACACTCGGGGCGACTGCTGCGGCGTGCAGTATGCCGCGCCGCAGCGATAACGGAGCGCCGGTCGCCGGCACAAAGTCAAATCAGTCGTTGCGTGATCGCTTTGAGCACTGCATGCGTGCGGTCGCGGCAGTCGAGTTTGGACAGCAGTTCGGTGATGTAGTTTTTTACCGTGCCTTCGGAAAGGTGCAGGCTGCGGCCGATCTCTTTGTTCGAATAACCGCCGGCAACGAGGCGCAAAATGCTGACTTCGCGCTCGGTCAGGCTGACGCCGCGAAGGCTTTCGTCGCGGGCGCCGGGTCGCGACGCGCGCACCGCGCCCAGGCTGATCGGCTGCAATAGCGTATCGCCAGAAGCGACTTTCGAAATCGCTTCGGCGAGGTCTTCGGGTGCCGCATCCTTGAGCAGAAATCCCTGCGCGCCCGCATCCACAGCGGCCAGCATCAAGTCGTTGTCATCGAAGGTGGTCAGCAGTATGACCGGCGTGGCGTCGCCGCTTTCTCGCAATCGGCCGATCAGATCGATGCCGCTCAGACCCGGCATTCGGATATCGCTGACGATGACATCCACGGCGCGTTGCTTGAGCCCTTGCAGAAGCAACTCGCCGCTGGTGGATTCGAGCGCAACCTCGATGCCCGGCATATCCGAAAGCAGCGCGGAGAGTCCTTTGAGTACCAGGGCCTGATCGTCCAACAGTGCGATTCGAATCACGCCGGCACCTCGGCATGCAGGCGCACGCCGCTATCCAGGCGCGCAATGTCGAGCGCGCCGCCGATGGCCGACAGTCGCTCGCGCATGCCCGACAGGCCGTTGCCAAAAATAATGTCGCCACGCGGCTTGCCGTTGTCCTCGATCGTAAGTTCGATGCGCTCCTGAACGCGCTTGAGCTCGATGCGAATGGTCGATGGTTGCCCATGTTTGAGGGCATTGGTGATGCCCTCCTGCACGCAGCGCAATAGCGCCTCGGCGCGCGCTACATCGGCGATGCGTAAATCGGAGGGGATCGATAACTCGAAAGTTGGGCCGGGAATCTGGCGCGTGAGCAAGTCAATTGCGGCAGGCAAGTCGATGCCATCGTGTTGCCGCATTTCGCTGACAACGGCGCGTATATCGTCGAGCAACTCGTCGGCCAACTGGGCGGCCGTGGCCAATTCGACATTGTCGGCGAAGGCCGATTGTCTTTTCAGCAGACGCAAGTTGAGTTTAAGCGCGGTGAGCTTATGGCCCGCCACGTCGTGCAACTCCCGCGACAGCTTCAGGCGCTCGTCGCCGCGCGCGCTCTCGGCGAGCAATTGCTGGGTAGCCAGCAAATGCGCGTGCGTGCGCTGCAACTCGCCGCGCGCAGCTTCGGCGCTCACGGCGTAATGCATGGTCATCGCGGCGAACAACTGAAAGCCGATCATCGGCATCAAAAACACCAGCACGCTGGACCAGGACATCGCGAAAGACCACAACGCAGCGACGCAGATGTTCATTGCGATCATCCAGCCCAGCGCCTGGGCCCGGCTGAACATGGCCACCATCTGGCTGGCAACAATAATCAGCAGGATCGCCGGGCCGCCGTTTCGCAAACACCACGTCGCGATGAGCACTAGAACGCCCTGACAGACGACGACCGGAAGGCGCCAGTGCTGCGGGACCAGAACCGCGGCCCTGAACAGCGGAACGACACCGAGCAGCGCCAGAACACCCGTCACGTGCAGCACATCGCCAGCGCGCAGCGCGTCCCATTCGATGGATTGGGCGAGCACGGCCAACCAGGTGATCAGTGCCGCAAGATTCAGAGGGGAGTTGCGGGTAGCGGTCACGGGTATTGGGTGCTCAGTGCAAGAATGAGGGACCGTTTGGAACACAAGCGTCAATAGTCGATGGTCAACGGGCAATGGTCAATGGCCAATCGAAAGCGCCGCGCGCTCAACCATGAACGATGACCGGATCTGGACGTTCTTTGCGCAGAAAGCCGACGCACTTAACGCCAATCCAACCACCATTTAACACTCACTTAAGAACCGCCTCGCTAGTGTCTGCCCATCGCAGCTGTCGCCATGCGTGCGTCTCCCCGGATTCGCGCACAGCGTATGCAGCGGTGTAGGGCAGAACTTACAATAGACCTGGGGCGCTTGCCCCAGGTTTTTTTTTGCCGCAACTTTGCGAGGGCGCATGCGCATTCTGGTCGTCGAAGACAATCCCGATATCGCCAGCAACATTGGCGACTATCTTGGCGATCGCGGGCACGTGGTGGATTTCGCCGCGGACGGTGTCACCGGGCTGCATTTGGCGGTCGTCAACGATTACGAAGCCATCGTGCTCGATTTGATGTTGCCAGGCATGGATGGCTTGGAGCTTTGTCGCAAGCTCCGTCAAGAAGCGCGCAAACATACGCCCGTGCTGATGCTCACCGCGCGCGACGCGTTGCAGCAGAAGCTCGCCGGATTCGAGACCGGCGCCGACGACTACATGGTCAAGCCCTTTGCGCTCCAGGAGCTGGAAGCGCGAATCCTGGTTTTGGTCCGGCGCAGCAAGCCGCAACAGGCGCGCATTCTTGAAGTCGCTGATCTGACCTATAACCTGGATACGCTGGTCGTAACGCGCCAGGGCAAGAGCATCCAGTTAAATCCGATTGCGCTGAAGATCCTGCAATGCCTGATGGAGTCGAGCCCATCGGTGGTCACGCGCCAGGAACTGGAAATGCGCGTGTGGGGCGAGGAGCTGCCCGACAGCGATTCGTTGCGCGTGCACATCCATACCTTGCGTGCGGCAATCGATAAACCCTTCGATGCGGCGCTGATACAGACCCGGCACGGCATTGGCTACCGCCTCGTCGATCCCCAAGCGGCATCGTAAGCGGCTCAAAAGCCGCATCATCGTTGCCTTCGCGCTGTTCGGCACCGCGCTCACCGCGCTGTTCGCCGCCAGCGCGGTGTTCCTGCGCGGGTACCTGGAAGACACGCTCATCGGCGAGACGCTGAGCCGTGAACTCGGCAACTATGCCGAGGCCTTTTATCGCGAACAATCGACCGGCGTACCGCAGAACTTTGCGTTCTCGAAAATCACCGGGCGCATCGTTGGGCCCAATCGCTTCAGCGAGCAGCCGTTCGACTGGCAGCGCCTCGGCAATGGCGTGCACCGTGTGACCGAGATGACGTCGGGCGGGCTCGAAACGTACAAGCTTGCGGTGCGCAAAGATGCGGATGTGTGGTTCTTCTTGAAATACGACGTCACCGAGGAAGAGCGCGGTCGCGAGTTGATGCTGTGGTTGCTGGGCATCGCGGTGGTGTTCTTTTCGCTGTTCGCGCTGCTGCTGGGCGTGTGGTCGTCCTCGCGCGTGATGGCGCCGGTGGCTGATTTGGCGCGGCGTTTGGAAGGGATTTCCCGGCGCGGACGGCATGAGCCGCTGGCGCCGCATTTTGCCGACGACGAAGTTGGACAGTTGGCCAGTGCCCTCGATGACTACGCGGGGCAGTTGAGCGCCCTGGTTGAGCGCGATCGCGAGTTCAATTCCGATGTCAGTCACGAGCTGCGCACGCCTTTGGCGGTCATCCAAACCACCACCGAGCTGGTGATGGGCAGCCCGGAATTGACGCCAAAACTACGCGAGCGAATCGCGCGCATCGAGCGCGCTGCGAAACAATCGACCGAACTCATCGGCGCGCTGCTGCTGCTCTCGCGCAGCGAGCGCGCCGGGCCGCAGGATGGAGACACCAGCGATGTGGCTCAAGTCGCGCGGGAGGTCGTGGAGTCGCATCGATCGCAACTGAACGGGCGGCTGATCCGGTTGACGCTGAGCGTCGACGCCGAGCCGCAGGTTGCTGCGCCCGCTGCTGTGATCGCCGTGGTTTTGAGCAACCTCGTCGGCAACGCCGTGAAATACACCAAGGAGGGCGAAATCTCCGTGCGTGTCACCGACAATGCGGTCATCGTCGACGACACGGGCGCCGGAATCACGCCGCAGGAAGCAGCAACGCTGTTCGACCGCCACGTTCGCGGCAGCAGCGCTGGAACCACCAGCGGCGCCGGGCTCGGACTCGCCATCGTCAAGCGCCTGTGCGCACTTTACGGCTGGCGCGCAGAACTTGAGCCGCGGGAGGGCGGCGGGGCGCGCGCGAGCTTGCGTTTGGCCTAAAGATGGCCGCCAGAGCGGCATTACGACTAACTGCTTTCCATCCCGATGCTAGATTGCAATTCGCCCGATCGCCTGTTGATGTTCAAGCGCCGGGCCGTGGCGCTGGATCGCTCAGTTCCGACTGATCCGGAGCCAATTGAAGTTCTTTCGCAGTTCTATTTGAACTTCCCCAATGCGGCGTGCTAGCTTTCGCTTCCGTCGCGCTCGCCTCTTCTGGCTTCTGAGCGCATAAGCCGCTAATCGCCGCCGTCTCGCTTCGAGGCATCCGTTGCGGTTTTCAATCAAGCTTCTCCCGTCCAACTCCGCCCCAAAGCGATCTTCCCCAAACTCATGCATCTGTCAGAACTTAAGCGGAAATCCGTAGAAGAACTCCTGGACATGGCTGTCGCCATGGAACTGGAGGGCGTCGCCCGCGCACGCAAGCAGGACGTCATCTTTGCAATATTGAAGGCGTACGCCAAAAACGGCGATTCGATCTCCGGCGAAGGCGTGCTCGAAATCCTGCAGGACGGCTTTGGTTTCCTGCGCGCGCCGGACTCCTCGTACCTGGCCGGCCCGGACGATGTGTATATCAGTCCGAGCCAGATTCGCCGCTTCAATTTACGCACCGGCGATTACATTCGCGGCAAAGTGCGACCGCCCAAAGAAGGCGAGCGTTACTTCGCGCTGCTCAAGGTCGACGACATCAACGACGAGCCGCCGGAGTCGAAGAAGAATCAGGTGCTGTTCGAAAACCTGACGCCGTACTACCCCACGCAGAAATTCAATCTGGAGCGCGGCAACGGCTCCACCGAAGACATCACCGGTCGCGTGATGGACTTGATCAGCCCGGTCGGCAAAGGCCAGCGCGGCCTGATCGTCTCGCCGCCCAAGGCCGGCAAAACGATGATGCTGCAGAACGTCGCGCAGGCGCTGATGGCCAATCATCCGGAGAGCCATCTGATCGTATTGCTGATCGACGAGCGCCCGGAAGAAGTCACCGAAATGCAGCGCATGGTGCGCATCGGCGAAGTCATCAGCTCCACCTTCGATGAGCCCGCCGCGCGCCACGTGCAAGTGGCCGAAATGGTCATCGAGCGCGCCAAGCGCCTCGTCGAACACAAGCGCGATGTGATCATCCTGCTGGACTCGATTACCCGCCTGGCACGTGCCTACAACACCGTCGTGCCATCGTCCGGCAAAGTCCTCACCGGCGGTGTCGACGCCAATGCGCTGCAACGACCGAAGCGCTTCTTCGGCGCCGCGCGCAAAGTAGAGGAGGGCGGTTCGCTCACTATTCTCGCCACCGCGCTGATCGAAACCGGCTCGAAGATGGACGAAGTGATTTACGAAGAATTCAAGGGCACCGGCAACATGGAAGTGCACCTCGAACGTCGCATCGCCGAGAAACGCGTCTACCCCGCCATCAACATCAACCGCTCCGGCACCCGCCGCGAAGAACTGCTGCTCGGCCAGGAGCCGCTGCAGAAGATCTGGATCCTGCGCAAATTGCTGCACTCGATGGATGAGACCGCAGCGATGGAATTCATGCTCGACAAAATGAAGAGCACCAAGAGCAACGATGAGTTCTTCTTGCAAATGAAGCGGTCGAGTTAGTCAGAATCCATCAAGGCCGCAAAGGCCGGCATGACTCAGCCGGTCGACGAAGCGCTGTATGCCCGCATCCACGCGCTGGTGATGTCCGCGCGCCAGACGGTCGCCCGCAGCGTCGATCTGGTGCAGGTGAGGACCAATTTCGAGATCGGTCGCCATGTTGTCGAGCACGAGCAGCAAGGTCAGGGTCGCGCCGCGCACGGTGCGGCTTTGCTGAAACAGTTGGCTGCGCGGCTGACCGAGGCATTCGGGCGCGGCTTTGCCAAGCGCAATCTTGAATACATGCGCCGCTTCTATCTGACTTATCAAGAGCGACGGCACATTGCCCAGTCCGCGACTGGGCTATCGCAACTGGCTACATCGCCTGCTGCAGGCCCGTCTGCGGACACCGCCCAGTTTGAAACTGGGCAATCGCCGACGCCATTGCCGATCTAGGCCCACCTGAGCAAGTCAGGAGGGTTTTTCATCCGCTTTCAGCCGTACCTGTAAGCACCGAAAGCGTGCCGGAACGGTCGAATTCGGACCCGGAACCTAGCACCGAAAGCGTTCACCTTCTTACATATACCAAGCGAAGCGCGCTTTGAGCGGATGATTCTGCTTTGGCAACTGGCTCTGAAGGATGATCAGATTTGGGAACTGATGCCAACGCGAAGGCCGGCATCGAGCACGGCGAACCTATCGAGCATGAACGCTAACAAGGGCTCATTGCCGCGTTGCGGTAAGCGCTGAAGTCAAAGAACATCCCTGCATTGAGGCCGAACCCAATGCCCAAGCCAAAGACAAACTCCAATCACGCCCAGGCAATTTCCGCACATGTCCGCGCGCACGCGAATGACTTTGCAGGCTTCCCACCGTGGGCGGCAGCTTGGCTGGCCAAGCATGCGACCCTACGGACGCTCAGACGCGTGCAATGCGGCGCGCGCCGTCGATACGATGGCAAGCCCTGCCGTGCGAAGTCAGTGCCCGGCAAGCGCCGTTGCCGCTGGCATGGCGGATGCTCGACTGGTCCGAAATCGCAGGAGGGGAAGGCGAGGTTAGCCGCGAATTTGCGCTCTGCGGCGGGTCACGTTAGCGACGGTGATTCATGAGTTCGTGACATGCCGCGCTACCAAAGGGACGCAAACGGCGATAGCTGACAACGCTAGTTGTAATGATCGCGTGTGGACCAGATCAAGGCCAAATCTCGCCAATTCTCACGCCGCCCGTCTGTCTATTGCCGAAACTCCGTTACGGGCGCATAATCAGCTCCGGGGTCTTTTACAACAAACGTCTGGGTGCCAAGCGCAACCAGTCGGGCCGCAACTGCCCAATGCGGCGCGGACCTTGTCGTTGTCCTGTGTCGTTCAATGTCGTTAGCGTAGTCAAGATAGGGGGAATGGTGATGTTCAGGTGGATAATCTGTATTGCATGTGCGACTTCCTTTTACGCATCAGCCCAAACGTACAATTCACCCCCAATTGACGGTTTGTGGTGGAATCCACTGGAAAGTGGGCGTGGCTGGACGATCGAAACTCAGAACGACGTAACTGTGGTAGCTCACTTTACTTTCGCGGCTGACGGAAGATCAACTTTCTTTACAACATCGGGCACGTGGAACGGTTTTACTCGGACACTTACGTCAACTTTGACAGGATTCACGGCAGGTCAGTGCGTAGGATGCGCTTACGTTCCGCCAATCAACTCCAATTTGGGCGAGATGCGTTTTGTATTCTCGTCCACGAATCGAGGCAGTGCAATTTATCCTAACGGTACGACTATTCCGATTCAGAAATTCGATTTCATATACGGCGATCCAAGAGCGTACCTGAAGGGTCAATGGGCTTCCGTTTGGGTTTCCTCAACTGGAAGTGACTTCGCCAACTTCATTAACTTCACGGCAAACTGCTCATCTTGCACTACGCCCAATTCCGTCGAAGGTCAATTAATATATAATCGCGCAGGTCGGCCGGTCCTGGGCGCGCCAGTCAGCGGAGGCGGCGTTTATCTAATCATAGTTGATTCAACAACCAGTTTCTTTGATTACTATTATGTGCTTCCAGACTCAAACCGATGGACTGGCGTGGCTTGCACTGCAATGAAATCAAGCCCTGCGCCCACAATCTCCGCTTGTCTTGGGCTACTCTTTGCAAGTCGCTCGAAGACGCAGGCTGCAGCTGGATCAGCAGCAGATCAAGGAAGTGATAAGGCGATTGACGAGTCATCGAGACTTGAGGAACTTGGGCAGAAGGTTCTGTCCGGTCCAGAATTGCCAGAAGAATTCGCCGACATTGATCAAGAGTCTGTTGAGGCACTATTGCATGACATTCGGACACTGCAGGTCTCCGAAAATCCTTAGTCTGCGCAAGCTAATGAGCGTTCGCAGCCTTGCCAGTATTGTATGCAGATATCGAGAGTGAAGGTTCCGCGCGAACTGCGGCGATCTCGCTAGGGAGCAAAGGTCGCATGAAATCTCTGATCGCTTAGCAGCGGTCAGAGATTGTCAAGTTGGCAGAGAGAAGCCGTTTGCAGTACGCTGCATAAATCAGATAGTTGATGCTCGAGACTTAAAAGCTCCGCTGCTATCTTGTCAGAGACTCATTCCCTTCAAGCCGTTGGCCGTGAATGGAGTGTTACGCGCCAACCGTGATTTTGGCAAGCGGTATGTGCTTCTATCCGCTAATCCTCCCGGCTGAGTGGAAATCGTCGAGAAGATGAATCGCGCGTGCAGGTCAATGACCTTGACCTTCTTCGCCTCCGTGCCATGAGCGCGTTCAACGCGATGGACTGATGTTGCTGCAAATCAACGCAACTTGGATCGAGTCGCGGTGGACTTTCGAGAAGCTAGGTGACGAATGCAGGATGTGCTAACGCGCATGTTTGAGCATTCCGGGTGCAACACGTCCAAGTGACGATCGTCCAATCAGCTACGCGCAACGTTTCTTGCTGCCAGCCGAATCTCGATGCAGCGAGCTTGCGGACATTAGCAGGCTGTTGAGAAACAGTCTGCTAGCGCGAACCATGGATGGTTCGCACATTGATCAAGCACGTAAGTGTTTGATCAATGGAGAGCGAGTCCGGACATGCGCCGGACTCGCGACTTGAGAAACGCACAGGAAGTGCGTTTCTCAACATCGTGTTAGGTGACCTATTGGTGACCCACCGAACTTCTCACATCCGAGATGGCAACCTAAGTCTTTGATCTAACTGGTGCCGACGAAGAGAATCGAACTCCCAACCGCCTGATTACAAATCAGGTGCTCTACCAATTGAGCTACGTCGGCGCGGGGCGCAGTCTAGCAAGCAATCACTGACCTTCCCAGCTATGCGAGACGCGCTGCTCGTCGATCAGCGTGCGCATTTTCAGCTTGCCGTCTTCGATCCACTGCCAGACGCGGGAGCGGAAGTTGCCGCAGTCGGAGATCTGGATCATTTCGTACAGGTATGTGTTTTCCTGTCCTTTGCGTACCCAGTACAGCATCACGGTGCGATTGAAACCGTCCAGGCCCACCTCGGCGGCCCAGCCGGTGATCAGTTCGTTGTCCCACCAGATGCGTCCGTCTTTGTAGGTGGCGGGGAAGTCGCGCGACTCGCTGCGGCCGTCGGCCCAGGTGTAGTGATTGGTCTGGTGATACGGGAACTCGGCGCCGTCCGGAAAACGACAAACGAGCCGCGAGCGATGTTCGTCGATCTTATTGCCGTCCGGATCGTAATAGCGGTAAAAGCCTTCCCAAATGCCTTCATGGCGCGCCAGCAGAGGCATCGCCGCTTTGATCTCGGACATGGTTTACTCCGTCATGTGTGTCTCAGTTCTTCGGGCGTTGCCGCGGTTCCAGGTGCCTCTTCGAGCGCTTCGAGTTCCTGCTGCAGCACGCGTAAACAGCGGCCGATCAATTCTTTGTGCATCTGCGAGCGGGCGCTGGCTTCGGCGCTATTCGGTGTGAAGCTCTCGATTTCGGTGCGCGATACCAGGCCCTTGTTTTCCAGCAAGCGCTCCAGCGTGTCGATGCGCTCGCGCGCTACCGAAAGCTCTTGCATCAGCGCCAGCGCCACATTGAAAACGCGCTCGGCTTCGCGGTCATCGAAAAACCACGGCCGCTTGCCCTTGGCCTTGGCATTGGCCAGCGCGATCGTATCGTTCATGCGCGTGCACCGAACACGTACCACGCCGCGCTTCGGCCGTAGTCTTCTTGCTTTTGCGCTGCAGCGGCCTGCGGGAACAACGCCGCATCGACCACGGCGCGCACGCCAGTCTCGAAGACCTTGGCGCGATCGAACCCGGCTTCTGTGGCCAGCTCAGTCAGGTCCATCTCGTGCATCGTGGTCCAGAATGGCTCGTTGTTGTTGTACGCATCCCAGTCGCGAATGAACTGCTCGTAGACGTCCATGTTCTGGTACTGCGGCTGCTCGATGTGCAGTGAGATGCCGCCGGGCGCGAGCAGGCGTCGGGTCTCGCCGAACACGCGTTTGATCGCTGTGTAAGACGTCTCGTGCAAAAACATGCAGGTGACGATCAGATCGAAGCTGGCGTCGGGCTCTTTCACCGCTTCGGCATTGCCTTGCACGAAACGCACGTTGGTGACGCCGAGCGAGACGGCGCGCGCGTGGCCGTAGCGCAGCATCGGTGCCGCAGCATCGAGCGCGATGACCTCGGCGTGGGGAAAAGCTTGCGCCAGTGGAAGCGTGTTGTGACCCAGTCCGCAACCGAGATCGAGGATGCGCCTGGGTTTGAATTCCGGGTGCTCGCGCTTGAGCCACTCGGCCACGGCCATGCCGCCGCCGTCGCTGTAGCGACCCAGGGCACCGCCGGTGGTGGCAAAAATGCCGACGTCATAGTTCGCGGGCGCGGACACATCGTCCGGCGCCAGTTCGCAGAGATAACCGCCGGGCATGCAATGGTGATCGACGCCAGTGAGATAACGCGGCGGAAGGAAGTTTGGGTCGAGTTGCAGTCCGGGCTCGGCGGCCGCGGCTTTGGCCGTGGCGTTGAGGCGATCCAACTGCCGCAAAACCACAGAGCGACCGGCTTGTTGGCGCTGCTCCATCGTCGCGCGGCGCATTGCGCTCCACGCTTGATAAGCTGGTTCCTCGCTCATCAGCTCGCGCACTTCGCGGCGATGCTCGGGCGGGCGTCCATGCTCGGAGTGGAATCGAGGCAGGGCACGTTTGTCGTAGGCACGTTTGACGCGGGGCAGAAACTCCGCGCTCAGGAACTGGTTCATGTTGGCCAGATAGTTGAAGCGCGCCGCTTCGTCGTGGCGGGTCTCCGGCATCACCGCATGCTTGCCCACCACTTGGTACGGCGGCGGGCCTTGCGGGGCAGGGGCGGCGGCATGCATCTGGCTCACTCCTCAGGAAATTTGTCCGGACAAATAATAGGGTAAACGATGGAGGTCTGTCGGATCGATCTGCCTGCGCTTTTTGGTACGCGGACCTACGGTCCGCATCTCGCAGTGTTGCGGACCTGACGGGCAGGTGCATACCCGAACGGGCGGACCATGGGTTGGCGTACCCAAAGCGCCGATCAAGCATCGATTCGCGTGTCCTCTGGCCTGACCAAAAATGCACGCGAACCTGGCCAGTAGAACCACTGTTCGGGCTGCGCCTGCAACGCGGTCAAGAATTGCGTATTCAGGCGATCGGTGAGTTGACGCACGTCAAGGCCGCTTGGGATGCGATTGAGGTCGAGGCGGCGTCGACCGGTGTCCCAATCGATCGCGACGGTGAAGCTGGCGACGGGCCGGTCGATGCTTTGCGCCAGCTTGATAATCCCGGAGCGCCAATACGCGGGTCGGTTGCCGGGAAAGCGAATCTCGACCAACCCCCGACCTGAACGCGGCGGCGAGTCCGCGGCGACGATGATGGTGCGTCCGGCTTCCATGGCCGCAAGAATGTGGGGTCGCGCGCCGCCCGTCGGGATGCCCTGATTGCCCGTTACCTTGGCCACCATTTTCAGGCGCAACAGCAGATACCAGTAGCGCCAGAAGCCGCAGCCGATGGGTCGCTGGTCCAGCCACTGATGCACGAACTGCGGGCTGAGGCCTTCGGCGCGCGCGTGCGCCAGAGCCGGCAATCCTTGGTTGAAGTAGAAGAAAAACCACAGTCCGCCGCCTTTGATGTCGATCGGCGGGCCTTCAATGGTCTGCGCCAGCGCGCGCCAGCCGCGGCCGCAAGCGCGAAAGGTATCGCCTGCCTCCATCAAAAACGCAAAACGAAAGTTGCGCCAGAAGCGCGCGTCGAAGGTGAAACCCAGATGATCGCTGTTGCGCGTGCTCGACACTTCCTCGCGCGCAATCCAGTCGCTGGTTGCCCACCAGCGGTACCAACGCAAACACCATTGCCAAGGCAGCGCAATGGCGATGCCAGGGATCAACCACAAGGAGAAAAAATCGCGCGTCTCGCGTTTCGCGATGCGCCAGAAGCGAGACAGCATGAGGATTGCAAGGTCCAACGAGCGGCGATGCGATAGTAGCCGCGCCGTCTCAAAAGTTCCAAGGACTGGGTTAAGGCGCGTTGGCCATGGCTGCCGGCGCCATGCGTTTTGCGATGGCGAGCGGGCCGACGATACATTCCCATCATTGCGGCGCGAATTCGGTATACAGCCACGGCTGACGGCTCACTGCCTCATAAGTATCGGCAGGAAACTTATGGACGAATTAGATGTTGTAGTCTTGCGGACTATCTGCCCACACACAGGACACGGCCATGCGTGTAGTAATCGATCTGTCGGAAGATGATCTGGAACATTTCCGCTCGGCGATGCGCCGCGCCAAGGAAGCCACAAAGAACCTGACGCCTGCGGAAATCACCGGCGCGGCACAGAAGCTGCTCGAGGATTCGCAAGGCACCAAGATGCCCGATTTCGTGTCCTCGCGCATGTCGCGCCTGGGCACGCTGATTGCGATGGTGCACGACACCGCGTGGGGCATCACCGATTCGGAGCGTAACGAAATCCTCTCGGCGTTGACCTATTTCTCCGATCCGCAAGATGCCATTCCAGACACGATTCCAGTGCTCGGTTTCCTCGACGACGCGATCATGATCGAGTTGGTGGTCGAAGAACTGAAGCACGAAATCGACGCTTACGACGACTTCTGCGCGTTCCGCGCGCAAGCTGCCGAGCAGCATGGCGCGGCCGAAGCCAGCGGCCTGGTGCGCAGCGATTGGTTGGAGCAACGCCAGGAAGAGCTGCTTGATCGTATGCGCTCGCGCCGCTCGCGCGACAGCGCTTCTTACGGCGGGCGTGGTGGTTTCTCGCTGTTCTCGATTCGTTGAAGTCTTCGCCGGTAACACGATGACGGCGCCTTCGCGGCGCCGTCTTCGTTTGTTTCGCTGGCGCTAATCGCCGCCGCCGCAACCGCCGCAGCCGCCGCCGCCGCCACCGCTGTCGCCGCTATCGCTACTTCCGCTGCTGTCGCCGCCCGTTCCCGGAGGATGGCGCACGGTGTGGTACTCGGCGAATGCCGTTGTACTCAAAACCATGGTGCCTGCGATGGCTACTGCCAAGCCGAGTTCATTGGCTCGCGGCGCGCGCGTCACCCGCGCATGGTCGTGTTTCGCTTTGGCGAACGCGATGTCGCCTTCGAGCGTTCGCTGCGGGCGCTTGAACAGCAACACCAGCGCAACGATCGCCATTACAACGCTGATCAGCACCAGAAACCCGATCGGTTTGTCCCGCGCAACGCCGATCATCATCTTGGCGATACCCAGAATGAGCGCAATTCCGAGCGGCATCGCCGACAGCGCGCGCGCTCGCCAGTCGGCAGCGGCGTCCAACCAGAGGCGGCGTTGCATCAGGCGTTTTTCGATGTGCGCCAGTCGCGGTTTCATGCGCCGAAGCAGGGTATCGGGCTTGCCGTCAACGGCGATGCATTGCGCCAGCGATTGCTCAAGTTCCGAAGCGTCCTTCAGCTTGTCGATCACCAACAAGCCGCTGGTAGCGTCGAACTTGAGCTTTCCATCGCCAAGCATTTGCGCCACCGTGGCATCGGTGCAGCGCTCGGCGCCGCCGGCCAGGTATGCGTACTCGGCGACACTCAGGTCGTGGGTATCGGCCGCGCCCTGATCGCGCAGTCGTCGCCGCAGCAGCAAGCCCGCAGCGAGCGCAAACGCGCACGCGCATAGATAAAACGTGAGAAACGGCCCGGCGGTCCAATCGAGCGGATTCATGCTTTGCGCGTTGGCTGCAACCAGCCATGACATTCCGATCAGTGCTGCAAGCGACGCTGCAATTCCGGGCAGGGCGGGTTTGCGTACCACGAAGACTGTGCGCGTATCGACCCGCCGCCAGCGCGCAGCCATCGCGAAGCGCTTGCGGGCATCGGGCCAGATGTCGGTTGGCGCCGGACCAAAGTAATGCTCATAGGCAGCCAGCGTATCGGCGTACTGCATGTGGAATCTGGCCTGTTCCCGGCGGCCTCCGCGCGTCGGCGCGTGATGGAAGGGCCGGCCGAGAATGTGCGGGCAGAACGTTTCCCAGTAATCTTGTGTGTAGATCAAGTGCAGATGCCACACCTCGTCGACCGCTTCGCTGGGCGTCAGCGCATGCGGGCTGACCGCCGACAAAAAACAAAAGCGTCGGTACTCGTCGATCGCGCGGCGTGCGAAGTCGCGCGTCCAGCCCTGCTCGCGCATCAGGCGCGCCGTGAAATCCAGCGCATCGCCGTTTTCGAAAGGATGAACGATCAGGCGCTGCCAGAGCGCACTCTCCTGTTCGCTGAATCGAGTCGCCATGGCGCTTTACCTCTGACCGCGAATAGCGCCATTGTAGGCAACGATTTCGACAGAGCGGTTAACAATGCGTTTGGGGGAAGCATGAGAGTTGCAGCCGGCTTGCTGCTGATGACGCAGTCCGCGATTGCCGCACCGCAGTTCATGGTCGGCGAATGGTGTGCGGGCAATGTGGAGGAGCGCTGGACGCAGCCTGCGCACGGATTGATGCTCGGCCAGTCGCGGACGATGAATGGGCGTAGCTTCGAGTTTCTGCGCATCGTCGATCGCGATGGCGATCTGCGCTATCTGGCGCAGCCCGGCGGGCGCACGCCAGTCGAGTTCATCGCATCGGAATCGACGCCCGAGAAGATCGTATTCGAGAACGCCAGCCACGATTGGCCCAAGCGCATTGAATATCGACGCACAGACAGCGGGCTGACGGCCATCGTTTCAGCGGGCGAGAACGATCCGCAAACGCAGACCCTGAACTTTTCGCCAGGCCGCTGCTCGCCGGAGCGCAGCGATTCGACGCCAGCGCTGAAAACCATGAGCGATGTACTTGCCGCCAGTGGCGCAGAGCATTGGCGTACGCCGGCGCCCGAGCAGCTGCTGTATCTGGAGCTCGAAAGTGGCCGCGTCGTGATTGAGCTGGCGCCCAGTTTCGCGCCGCAGCACGTGGAAAACATCAAGGCGCTGGTTCGCGAGAAGTACTTCGATGGTCTGTTCGTGCTTCGGGTGCAGGATAACTTCGTCGCGCAGTGGGGCGATCCCGACGCTGCAGACGAGAAAAAGCAGCGGCCGATCAAGTCGGCCAAGCGCACGCTCGCGCCCGAATTCACCCGGGCGAGCAGCGCCGATTTGCCCTTCCATGTGCTGCCTGATGGCGACGCCTACGCACCGGAGGTCGGCTTCAGCGACGGCTTCCCGGTGGCCCGCGGCGGTGGGCGTGCCTGGCTGGCGCATTGTTATGGCACTGTGGGTGCTGGGCGCGACAATGGCGTCGACACTGGCGGCGGCACCGAACTTTACGCCGTGATTGGCCATGCGCCGCGGCAGTTGGAGCGCAACATCACCACCGTTGGGCGCGTGATCCACGGTATCGAGCATTTGGCCTCGCTGCCGCGCGGTCCGGCGCCGATGGGCTTTTACGACAAGCAGGAGCAGCGCGTCGCCATCAAGTCGGTGCACGTGGCGGCCGACGTTCCCGCCGAAGAACGCACATCGCTCGAAGTGTTTCGCACCGATACGCCGCTGTTCGATGCGCTGATCGAAGCGCGGCGCAATCGCCGCGACGATTGGTACAAGGAGCCGGCCGGAACCATCGACCTTTGCAACGTTCCCATACCGGTGCGACTGAAGACCCAGCTTCCATGATCAAGATCAACTTCGGCTCCGGCCATTTTCCGCTCAAGGGCTGGGTCAACGTGGATAGCGACCCGAGCTGCAATCCCGATGTGGTCGCCGATCTGGGCAAGCCGCTACCCTTCGACAACGGTTGCGCCAGCCATTTGCATAGCGAGGATTTCTTCGACCAGTTGCCGCTCGATCAGGCGTACGCGTTTTTGCGCGATTGCCATCGCCTGCTCGCACCTGGCGGCGTCATGCGCCTGTTGACGCCCGATCTCGCCAAGCTCGCCGGCATGTATGTCAATCGCGATCCGCGACTCTTGCAGCTCTGGCGCGAAAACGTGCCGATTCCGCTTAAGACCGGCAGCCACTGCGAGGTGCTCAACCTCGGAATGCGCCTGGGTGGGCACACGTTTTTGTACGACGCGTCGACGCTCAAACAGGTGCTGTCAGAGTGCGGATTCGATGGCCGCGAGGTGAGTTACAACCAGAGCGCCGAACCCGAGCTGCGCGGCATCGACCTGCGTTCCCCGGACAACGCGATCAGCATGTATTTCGATTGCTATCGCGTGTAGCGTTCTGGCTTTCTCGTTCGCTATGGAGAGATGTCGATGCGGCTCATGACATTGGCCCTCGCCTTTGCAGTACTGCTGCCCGGTTGCATCATCGTCAACGCAACCGACAGGACGGACGTCGAAGCCGAAGCTTCTCCAGCGGCCGACGAACTCGCGGTGCAGATGGACACTTTGCTCGCATGGTTCCCTGGCGAGTGGGACAACCACGAACAACACTGGCAGCAGGCCAAGGTCGAGAAACTCGAAAAGCCCATCGAGCGCATCCATCACGTGTTCGCGCCCGTCGAGGCGCCCGCGATCGGCGCGCACACGTTCTTCGTCAAGCAATACCTGGACGGCGACCCGAGCAAGGTCTATCGGCAGCGCCTGTACGCGTTCTCGCGCAACGATGCACGCGGCGCCATTCAACTCGACATTTACGCTTTCAACGACGAGCAGGCGTTCGCCGACGCGCATCTGCGTCCCGAGATCCTGAAAACCCTTTCTCTGGATCAAGTTCGCGCCACCAAAGGCTGCGAAGTTTACTGGCGCTGGAATATCGATCGTTTCGTCGGCGAGATGGACAAAGACGCGTGCCGAGTGAACTCGCCCCGTCTGGGCAAGACCATCATCATCAACGATACGTTGATGCTGTCGGAGTCGGAGTTGCATATCTCCGATGTAGCGCGCGATGAGGCCGGTAACGTGATCTTCGGCCGCCCCGACGGCCCACCGCACAAGAACCGCAAAGTGCGTTACTTCACGCTCTGGGGCGGCGTGAAAAAAGGCGGACAGAACGCCAAACCGGATGAGCAATCCTGGGACTTCACCAGCGGCAAGCTGATCCACAACGAGGGCGGCGTGATGCGCATCGTCGACGACGACACCGGCGAGGATTCCGGTTACTCGGTGCGCCTTGAACAACTGACGTACCAGAACACCAAAGTGCCGATCCTGAAGCTGGTACTGATGGACAGCAAGAACGACAAGCAGATCAATTACATCTGGGCCAATCCGGACGCCACCAACATCGGCATGAATTTAGGTTGGATGCAGGTGGGGCTGACGCGCAAGCCGGCGGCGGAGATGGCGCGGGGGTGGTAGGGCACGGTTGGCATGTTGGGCGCGATTCATCGCGCCCGCACTTTCGTGGTCATCATTTGCGAAAAGCAACGTACGCCGAAACGACCCGCTCCGGCGCCTCCACCTGCGGATAGTGCCCAATATCTGCCAGCGCTGTGACGTCCACGTTCGGCTGCAGCTCCCGATACCGCGCCACCATGTGCGCACCGGACACCGGATCGAGGCTACCGTTGATCAGCTTGATCGGCACGCGCGCTGCGAGCATCGCGCCCACCCAGCGCTCGCGGTGTCGCCGGCGCTCGGCCATATAGCCAATGAGTTTGGGAAAAATGCCAAGCCCGTCGTTGTGCGCGATCAGCCGCCAGAAAACATCGAGATCGGCGTCGCTGGGCGGCGTACCTGGCGCAAAGATTGCCCGCATCGCGGCGCCGAATTTGGCGCGCGTGTAGCGGCGCGCGAGCAAGGGTCCGAGTGGGCTTGCGAGCAAGCGCTGAATGAAACGCGGCCGATGTGTTTCTGGAAACAGTCCGCCATTCAAAAAGCACACCGAACGTACGGCGATCGCTCCCGCCTCGCCGCGTTCGCTGCGTGCCAGCAGCTCTTGCGCTACCGTATCGCCGTAGTCGTGCGCGAGAATATGCACTTGCGATATGCCCAGCTGCTTTAAAAGCGCTTGCAGCAAATCGGCCTGATCGAAGATCGAATAGCGCTTGAGCCTGGGTTTGTCCGAGTACCCAAAGCCCAGCAGATCCGGCGCGATCAGGCGCAGGCCCGCCTCCAGCAGCGCCGGCGCCAGCGGCTGCCAATCGATCGATGCCGTGGGAAAGCCGTGGATCAATAGCGTCGGCACGTCGCTCGCACCAAGATCGACAACGCACAGCGTATGCGCGCCAAGGTTGAGGCGTTTGCTGCGTCCATACCAAGACTCGATATCCATCGCGCGCCCTCGATTCGCCACTTCAATGTCCATGCGTGCGCTGGTGCCGCCCGCGCGCTGCCATGCTAGGCGATTGCAATGCAGACTCCTCCGCCATGAGCGCTGTTATGGTCAACCGATGGATGTTGTCGACAACAACGAAGATGTTCTTGATTGGCGTGTTGTCGCTATTGCTGATGATTCCGCTCGCCTTGGTCTACGACCTGGTGCGCGAGCGCCAGGGCCTGGCAAGCGAAGCTGAGGCGACGATCGCGCGCGGCTGGGGTGCCGAGCAACGCGTGTTGCTGCCGATGGTGCACTTGGTGTTCGTCCGTGAGCGCATCGAGAACGAACAGCGCATCGTCGATCGCGAAGAGCGCTGGTTGTCGGCGCGCGAGGCCGCCGCAAAGGGCGCGCTCAAAGTCGAGACGCGCTCGCTGGGCATGTACACGCTGCCGATCTATCGGGCCGATCTAACCCTGGAACTGAGCTTCGATACAGGGCCGGTGACCGCCGAGTTCGCGACCGGAAATTGGCAGCCTGCGGTCTCGCGCTTGATATTTGCGCCGGGCGATCTGACTGGCCTGCGGCAAGTGCGCACGCTCCGAGTTGGCGATGCGGATCTCGCCTTCCGACCCGCCAGCGATCGCATGCCGCTCAGTTTGGGTGAGGGCATGTACAGCGAGGGCGACCGCGCGATGCTGGAAGCGCCGCTGGTCGCAATCGGCAACGCGGCAAGCTTGCCGGTGACGATCGAAATCGAACTCGCGGGCGCGAGGCGTTTCGAGATGATTCCCAACGCCAGTTCCTTCGCTTTCGATGTTTCCGGCGATTGGCCGCACCCCGGTTTTGCCGGGGGCGCATTGCCGCGCGATCGCGAGGTGCGTGCGGATGGTTTCATTGCGAACTGGCAACTGCTGGATTTGTCCACCGGCCTGCCGCCGATTGCCTATAGCGCGGAAACCTTGCGCAATTGGGGCGGCAAAGCGGTGGGCGTGCAACTCGTTGAACCAGGCGGGTTGTACCAGCAGAACGAACGCAGCGCCAAATACGGCGTACTGGTGCTGGCGTTGACCATGGCGGCGCTGTTCCTGACCGAAGTGCTGCTCGGCATTCGCCTGCATCCCTTCCATTACGGCCTCGTCGGCCTTGCGCTGGCGATGTTTTATCTGCTGCTGCTGGCGATCAGCGAACACGCCGGATTCACCACGGCTTATCTGTCTGCCGCCGCCGCCGTGGTGTGCATGGTCAGCGGCTACTGCGCTGCCGTGATGCGCTCCTGGCCGCGCGGATTGCTGGCTGGATCCGTGCTGGCGATTCTGAAAGGCTTCCTGTTCGTGCTCATCTCCGCCGAGCAGTTGTCGCTGCTGATCGGCGCACTCGGCCTGACCACGCTGCTGGCGATTGCGATGTACCTGACGCGGCGCATCGACTGGTACAGTGGCGGCAGCAACGCGGAAGCCAACCCATGAACATCCTCGCCATCGAATGCTCGACAGAAATCCTGTCCGTCGCTGTGTATGCGCACGGCGAGATCCACGAACGCGTCGAGCAGAGCCGTCGCCATGGCGATGTGCTCTTGCCGCTGATCGATACCGTGCTCGATCTGGCGCGCGTCGATAAACTCAGCCTGCAAGCCGTGGCCTTCGGCCGCGGCCCTGGGGCCTTCACCGGTGTGCGCATGGCGGTGGCAGCCGCCCAAGGCATCGCTTATGGCCTCGATATTCCTGCGATCCCGGTCTCCTCGCTCGCCGCGCTCGCCCAGGAAGGCTTCGACCGCGGCGCCGCCCCGCCGTTGCTGGCGCTATCGGACGCGCGTATGGGCGAGGTCTACGCCGGCTTCTTCGACGTCGGTGCCGATGGTCTGGTGTACGCCATCGGCGAGGAGCGGCTCGTCGCACCCGAAGCCATCAGCTTGCCCGGCGACGACGTCTGGTGCGTGCTTGGCCCGGGCTTCCATGCCTACCGCGAGGCGATCGACAAGGCACTGGGTTATCGGAGCGACGGCATCACCCGCAGTTGTTACCCCCAGGCCAGCACCATCGCGCGGCTGGCCGCACGCGAGCTGCGCGAGGGCAGGGTGGTCGAGGCAAAGTTGGCGCTGCCCGTGTACTTGCGCGATAAAGTGGCGCTGACGACGGCGGAGCGGCGGCATTGAAATCGATCGCCAGCACGGCCACCGAAAGACCAAAATGCGCACGCAATTGCTTTTCGAACTAGTACCCGTCGGGAGCTATTGGCCGAGCGGAACATACGAGTCGGCGGCTGTGCTCGATATTTCCATGAATGACATCGAGCGAATACTTGTTTGTCGGTTGCATACCGGCATTGAGGCAGGGCTGGGCCCTTGGAGTGCGATTGGACTAAGACTGGCGTCAGGCGCGCATATTGAATTGATTGAATACGTGCATTGCCCCACGCGAGGGGTTGAGCTGCGCGTCGACCGCGATTGCGACCTTCGTAGCGCGCTTGAGGCGACGCTCTCACTCTTGGACATTCCCTTTGACGCGGTGCGATGGCGAAGTCCATTCATCTGAATACTTGCGCGACGATCAGCACTGGTATCGACTTTGCCTGAACACCGCCAGCCTTGCCGTCACGGGAACTGCCGGTCAATGGATATACTCGCGCGCCTTCGCTGCCCCGGAGGCTCCCATGCGCCTTGTCGCTGAAGCGCTGACGTTCGACGACGTCTCGCTGGTTCCCGCTTTTTCCAACATCCTGCCGCGCGATGTGTCGTTGGCGACGCGGATGTCGCGCTTGCAACACCTGAACATCCCGATCGTCGCTGCGGCGATGGATACGGTCACCGAGTCGCGACTGGCGATCGCGATGGCGCAAATGGGTGGACTCGGCATCATCCACAAGAACATGAGCATCGAGCAGCAGGTGGCTGAGGTGCGCATGGTCAAGAAGTTCGAGGCTGGCGTGATTCGCGATCCGATTACGGTGCGTCCGGATGCCACCGTGCGCGAGGTGATGGCGCTGACGCGACGCCAGCAGATTTCCGGCGTGCCGGTGGTCGATGGCCAGGAGCTGGTGGGCATCGTTACCAGCCGCGATCTGCGCTTTGAAACTCAGCTCGATCAACCGGTCAGCAAGATCATGACGCCCAAACCGCGGCTGGTGACGGTGGGCGAGGGCGCCAGCGACGACGACGTGCTGGCGCTGCTGCATCAACATCGCATCGAGAAGGTACTGGTGATCAACGGCGATTTTGAGCTGCGCGGCATGATCACCGTGAAAGACATTCAGAAGGCGCGAGATAACCCGAATGCCTGCAAGGACGCGCAGGAGCGGTTGTGCGTGGGCGCTGCGGTGGGCGTCGGCGGCGATACCGAGGCGCGCGTCGATGCGCTCGTTGAGGCGGGTGTCGACGTGGTCGTGGTCGATACCGCCCACGGGCATTCGCAGGGCGTGATCGATCGTGTTGCCTGGGTCAAACGCCGCCATCCGAAAGTCCAGGTCGTGGGCGGCAACATCGTCAGCGGCGCGGCAGCCAAGGCGCTGGTGGACGCCGGTGCCGATGGCGTCAAGGTTGGCGTGGGTCCGGGTTCGATTTGCACCACACGCATCGTCGCGGGCGTTGGCGTGCCGCAGATTACGGCGGTGTCGATGGTCGTCGAAGCGATCGGTCACACCGGCGCGGCCATCATTGCCGATGGTGGCATCCGTTACTCCGGCGACATCGCCAAAGCGCTCGCCGCCGGCGCGCACTGCGTGATGATCGGCGGGCTATTTGCCGGCACCGAAGAAGCGCCGGGCGATGTGGAGCTGTATCAGGGGCGCAGCTACAAGTCCTATCGCGGCATGGGCTCGCTCGGCGCCATGCAGCGAGGCTCCAAAGATCGCTATTTCCAAGACGATGCCGACCCGGACAAGCTGGTGCCCGAAGGCATCGAAGGCCGCGTGCCGTATCGCGGCCCATTACGCAGCATCGTGCATCAGTTGATGGGCGGTCTGCGCTCCAGCATGGGCTACGTCGGCTGCGCGACCGTGGACGAGATGCGCACCAAGCCTGAGTTCGTGCGCATCACCAACGCCGGTGTGCGCGAGAGCCACGTGCACGATGTGCAGATCACGAAGGAAGCGCCCAATTATCGGCTCGATTCTTGAGGCGAATCGGGGTCGCTCGATTGGTCGATTGCGGGGGCAGCCAACTTCTGAACTGGCGCTGTTGAATCAATGACGGCGAGCCGATATCGTTTTGTTGAGTGCGTTTGGTTGGCCGAACCAGTCCCATCGGAGCGCCGTCGTGACCAGTATTCGTTCTGATTTCGAACCCGTCGACGACTGGGTGATCGTGAAGAACATTCGCTTGCCGATGCTTCCGGGCGAGGCCTTCCGATGGTTTGCCGAGCAAGCCAGACTGGAGTCGTGGTTGTGCTTGCGAGCTGTGGTCGGTAACGCCGTTGGCGAGCCTTACGAGCTGTTCTGGGATTTGGCTAATCCAGAGGACGACAGCACCATCGGTTGCCGAATGACCGCTCTCGCGCCGCCTTTTCTGCTTGCCTTCCAATGGCGCAGTCCGAAGCAGTTCAAGTCGTTCGCCAATGTGGCCGATCCGCTTACCCACGTGGTTGTCAGCTTTCATGAGATCGAGGCAGGCACCTCGATTACGCTGATTCATAGCGGTTGGCGCGCTACCGATGAGTGGCGCCAGGCCGCAGCGTGGCAGGATAAGGCCTGGGATTTTGCGTTCCGTGCGCTGACCGCTCGCGCAGCATGAGCGGGTAACGAGTCGATTCTGTCTAACCGCGGGCCATCGGCAGCGTCGATCCACTCTGCATACTCGCCAATGCCGGGTTGATCGACGCCAACCAATTCGTACCGGCTGGGCCGAGCTTGCGCTCGGCCCAGCCATCGCTTCAGCCGCCTGGAACAACCCGACGTCGCGAGATGTTCGTCGTTGCGTTCGCCTGATTGTTGCCGGCGTTGCCATCGTTGCTTGCCGCGGCAGTCACGGTAGCGTTCAGCGTACCGGTTGCGGTGGCGGGCACGCGCACAACAATCGTCGCGATCCGGTTCGCACCGGAGGGCGTCGCACCGGCCCAGGTGCAGACCACCGGCAAGCCGCTGCACGAGCCGCCATTGTCCGCGGTCGCGGAAATCAATGTGGTCGTGCCCGGCAGTGGCAGCGAAACGCTGGCGTTGTTGGCGCTGCCGGGACCATTGCTGGTCAACGTCGCCACGTAGGTCAACGAACCGCCGGGCGCGACCGGATCCGGCGCGTCGGTCAGCGTCACACTGACATCGCCGCCGCCCGGCGCCGCCGCCACCTCATGCGGTTCGGTGTCGTTGCTGCCCAGGAAAGACCCGGACGGCGCATACGTGGCGGTCAGCGTCAGATTGCCGACGGTATTGCTGGTCAGATTGCACGAGGCTGTGCTCGTCGGCGCCGGGCCGGCAACCAGCACCACCGGACCGCAGCTGCTCGTGCCATCGCTGATCGTCACGCTGCCCGTTGGCGACGCGCTGGCGCTCGCCACCGTGACGCTGACCGTGTACGCCTGTCCTGGCGCCGATGGATCTGGTGTGTCGCTGGTGATGGTCGTTGTCGTTGCGATGGCGTTGTCGTCATTGAGAATGGTTCCGATGCCATCGGGATCCGATAGCGCCACGCCGCCAGTGATCGCACTCAGCTGTGCGAACACCGTTTCGTTGGTCTCAACGTCGGTATCGCCGTTCACGGACACCGTAAAGCTCTGAGTGGTCTGAACGCCGCTGAAGGTCAACGTCGTCGGACCAACGGCTGTGAAGTCGACCGGCGCCGTAGCGGTGCCGCCAGCGATCGTCTGCGCGCTGACCGACTGTGTGAGCAGGGGATTGCTGCGCGTCACCGTGTAGGTCATCGACGTAGTGCTGCTGTTGCCTTCGCTGACGCTCACATCATTGATCGACATCGTTGTGCCCTGGCATCCCAACACGCACGTGCGCCCGGACGATATCTGAATGGAATCGACGAACCAGCCGGTCGCATTGACCAGGTTATCCGTTCCAAAGCGCCAGCGCAGCACGATGTTCTGGCCGTTGGCGCTGAGGGGCAGCGTGACCTGCACCGTGCCGAATGCGGCCTGTGTGCCCGTCCAGGCCGAGCGCCCTGCGAGCGGATTGGTCGTTGAGAGATCCGCTCTCAGCGTATTGGTGTAGCCGCCGGCAACGAAAGTACCGCCCGACGTGATGATGTCAGCGAAAGCGCCACCGCCGATGGAGATCTCTAACACGCCACCATCGAATCGATTCTCAGCCAAGAAGCGGTGGCGGAACACGAGCACCGATGCAGTCGGCCCGGCCGGAATGGCGACCGATGGCGAGTCGATCCGACTGTCGGAGGGCGTCGCGGGATTCGGCGTAAAGATCTTGTTGGTTCCGCTGTCGCTGGGCAGCGTAGTTGTCGTCGTCCAGGTCGGGCCGCTGCCGAGCGGCAGCGACGCGGTCCAGCCAGCCGGCAAGGCCGGGGCAACCACCCCGTCGAAGTTCTCAGCCAACGGAATGTTGGCTACGCCTGTGATCTGGGTGTTCAAGCTCTGATCCTGATTCACGACGGCGCCACCATCGTTCATGCGCACGATCGGCGTGAAGCTGTTGCCGCAGACCAGGGCTGGATCCACGCGCAGACCGTGCGCACGAGCAACAGAAGCACCACCGGCGACGAGCGTGCCGTAGTTGACGGGCGTGCCCGAGGCCAGCGTGACGCCGCTCTGGTTCAGCAGTTGCACGTTCAGGTTGCCGGTGTTGGCCGTACCAATGTTTTGCAGCGCAATGCTGACTTCAAGGGTCTCGCCCGGATCGGGCGCCGTGCCGTTGGCAGGACAGGTTCCGCCGACGATCGTGGCCGTTCCCTGGATCACCGGCAACGACGCGGTCGCGCCGTTGTAGACGACCAGCGCAAAGTCCTGGTCCGTCGGGTCGGCGGCGCCGTCGTTCGGAATGCCATTCGCGGTGATGTTGGTGGCCCTGACGGTGACCAAAAATGGCGTACCAACCGGAAAGCCGGCCGGCAGGAAGACGCTTTCGAGGTTGTTAGCGATATCAGCCGAACCGCCAGGCACCGACAGTGCGCCCGAAAAAACGTTGCCTCGATAGGTTTGGCCAGCGATCGTAACCGTCAGATCCAAATTGTTGCTGAAGCTGTTTCCAGTGGTCGCACCCGGTGCGTCGGTCCACGCCAACGACACGCGGAACGGCCGCGATGCGTCGCTGACACTGCCGGTGAACACTCGCAATTCGCCCGTGTTGGCAAACGCTTGCGCTGCCACCTGGTCGCGAATGATGCGCGGCGTGGTGTCGAATGCCCGGCCGAGATCCATCAGGCCCATGCCTTGGTTATTCGAGTACAAGTTGTCGTTCGCGCTCACCCCGGTCATGTAGCGCGTGGTATTGGTCAAATAGGCCTTGACCATTGCCGGGCTCGGCGGTTGGGCGCCGGCCGGCAGACGATCGGACAGGTACGTCGGGTTGTTGAGGAACTGCTGGTACACCAGCGACGCGCCGCCAGCGACGGCGGGTGTGGAGTGGCTGGTGCCCGAGGAGGCCGTGTAGAACTGCTGGCCCAGCGGCCAGAAATCGCTGGCGCCAGGGCCGGCACAAACCCCGCTCGCGTCGAAACAGGCGGCTGCCGCGCCGTTGCCGGCATCGGAGTGCGTCGCTTGAAAGACGCCGCCGGAGACATGCGTACCGGGCGCGACGATGTCCGGCTTGACACGACCGTCGTCGGTCGGGCCGCGCGAGCTGAAAGCGATAATGTCGTTGAGGTTATCGGCGCCGCTGTCCGTGGTGCCGCATTGGTCCGCGGCGCCAAAGGGATGGACGTTCTCGGACGCGCCCACCGTGATCACGTTTTTGGCCGTTCCCGGGGCGCCCATCGTATCAACGCCGGGTCCGCTGTTGCCGGCCGCAAACAGCACCACCATTTGTTGGTTTCCGGCGTTGGCGAAGGTGCTTCCGGTGGGTTGGGCGTCGCGCGTGAGCGCGTCGAAGGTTTGCGATGTTGTGGTGTAGGCGCCGTTAGCGGCGGAACCCCAACTGTTGCTGCTCAGCCGCATCTGATCGTTGTAAGCGCGCGATTGCAGATTCGGCAGATTGGGGTTCGTGAAGGTACTGGGATCGAAAATCACGCTGCTGCCGATCCGATTGATGAACGGGTTGACGCCCAATCCATAGCGGAAACCTTGTGCGTCGGCATGCGGTGCCGCGGTTCGCGATCCGGTGTGGCCGCCGATGATGTGCGCGTTGAGATTGCCGTGGCCATCGCATCCTTGCAGCGTCGAACCCACGTTCGCCGTGCCTTCGAGGCGATTGTAGACAACGCGGCTGGTGCCGCCGATCGCGCCGGCGAGTCGCAGCCCAAAGTGGTTCGGTGTGGTGGTGGCGTTGTCGATGCCGCTGTCCGAGACATCGACGCCGAAGTTGGACGTGGTGAACTGCGCCTGGTTGAAGCCCCAGGTAGAGAGCAAACTGAAGTAGTCGCCTGGCGTTGGGCCGTTACCAGTGATATTGCCGGCGACGATCATGTTCTGGCGTTCGTCGAGTTTGGTGGGCGCGATGTACGGCTCGACCACCACCACGTCCGGGCGCGCAGCGATCTCGCGCAGACTGTCGACCGACAGCGGCAGTGTGATGTTGGTGAAGTCGAGAATTTCGTACTCGTTGATGACCCGTCCGTTGGAATTGCTCGACAGCAGCGCCCGCGTCTGCGAATTCATCGGCGAGTTGGTCAGGATTTGAATCGTGTAGATGCCGGTCGGTGCCGGCACGCCTGGACGCAGAGATTTCAGATGCTCGACCGCGCCCAGCGTCAGCTTGTCTTCGATCAGGACGGGACCTTGCCACTGCACGTAGCTAGCTTCGCGGGCGAAACGCTGCACGCGCGCCAATTCCTTGGCGTCGCCCGAGAGCACATAGGCATTGCTTGGCAGGTAGTTGACGATGCGCGCGCCGGTCGCCTGCATGGCGGCATACCACTCGTCCTTGATCGGACCGGCGAATTGGACGATCCATTGGCCGGTTTCGCTGACTTGGTTGGCGCTTGCCTTCGCGCTCGCGTCGGTGGTGTCGATCAGGCGCTGGCCGATCTGGATCAAGTTCTGGTAGTCGAGATATTCAGGCTCCGCGGCGCTCAGCGATTTCAGTGCCGACAGTTGCTGCGCTTCAGCGTCGACCACCTGAAAGCTGTCGTAGTCGAATATGCGATCGATGCCGATGCGCTTGAGCGCACTGTGGCTGGCGCCGCGCAACAGGACCTTATGCCGCCCGCTGCTGCTCCGGTAGTCGCTTCGAATCGCCAAGTCGGGGCTCGGTACCGTTTTGCCTTCGACAGTCTGGTTGCCGCCTTTCGGCAAGCCCATTTTCATCGCGCCCGCGCTCGGCGGGCAGCTCAGGATGCGCTGTGCCAGTTCGGCGCCGAACAGCGGCGGCTGGCTGGAGATCGACAGCGCTCTGGCCAGCGGATTCAGTTTCTCGTCGTGGTCGACTTGCGCAAGCGCCCATGACGGGCACAGCACAGAGATCGCAGCTAAGGCAACAATTCGCATAATTCCCCCAATCAATGAAATCGAATCTGCAGCGCACGAAAGTGCAGCGCTCTGAGCAACCTCTCGCGCAGTCGGATCATATTCCGCGCAGAGCCCAGGGTGTCCATCGCTCTGCGGTTTGCAGCAAAATTTACGCCGCTACGCTTGATTTTCTGCCGCTTGCGGCCGCGGCGTAGGCTTGCGTGGGTGAAAAAGCACGATGCAATGCCAAGATACCGGCAGATTAAAGTGCCACGAGCGCCTTGCCGATATTCTCGCCGCGCATCAGTCTGGCGAAGGCTGCAGGCGTGGACTCGATGCCCTGGGCGATGTCTTCCAGGTACTTGAGCTCGCCGGCTTTCACCAGTGGCACCAGCTCGTCGAGCATCGCGGGCAGGCGATGGAAATGGTCGTAGACCACGAGGCCGGTCAGCGTAGCGCGGGCGGCGATGACGGGGCCTAGATTGGGGCCGGGTGGGCGCTCGGCTTTGTTGTATTGATCGATCAAACCGCACAACGCGACGCGGGCGTGCAGGTTCAGGTGTCCGAGTGCGGCTTCGAGCACGCGGCCGCCGACGTTGTCGAAATAAGCGTCGATGCGGTTCGGGCAGGCGCGGTGCAGGGCGGCGACGAAGTCCTCACTGCGATAGTCGATGCAGTCATCAAAGCCAAGTACGCTCAGCGCCAACTCGCATTTCCTCGCCCCGCCGGCGATGCCGACGACGCGCGCGCCAGCGCGCTTGGCGAGTTGCCCGACTGTGCTGCCCACCGGACCGAGTGGGGCGGATACGACAATCGTTTGCCCAGCGCCGGGCTGGAGGATGTCGTTGACGCCAGCGTAAGCTGTGAGCCCGGGCATGCCGAGTACGCCGAGCGCGGTACTCGGCGCAACGCCGCTCGGCAACTTACGCACCTGACCGACGGGAATGATTGCGTCCTCGCGCCAGCCGAACTCCCCTTGCACCCAATCGCCCGGCGCGAAGTCGAGCGAAGTCGATTCGACAACCTCGCCAACACCGCCGCCCGGCACGATGTCGCCTGGCGCCATCGAATGGCCGACATGGCGGCCGCTCATTACGCTGCGCAGATAGGGGTCGAGCGACAGGAATCGCACACGGACGCGTACGCCGTCGCCACCCGTGGCCGCGGGCGCCGCGACCACCGCGAAATCGTCGCTGCAGGGAATGCCGTCGGGAAAGCGCTTGAGGACAACGGCCCGCATCTGCGCTGCGCCCGGTTACAGGGCGCCCAGGACGTGATCGGCGCTCGACACTTTGAACTCGCCCGGCGCTTCGACGAAGAGGTGTGTGACCACGCCATCTTTGGCAATCAGCGCGAAGCGCTGGCTGCGCGTGCCCATGCCGAATTTACTGGCATCGAGTTCCAGGCCCAGGGCTTTGGCGTACACCGCGTTGCCGTCGGCCAGCATGTACACCTCATCCGGCACAGTCTGGCTCTTGCGCCAGGCGTCCATGACGAACGCATCGTTCACCGACAAACACACGATCGCATCTACACCTTTAGCTTTCAGCGCATCGAGCTGATCGACGTAGCCCGGCAAGTGGCGCGCGGAGCAAGTCGGAGTGAAGGCGCCGGGTACGGCAAACATCACCACCGTTTTGCCAGCGAAAAGCTCGTCGGTGTTGATTTGCTGCACGCCATCTTTCAGATACGCCAGGGTGCCGGAGGGCAGGCGGTCGCCAACTTGAATGGTCATGGGGGTTTCCTGTGCTTGAGGGGTGGATTGTGGTTTGAGAATGGTCTAAAGGTTGTCGTGCCGGAGACGCAATCTTCGGGCTGCGCGTCTGTGTTGGAGCTTCGCGTGCCAGCGTCCGAGCGTGAACCGCGAGAGACTCAACACGCGAAGCGCTGCGACTGGGGAGAAGGCGAACTTATTGCCCCTTGAACCAGCCGAGGATGCGCGACCACAGGCTGCGCTTGGGCGCAGGCGGGGCGCCCAGCAAATTCCCGGCGTGACGCCCAACATCCGCCGAACGCGGCGCGGGTTTGGATGCGCTGCCGCCAGCGCCGAGCAGGTCGGCGGCGGTGCGCGAAACGCGCGCCGAGGGCGAGGAGGGTGTGGCCGCCGCCACGTCGCCGCGCAGCGCGGCGTCAAGATCGCTGGCGATATGGAACAGCTTGGAGAAACCTGAGAGATCGAAGACCTGGCGCACGGTGCTGCTCATGCCCGAAAGCCGCAGCACTCCGCCGGAGGTGTCGTCGGTTTGCTTGGCGAGCGCCAGCAGTACACGCAAGCCCGCCGAACTCACGTAGCTGATCTCCGACAGATCGACGATGAAGCGCTTGTCGCCGGCTTCGGTCAGATCGTGCGCGGCCAGCTCGAAATCGGCGCTGGTTTCGGTGTCGAGCCGGCCCTTTAGCCGCAACACGCGAAAATCGCTGATGGTTTCATTGCCGATCTCAAGCGCCATGGTGTCCTCAAGAAAATGCCGATTGCTTTACGCTACATCAAGCGGAAACCGAACTGTGCAGGTCCTACACTCAGAGTGTCGCCGTCGACGAGCACGCGCTCGCTGATGGCCTCGCCGTTGACCTTCACGACCTTGGAGCCAGCCAGATCGCGTACCTGGAAACCGGCCCGCGTCATGCTGATCTCGACATGCTTCTTGGAGATTCCAGAGGCTGTGAGCTGCACATCGCACGCCGCGTCGGCGCCGATGCTAACCGGCCTTAGCCCTAGCGTTTGCACTACCGACCCGGCATCGCCATTGCGCGGCTCCAATCGCCCCTGGCGAAACACCACGGTGGCGTCCGGATTGCGGGCTTTGGTTGGCTTGGGTGTCGGGGCTGGCATTGCCATGGTCTGTGCCGGCGCTTGCGGCGGCAGTGCGCCAGTCGGCACGGTCGAGAGCGGCGGCGGCGTCGGCGGCACGGGCGCAGCAACGATGGTAGCGGAGTAGTCGCCCGCCGGCGGTGACGCCACCGGCACCGCGATCACCGTGGCCGAGTGTCCGTCGGGCGGCGCCATCGCCGTCATGCGTGCGGTATCGCCGTCGTCGATGTCGAGTTCGGCTTCGCTGCTCACGACAGCCAGAAAGCGCGCTTTCAGCGCCAACGCTTTTTCGCGCCGCGTACCTTGTGCGCCGAGTCGCTCGGCGACCGCCGCCAGGCGCTCTTTCAGACCGCTCGCGTCGAACTCGCCGAGGCTGTGACGGAACTCGATTTCCTCGCGATCGATGGCCGCGGTGGCCACAGCGGCATCCAGATGCTCAAGTTCTGCTTTCAGCGAGCGATACACCTCGCCGGCCTTCAGTTTGAGCGGCGTGGCTTGCTGCGCGAGTTCGTCGAAGCGACGTCGATAGTCGTCGTGCACGCGCGCAAAAACCTCGGGCGAGACCTGATCGCGACGCTGGGCCATCGTCTTGAGCCGCTCGCTGAGTTGGTCCTGCTCGGTTTTCAGCGTCGACAAGGCATCGACAGCCGATAGGTCCAGAGTCTCGAGATCCAACGCCATCGTTTGTCCCCTATGTGATCCGCAGCTTCGAATCGAGCGGGCGGGTTGCCGCGCTAGATCGCCTGTACAACCAATTCGACAGAACCAAAGCGCAATTGGTCGCCCGGCGCCAGCGGTCGCGCCTGCCCGGTGGCGATGCGCTCATTGTTGACGAAGGTGCCGTTGGTGGTACCAACCTCTTCGCGAAGGAAAAAAATGCCGGCCTCGTTGATGATTTTCGCATGCCGCCGCGACAAGCTGCGCTGCGTATCGAGCGGCCCCAGATTGATTTCCGGCAGCAAGCCGGTCACCGGGTCTGGGCGGCCGATCAGCATCTCGGGTTTGCCGGTGGCCAAGGCAAACTCGCTGCCGCTGGCCGCATGCACCAGCTTGATCGGCTTGCCGATCGCTGCCGGGTTGATCGGGGCGATACGTTTGCTCGGCGTTGGCGAGGATTTCGGCGCTTCCGCCTTGATGGTGTCGCGCGGCGTGGGCGCGCTCTTGGGAATGGCGGCGGGACTCGGTGCGCCGCGGCGCAGCAAATCGAGATCCGACTGGGCCTGCTGCAACAGCTCCTCGGTGCGGCGAAGGCGCGCGACCAGTTTGCGCATGATGCGCACCGCGATCTCGAAATTGTCGCGCAACATGCCTGCGAAGGCGGCGCGATCGACTTTCAACAAGCGGGCAGCGGTCGTCGCGCGGACCGCCGCGAATCGCGGCTGGTCTTCCAGGATGGCCATTTCGCCGAAGAAATCGCCGGCGCCCAGAACCGCTATCGGCTCTCCACCGCGCGCCTCGCGCAGCACTTCGACGGTTCCGGTCTCGATGATGTACATATCGGTGCCGATATCGCCCTCGCGGAAAACAAAGGCGTTCGGCGCAATTTCGATGAAAACGGGCTTTGAATCGCTCATGCGTAAGTTCCTTGCCTGGGCCCTCGATTGGCCGTCGGCGATAGCCACGGAGTATGCCGACGCAGCTGCCTAAGCAAAAGCGTTGCTCGTCGCTGCCATACTTGCAATTTCATGGAATTGGATGCAGCAGCATGATTCTGGCGAGTTACCGCATTGCGCCATCGCGCATTCCAGGCGCTGGACAGGGCGTGTTCCTGGACGAACGGGTTGCGGCGGGTCAGATCATCGTAGCTCCGGACGCAATTCCCCGCGTTTATCGCCTTGCCGACATCGAAACGCATCCCGATGCCGCTGAGTTGCTGCCAGCCACGGTGCGCTGGTTCGAGGAGTGGTACACCGCCACGCCCGAATGGCCGGACGAGTGTTACATCAACCATGCTTTCGAACCCACGGGACTTTGGCACTTGGGGTTCGTCTTCGCGCGTCGAGCGTTGGCAAGCGGCGAGGAGCTGACCGTCGACTATCGCCACTTGTTGGCGCCCGGACAGCGCGAAGCCTTCGACGACGCACTCAGCGGCGAACCGATCATCGGTTTGCCATGGAATGACAGCCTGCGGCAAACCAGCGCCGAGCTGCTCGCCCTGATGCAGGCGCGCCTATGAAAATTGCTGCCATCGCCCCAGAGACGCAATCACTGAGCGCATGGCGTCATGGCACGAGCCGCGAGGTTGCGCGTACCGGGCAATGGCGTGCGAGTGTGGCGCGTATCGATGAGCCCGGCGCATTCACGGCTTTTCCCGGTATGCGGCGTCAGATCGCATTGCTCGATGGCGGTCCACTGACACTGGATTGGGTCGAGCATTCGGTGGCTGTCGAACCGCGCTTGACAGCGAAGGCCTTCGAGGGCGATCCGCCGCCCATCGCTGCCGGCGAGTTCCCGTGCACTGTTTTCAATCTCATCTACCGCCAGGTGGAGGCCAAGCTCTTGCCCCGCCCGTTGGTCGGCGCCATGGTGTTGTTCAATGAGCCAGCCGTGGATTGGCTGGTATATCTGCACAGCGGCGAAGCCACATTGCGCTGGGGCGAGAATAACCTTTGGCTTGGCAGTCAACATGCTGCGCTGATCGAAGGCGACCACAGCGGCGGGCGTGCGGTTCTCGATGGCGGTGGCGAAGTGGTGTTGTGTCGCCTGGGTCGGGCCTGAAGCGCGCGGCGCCTCGCGGCGAGGTGATCGCAGGACGATTACTCGAAACCGTTCGTCAGCAGCACATCCGACGGCGCTCTATCTAGCAAATGCTGCGCCAGCACCGCCGCATTCATGCGCAGGATTCGCGGCCCCAGCTGCTGCGCATTGGTAATGTTAGACGGGATGTCGGTGGTGTTGTGATAGTGCGCGCCGTACTGGGCAAAATCGCCTTGAATGCTGAGCATCCCCGGTGCGCCGCGGGCTAGAAACGGCATATGGTCGGAGCAGCACGGCATCAAGTCTTGCACCACTCGTAAATCCGGTACATAGGTCGCTGCGGCCAGCGCGAACTGGCTGAGAATGGTCTCGAACTCAGGCTCTGTTTCGATGACGACATCGAAGTCGTTGTCCGCCGAGTAGCCGATCATGTCGAGATTTATAACGAGGCGCGTGTTCGCCAAGCGCCCGTCGTTCATCATCGTTTGCGCCACGTCGCCGCCGCCTTGCAGGCCCTGCTCCTCGCCAGATACGCACACAAACAGCACACTGCGCACGAGGTTTCGGGTCGACATCACGTCGGCCAGCTCGACAACGCCGCTGCATCCCGACGCGTTGTCCTCGGCGCCGGGGGCAGGCGACGGACTTTGAATGTTGCGATTGCGCGAGTCGTAGTGGCCAATCACAACGATCCATTGATTCGGATACTGCGACCCGACGCGGGTGGCCAGAACATTCTGTCGGGTCGCGTTGCTTGGGCTGAAAACGACCGTGAAGCTTGGCGTAGCGACGGTGTAACCCAAAGCGTTGAATTGCCCGGCCAACCAATCGCGAGCTGCCGTGCTGCCGAGATCGTTGAACGATGAACGATCGAAACTGGCGAGCGTGGACAGGCGCGAGAACCAGCGCGAGGCGTCGACGGCATCGACTGCCGCTTGCACGACCGGATCGGACGCGGTCGCCTTGCGCGCATCCCCGGACAGATCGCGCAACACCACGTTATGCGCCTTGAGTGTTCGGAATTCGCCGCCCGGCGGCGCATAAGGGACAAAGCGTTTGGGCGCCTCGATCAGCGCCTGATTGCCATCGCTGGCGATGACGCGGCCTTCGATCCCTGCGCCGCTGCCGCCGCAGCCGCGTTTGTGCACCAGCAAGCGTTCCTTATCGACATCCATGATTTGGCTGACGGGCAGGTCGCCCCAAGCGCTTGGATCGAGAGCGCCGCCGAGCACCAGCAGCGATCCCATCTCGACACTGAAATCGGCGCCGCTGCGCTCTACTAACTCGCCCATCGCCACGCTATCGAGTTTGCTGACCTGGACGATAGTCAGCGTTTCGGCGTTCGCGACTGCAGACGCCAATCCGAGTAAACAGCAAATGAGCGGGCGCACCTTCATACGCTCAGCGTAACAAACATCTGCGGCCCGCGGCGCGCCAAAAGTGCGCCGCGGGCCTCGTTTCGGGTTGGAGTTATGGGCAGCTCAGGCCACGGATTCGCGTGATGCGCGACAGCCGCATCAGGCCACTGCCGAATCCCTGGATCGAGTCGTACGCCACTCGGCCGTTGTTGCAGTCGTCGAAGGTGATCACCAGGGTGCCCCACGGCGGTTGCGTGACATTGGTCGGAATGAAGTTGGGGATGAAACGCCCGCCGGTGGGGCGCACGGCATTGATCGTGGCGACATTGTTGACCACCGATCCGACGCCGAAGAACCAGGCTTGTTGCGCCTCAGGATTGAACGTGTACCACGTCGCCAGGATTTGATTGTTATCCAGCACTTCGATCATCAGGCCGTGTCCATCCTGAGCCGGGTCGTACCACGAACCCGAATGCGCGCCGATGATCGATCGTGGAGACAGGATCTGGCCGCGAATCTCTCCGCCGGGGAAGGCGGTCGAGTGCACGTTGAAGTACCAAAGTCCATTGCGCAGATCGACGGTTTGCTGCGCGGTCATCGGAAACGTCAGATTCAGAAACTGTGCGGAGCGTCCGCCCAGGCTGCCGATGTTGAACAGCACCGGCGCGTTGGCGCCGGCCGCCGCGTTGCCGTGGATGTGCGCCATCGTCTGATTGCTGCCGAGACCGGAAAACTGCAGCGAAACACTGATCTGGTTCTGGTTGGCATTCAACACCACCGTGCCCACGCCCACAGCGGTGGTCGAGTTTGGCGGGACCTCTTGCGTGCCGGTCAGCGTTGCGACGAAGGTTTCTTGGGCAGCCAACGGGCTGCACATGAGTAATGCCAGAAACACCACATGCCACTTAGTCATAAAGACCTCCTTGATGGAAACGAACTACCAGCGCTTGCTGCTCAAGTGTACAGCGGCGAACGGTCTGTTCTGTGCGATGCCGAACGATTCGGGCCAAGCTCGCGCCAACAACTCTAACCGGCTTCGCTTCATACGTTTGGCACTCACGGCTCGGATGCAACATGCGACAAAACCCCTCATGCAGGGCAATCGGCTGCGGCCCGATGCAAACGCATAGGCCGCCTCAGCGCCGCATCCGTTCGCCGCGAATGACCACGTCGGCCACGGTCTTCAATGTTGCAAGATCGCTGAGCGGGTCGTTGTCGAGCGCGACCAAATCTGCCGACTTGCCCGCCTCGATGGTGCCGATTTCGTCGCCCAAGCCAAGTAAGCCGGCGGCATGGATGGTCGCCGCGATCAGCGCTTCCTGGGCGCTCATCCCATGCTTGACCATCAACTCGAATTCGTCGGCGTTACGGCCATGCAAGCTCACGCCCGCGTCGGTGCCAAAAGCGATCTTGACGCCCGCATCGTGCGCGCGTTTGAGCGCCTGCCCGGTGATCGAGATGCGCCATTCGATCTTCTTTTTCACTGCGGGCGAATAGGCATCCGGATCGGCCGCCAGGCGCTCAAGGTAGCCATTGATCGTGGACAGCGTGGGCACGTAATACGCGCCCGATTGTTTGAACAGCTTCAAGCCAGCGTCGTTGAGCAATGTCCCGTGTTCGATGGAATCCGCGCCGAGTTTGAGCGCCAGATTGATGCCATCGTGACCGTGCGCATGGACCGCGACTTTCTTGCCATAAAGATGCGCGGTTTCGATGATTGCGCGCGCCTCGTCCTCAAACATCTGTGCGCCCAACCCCAACCCGATGCGGCTGTTGACGCCACCGGTGGTCGCAAACTTGATCAGATCCGCGCCGCGTGCGATTTGCAGCCGCACCGCGCGACGGCAGTCATCCGCGCCGTCGCATAAGTTGCCGTTGTCGTTGAGCGCGCTGCGCAAATCGTCGCGAAAGCCGAGCGCCGCGTCCATATGTCCCGTGGTCGCTGAGATCGACATCCCCGCATCGAGAATGCGCGGCCCTTGCACCTTGCCGGCGGCTATCGCATCGCGCAGCGCCAGCGTCACGCCATCGGCGTCGCCCAAGTTGCGGACCGTGGTGAATCCGGCACGCAGCGTCTTTTGCGCGTTGACCAGCGCATCGAAGGCTTTGGCGGGCGGACTCAGCGTGAGCTGATTCAATTGCGCCTCCACGCCGGCGCGATCGCTGCTCAAGTGCACGTGGCAATCGATCAATCCGGGAAGCACGGTTTTGTCCGACCAATCGATCAGCTGTGCATCCTCGGCCAGACCTGCTTCAGCCAGCGTCACGAAGCCGGCCTCAACTTCCCGCACCCGGCCGTTGTCCACAACCACCGAAACGCGTTCGGTGGGCGCGGCGTCCATGCGCGAGTACAGGCGACCCGCGTGGATCACCGCGTCCTGAGCGGAGGCCGTTGTTGCGACCAATACCATCGATGCGATCAGCGCCTTCACGGGTTCTCCAATCGCAAGCTCACGGGTTCTGGATCATGCATCGGACGCGCGGCAGTTTGAAGAGGTGCAGTTGCGGCGCGACGGCTTGGTTTGCTGCGATTACCCGCACTGAACTGACCTCATTCAACGGATGATGGATTTCAGCCGTCCCGACCGTTGGGTCGGCTGCGGCCTCCGGCCGTGCATTTTCGTCCCTTCTCAGGCGTGGTTAGCGCCGGCGCGCTGTTGTGAGGTTCGCGAGAATGACGTGGCTCAGTGTCCGGCTCTGAAACCGGACACTGATGCCTCGGTTTACGCTGCCAGCGCCACCGGCTCGAAATCGACCGGCACATCGAGCGCAACGTTGATGTAGTTGGTGTAGAGGTTCAGCGCCGTGTGTGCGATCAGCTCGACGATTTCCTCGTCCGAGAAGCCGGCGCTGCGCACTGCAGCAACATCGCTGGCAGAGGCGGCTCCGCGTGCGTCGACGAGCTTCAACACGAACGAGAGTGCGGCCTGGGTGCGCGGATCGCCGCTTTGTCCGCGTTGCGCCGCTGCCAGCGTTGCGCCGCTCAATCCCGCGCCCTGACCGAGCGCAGTGTGCGCGGCCAAGCAGTACTCACAGCGATTGCGATTGGCGATCGCGACGGCCAGTTGCTCGCCCAACGCTGCGCCGAGCTTGCCGCCGCCGAGTGCGCCGAAGCTGCCCCACATGCTCTTCAATGCAGCAGGCGAGTTCGCCACGGCGCGGAACATGGCCGGCCGGGCGCCCATTACGCGCTCGATTTGCGCGAGCAACTCGGCGCTCGGTTTGGTGGCTGTTTGCTCATCCAACAAGGCAACTCGTGACATGGTTTATCTCCTAAAGGCACCGCGAAGTGCGGTGAGGAGAAAACTAGCGATGAAACCGGTACTATTCGTATCGGATAGTTCGATGTTCATTGCAATGAGTACGAAATTAGATCGCCTGGACGCTCTGTTGTCTCGGTTTGCGTTGTCTGCGGAGATGTTTCACTCCGGGCCGCTGTGCGGCCTGACCGAGTTCGCGCCGCTCCCCGGCGTGGGCCAACTGCATCTGGTGCGGCGTGGCGCGGTGGTGGTCATGCATGAGCACTACGCCGCGCGCATCGATGTGCCGAGTCTGCTGTTCTATCCGCGCCCTATGGCGCACCGTTTCGTCACAGAGGGACAAGGCGCAGATATGGCGTGCGCCAATGTGCGTTTCGCCGACAACGATCGCCATCCGATCGCGCTGGGTTTGCCGTCGTTCGTGGTTCTGCCGTTAGGCCAGCTCAGCGGCTGCGATGCCGTGCTGGAGGTGCTTTTCGGCGAAGCCTTTGCGCCGCGCTGCGGCAGCCGGCAACTGGTCAATCGTTTGTTCGAAGTGGTGTTGATTTATATCTTGCGCGCGCTGATCGACGGCGGTCGTGTCGAGCAGGGGGTGCTCGCCGGTCTGGCCGATGCCAGGCTTTGCCGCGCGCTGGTGGCCATGCACGAGGACATCGCCCGGCCTTGGTCGTTGCCATTATTGGCGCAATATGCGGGCCAGTCGCGCACGCAGTTCGCCAATCACTTCAAGCGAGTTGTCGGCATCACACCGGGCGAATACCTGACCTCGCACCGGATGCGTGTTGCGCAAAGCTTGCTTCGCGAGGGCCGGTCGCTCGAACAAGTGGCTGCGGCCGTCGGCTATAGCGGCCAGAGCGCGTTCTCGCGTGCGTTCATCGATACGCTTGGCGTTGCGCCGAGCACATGGCGTCGCGCGCGACCTTCTGCATTTCCTGATTGAACCTGTCGGCAGGTTCATGACGAAGCGGGATCCGGCGTTTGAGTGTTTTCCACAGAACGGCTTCTTCTGTTGAAGCTTCCTTGCGCAAAAAGGGTGCGAATCCGCGCTGGCAAACGGAGCTCTAGTAGATTGAGTTCACTCGGGTGGCCGCAAGGCCAGCCCGATCATCGCCAGCACTTGCTCGCTCGCCGTTTCTGCCACCGCAGAATCGATGGCCAAGTGCTGCATCACGTCGCCAGCGCGTATTCCGGACAACCCATGCATGCACGACCAGATGAAGAGCGCGCGCTGATCGATCTGCGCTGCAGGCATGTGTTCTCCCAAGCGCCTCAAGACGCCGCGAAGTACATCGAATGCATACACCGCATTGCGGACCAGGTCGGGGTGCTCGGCGGGAGCCGGCCAGGGCGTGCCGAACATCAGCCGATACTCCAGAGAGTGGCTGCGCGCATAGCTCAAGTACGCGCGTCCAAGTTCCCCCAGGTCCTGATCGGGATTGTCGCTTGCCTGCCGCGCTTCCAGGTGAGCACGAAAGTCGATAAAGCACTTAGACATTACGGCGGCCAGAAGATGGTCGCGCGATGGATAGTGCCGATAGGGCGCTTGATGCGAAACGCCGAGCTTGCGAGCGACCTCACGCAAGCTCAGCGCTTCCAGGCCGGACTCGGCGATCACTTCGCGTGCGGCATCGACGCAGGACTCTTTCAGTGGAACCGTTGTCTTCTTGCGCATTCCCGGTGTTTGCGGCGGCCCGTGCTCGCTTAGGATGATCGCTCACGATTCGTCATTCCGGCCATGATGTTGCGCATGATGTTCACACGCAGGGCGCGCGGCGCGGTTGCCAGCGAGTAGCCGAGTAGTTTCGACAACAGACCAGGTCTTACGAGGCGCCGTTTGCCCAGTGCATCGATCGTTTCGCGCGCCACCGTTTGAGCGCTCTCTGTGGCGCCAAGGCGCATACCGGCGCGACGCGCAAAACCGCTGGCCACCGGTCCCGGCGCGGATGCCAGCACATCCACACCGAATGGGGCCAATTCCGATGCCAGTCCTTCGGCCAGGCTTTGCACGTAGGCCTTCGTCGCTGCGTAATTGCTGGCGCGAGGTACGCCCTGGAAGGCGACGATGGAACTCAGCATGATCATGCCGCCGCGACCGCGGGCGGCCATACCTGGTGCGAGCGCTTTGCAGAGGGCCAGAACCGCGCGGCAATTGACGTCGACTTGCGACAGCTCATCCTCCAGTTCGGTGTCGAGAAAGGCGCCGGAGGTGCCGAATCCTGCCGCAGCAACAAGTAACCCGATTGGGCGCTGGCGGGTCGCAGCGATCACAGCGCTCAACTCCGATTCGGCCCCGAGATCGGCAGGCAATGGCACGCATTCGATGCCGTGGCGGGCGCCAAGGTTGCTGGCGAGATGCTGGAGCAGCTCGCGCCTTCGCGCGGCGAGCAGCAGGTTCAGTCCGCGGCCCGCAAGGTCCTCGGCCATCGCTCTGCCGATTCCGTCTGATGCGCCGGTAACCAGGGCCCAGGGCCCATAGCGATCTTTGAACGCCGCGCTCATTGCACAACCTCGATTGTCAAGGTCAACGGCCAGCCGTCGTAGTCGATTGCCGCCTCATCGAAACGCGGCGCGCGAAACGATGGACGCATCCCACGCGAGACGCCCCAAGCTTCTTTAGGGATGCCGAGGAAATTCGTATCGAGTTTGCCGTTGGCGTTGGCATCGTGGCTGACTGCGATCGCGATTCGCCCCGCAGGCAGGTCTTCGAAGCGACACACGAGCGGTTGCGTTTGTGCCGAAAGAACGCTCAATCGCGCTTGCGACGCGTCGTCTGGAAAGCCCTCTGGGCTGACGAAGACCGCACATCGAATTGAGCCGGCGGGTGCGATGGCTCCGGCGATCTGCACGTCAAGACTTGTTGCTGTCGCGCTTCCGCTACAGGCCAGGTAAAGCGCTATCGCGTGAATCTTCAGAAATCTCATGTTGGTTTCTCGTTGTTGACGGTGTCTACATTGGACGCTATCTTGTTGACACTGTCAACAGCGAGGGTCAGAAAAATGCGTCGAAGTCTGCGTTTTGCCGTCATTGGTGCACTCGGTGCTTGGTTAGCTGGATGCGCCGTGTCGACGCCGATGCAATGGAAGGATGTGGCGAGCGATGTTCGGGTAGAGATCTCGTTGACCCACGCAATCCTCGATCCGCAAAAACGCACCGCTTTCGACGCCTACACCGATCAGATTCGATCGCAGCTGGGCAAGCAGCCTGGCCTTGTCGGTCACTCCGTGCGGCGCGAGCTTTTCGGCAACCAAGTTTGGACCTACACCGTCTGGGCGTCAGCCGCTGATCGACAAGCGTTCGTCAGCTCCGACCTGCACCTGCGCGCGATGCAGCAGGCCGCCCATGCCATCGTCGACATGCGCGTGAGGCGCTTTACGGTCAAGCGCAACGAAGCTCCGCAATCTTGGGGAGAGGTTCTGATCTGGTTGGATCGTCCGACTGGCGAGGATGCGCTGGACAGTGCGGGACCATGAGGCAAGGGTCACAGGCCCAGGCACAGGCAAGAGAATAACGCGCCATTGCCTCCGCACGCGGCAGACTGAACCGACGAGCATTGCCTGCCTCGTTCGACGGCGTATTTGCTGCAAACCTGCGGTAGACCTTGACTCAAGTGGGGCTTCTAAAGAAAAGCCGCCTCGCAGACCCTTTCATTCAGGCGACCGGATCCCGCTTCATCAAGAACGCCAGTACCGCTGAGGTTGCAGACACTGTCGATTGCGTTGCAACTGCGCGGCGTCGCGACCCAGTTCCGCGCGCCGCGCGTGACAATGGCTTAGCTGAGGCAACAGGGGCGTTGAATGGCCATCGTGCAGAACATCGCGGAGCGGCTGGAACAGGTGATGGAGGTGGTGCGCGAGCAGCACCTGGATGTAGAAACGGCGGCGCGGGAGTTTGGTTTCCCCTCGCTCGATGCGTTCTTTACGGCGTTCGACAAGCACTATGGCGTGCGCGTCGAAACCGTTTCGCTGAGCAGCGCCGATGGTGCGCAGCCATAGCGTTTGCGGAAGACCTGAGAGAAGTAGGACAGGTTGTCGAACCCGCTGGCGTAAGCGACCTCAGACACGCTGCCGCGGCGCTCGCGGAGCAGCGCCTCGGCGCGCTGCAGGCGATGTTCGCGCAGGATTTCGCTGGGAGTTGCCTCAAGCGTTTGCTTGCAGCGGCGGAACAGGGTAGCGCGGTCCATGTGCAGCGCATGAGCCAGTTCGGCAACGCCGAAGGTTGGATCATGAGGCAGTAGTTTTAGAGGTCATGATCAAGCTTTGCGCATATTGCATGCAAAGCAATTAGGTGAGCCTCTTGGATAAAAGCCGTCCGATGTGATGATGCGACGAAGGTCACATCGCATAGACTGGGGAAGGACGTCTCATTATCGCCAGTAAACCCGAGGCGAGAAAGCCCGAGATCTCGCGCGGTTTCCAACGCACAGAGTACGTTGCGGGACTTCCCGGACGTCGAGAAGGCAAGCAGCAGGTCGCCAGGTCGAGCAAAGGTCGAGATCGAGCGAGCGAAGATTTGGTCAAAGCCAAAGTCATTCGACAATGCGGTCAATGCCACTCCGTCGGATCCAAGCGCAATTGCTCGAAAGCCCGGCCGCGACGATTCAAATCGAACCGAAATTTCCGCCGCAAAATGCTGGGCCATGGCAAACGATCCGCCGTTTCCGCAGGTGAACACCGTGCCTTGAGCTTGGATTGTCCTCTTAATAAGTGCACTCATTCGTACAAGGACGGGTGATGCGTTCAATAGGGTTCGACTTGATTCAACGCTTTGGCTTAGGTACTTATCAATAACTGAATCCACGACTATCTCCATCATATTATCCCCGCTCTTGTCGAAAATATTGCTCGTCCGATAACATCGGATAAGTCGCTGCCTGGTGTGTACAAATACGAACCTATGCCTGCCGCAGTTCCCGCTGCGAGGTCGCAAGGCTTATCCCCCACGACAAAGCATTTCGAACGAACCACGAGGTCTGTCGGACAATGCCGTAAAATCATCCCAGGATTGGGTTTCCGGTCAGGGTGATTGGCAGATCGATATCGCAAGACCGAAGCATCAGGGTGGTAAGGACAGTACTCAAATCCGTGGATTACGGCTCCTTCGGAGAGCGCCAAACTGGCTAACGCCTGATGGAATGATTGAACTTCCAATTCTGAGCAGAAACCTCGTGCGACAGCGGATTGATTACTTACCACAACGATACGCCATCCCTCTTGGTTGAGTCGCTGCAACGCTGCCAATGCTCCGGGCTGCCACTCAATGCGACTGGCGTCAAAACGGTACACCTGATCCACGATAAGTGTTCCGTCGCGGTCGAGAAACGCGACTGGCTGGGCGAACATGGGCGTCATTTGTTTTCGTAACTCTTCGAACGCCAGTGGGCTTCTGTACCTATCATACTGCTTTTCGCTGAGTTCCTTGGACCCGATGAATTGTGAGGAAACCATTGAGGAAGATGCCAAAGCGAAGCGAGTTGCCCGCGTCGAAGCGGGTCGAGGTGGCATTGGCGCTGTTGCGCAAGGAAGAGCCAGCGGCGCAGATAGCATGCTGGCACGGAATCAGCGAGCAGACGTCGTATCGCTGGAAGGACGAGTTAGTTGCTGGCGGCAATGCACGTATGGCCTGTGTCTTGCGCTGAGTCCCTTGGACCCGATGGAGTGTTAGTAAACCATCGAGGACAGGAAGATGCCAAAGCAAAGCGAGTTGCCCGCGTCGAAGCGGGTCGAGGCGGTATTGGCGCTGTTGCGCAAGGAGGAGCCGGCGGTGCAGATTGCACGGCGCTACGAGATCAGCGAGCAAACGTTGTACCGGTGGAAGGACGAATTCATTGCCGGCGGTAGTGCGCGCATTGAGGGCAAGGATGGCGATTCGTCGCAGGCTAAAGAGGTAGGCCGCTTGCAGCGCGAGATCGAGACGCGCGAGCAGGTGATCGGTGAGCTGACGATCGCGAACCGCATCCCAAAAAAGCTCTCGGGCCCGTCCGTCTGACGCCGGAAGTGCGGGCCATGCTGGTTGAGGAGCAAAAGCAGGCGGCCAAGAAGGAGTCGGCAACGGCGCCACGCTGGAAAGCGGTGCTGCGAGCCGTGGGTATTCGATTGCCAATGCAATCGGACTTGCGCCGTCGAGCCGGTACCACAAGCCGCCGGAGACGACCAAGCGGCCTCGGCCAGCGCCCAAGCCCTTGGATGAGGCGCAGCGAGCGAAGGTGATCGAGTTCGCCGAGCGCTATCCGTGGTGGGGCTACAAACGCGTCGCCATCGTCATGCGGCGCGCTGGGATCGAGGTGAGCAAGAAGTTCGTGCGCGCGGTGTACAAGGCCGAGGGCTTGATGCAGAAGCGGCGGCCGAGCAAAGCGGAGCTGTATCAGAGCGCCAAGTTGTACGAGCTGCTGCCGACGCGCTGCAATGCGCTGTGGCAAGCGGACGTCACCTACATCCATATTCCCGGCCACGGCTGGTGGTACGCGGTGACGGTGATCGACTACTACAGCCGCTATCTGCTGGCCTGCCATCTGACCAGCAGCTTCTCGGCAGTCGAGGTCGGCGCCGGGATCGATTTGGCAATGAAGGAAGCCGAGCGCGTGCATGGGAAACTTGAGCGCATACCGTTCTTAGTGACCGACAATGGCAGCAGTTTTCTGGCGCGTCGATTCCAGGCGCAGATCAAAGACCGTTTCAAGCACGTCCGGACGCGCTACCGGACGCCCGAGCAGCTTGGGTTATTGGAGCGTTTTCATCAGACGCTCAAGCGCGAAGAGGTGTATTGGCAGCTCTACGACAACCCGCAGGATGCACGAACCAAGCTAGATGCATTCCGCCAGCGATACAACGACATCCGGCCGCACTGGGCGCTGCAGCCGGCCATCGGGGGCGACGTTGTGACGCCCGCCGACGTCTATGTTCGCAACGAAGCTATCGTGTTGCCGAAGTGGCAAGGATGGGCAAAGGCGGCAAAGAAAAAGCTTGACGATGCCATGGCGCAGGATGCGCAGTTGAGGCAAGCCGCGTGAACCGGTGCGGTCTCACAAAAACCGGTTGGGCGGGTCCAAGGGAATTGGGAGGCAAGACATCAGGTCGGTTCCAAGCGCGGTGGTCACCGACACGGGCAGCGCGTTGATCGAGACTTTGTTCGGCAGAGCTGTGGCGAGAGGAGTGTCGTTGGCAAATCGCTCAGGACGACGTTTGAAAGCGACATCCAGAGCCGCCGCGCATGTTGACGGCGATGGCAATATCAAACGCAGACTGCCAATGAACGCCTGCCTAAGGTCGGCGCCGGGAGGGTCACGGGAGCGAAGTAAGCGATGACTCTGTATAAGACGGGTTGCCCTGATTAACGTCAGTTACAATGGCTGCTTAAGGGAACCTTCAGTTGGAGCGAGCGAGGATTTGCGTGACATCTTTTCGGAGCAAGCCTTTTTTCGTTGTAGGTGATGTCATGTTGGACAGATTCGTTCATGGACAGGTGACGCGCCTGTCGCCCGAGGCGCCCGTCCCCGTCCTTACGGTCTCGGGGCACGAGGATGTTCCAGGTGGAAGTGCAAACGTTGCCGTCAACTGCCGCGCGCTGGGACGAGAAGTGAGGCTCTTCGGATTGGTAGGACAGGATGCAGAGGCCACAATTCTCACTGATGCCCTAGAGTCCAAAGGTATAAGAACGCGGCTCTTTCCAACCGCAGCACCGACCATCTTAAAAACCCGACTGATTGATGGAAGAAGGCACTTGTTTCGCTTTGATCTTGAGCAGCGCTTTGTTCCTGGCGATGCTGCTGCGCTTGCTCGGGCTGTCTTCGCTGAATTAAATGAGGCAGGCGCCGTGCTCCTGTCGGACTATGCCAAAGGAACCTTGGCTGAGCCGCAAGCATATATTCGCGCTGCCCGAAGCGCGGGATTGCGAATATGCGTTGATCCCAAACATGTGCCGTTTGATAGGTATTTCGGGGCACACGTTTTGACCCCCAATGCCATTGAGTTCGAAGCCGCGACAGGCACAATAGTGGGTGGTTCCGGCTTTAATGATATCGCAGCCGCTCTATGCGCATCGCTCTCTCTTGAGGCACTGCTTGTTAAAGCGGGCAATCGAGGTATGTACCTGATTCAACCATACAAGCCGGTTCGACACATCGAGGCGCGCCCGGTCGTCGCAGTCGACGTGACCGGTGCGGGTGATGTAGTCCTCGCGGTCCTGTCGGATGGCTTGGCACGCGGACTGAGCTACGAAGACGCCGCTGTGCGCGCAAATTCAGCAGGTGCCATATCGGTAACGCGCAGAGGAACTGGGGTGGTGGCAAATCATGAACTTGACTAGCGCCGAAATCTTGCGAAACAAAGCTTTTAACGAGATTGAGATTGCCAGAAAAGCTGGAAAGCGGGTCGTCTTCACCAACGGTTGCTTCGATCTTTTGCACCCCGGTCATGTGAGAAACCTACAAGAAGCACGCTCGCTAGGCGACTGCTTGGTCGTCGGCTTAAATACTGACGAGTCCGTTGCTCGATTAAAGGGCAGTAATCGCCCTATTCTGCCCCTCAACGCCCGAATTGAGATCCTCTCCGCGCTTTCCTGCGTGAACTGGGTAATACCTTTTGGCGATCAAGCTGACGACACGCCCAAGAAATTGATCAGCGAAATAATGCCACATGTTCTCGCGAAAGGTGGGGATTATGAGATGACAGAGATTGTGGGCGCCGACACCGTGACTGCAGGCGGCGGTGAAGTAGTTCGTCTAACGTACCATCACGATTGGTCCACGACCAGCTTAATTCGCGCGATCAAATCCGGGAGCGCTATTCGGCGCGTTCTTCACCCAGCGGATTACGAGAGCTAATAATGCGATTCAGAGGGTAATACAATTTTCGTGTCGGATATCCTTCCTTATCCACACACTTGGCACAAAGCGGAATACCACTTAGCGAATGGCTCGCGTGCGCACCCCTGAATCGGCGCAAATTCTCGCTATTCCAAATTTCACGCAAAGACTGGTTATTTACGTTTCCGAGTACTTGTTTGCCGTCATAATCGAAGCAACAGGGTACGACACGCCCATCCCACAGCACAGTTAAGGATGTCCACGGTTTGTCGCAAACAAAATCAGGCGGCTGAATCTCATGAACCCGCAGCGATTTTATCCGTTCGTTTGTATTATCCCACGCTACATAACGCTTGACCTTCACTCTGTCAATGCCTGGCCAATTCTTCCACTTACGCAACCAATCATTCACTTCGTGGCGGTTCTCTCCCTGCTCAACGATTTGTAGGATGACTCGAGGCCGGGATCTACCCGCCTCGGCCTTGTAATCCAGGAGCTTCCTCAACCTTGATTCGGCTAATTCGAGATTGCCGGCGGCACGCCCGCGCACTCGCTCATTGGTCGCCGCCGTCACGCCATCGAGAGAAAGAACTAGCTCTTCGAGTCCGCTATCTACCAAAGAAGCAATCCGATGATCAGTAAGGAGTATCGGATTAGCGGATAGAAATCCCTTGACCCCAGACTGGGAAGCATAATTCAGGATTCTTGCGATATCCGGATGAAGCAAGCTGTCTCCGAAATGATGAAGCAGGACGGATCGAGTCGAATATCGAGCTTCGTCGATGATCTTCTTGAAGACATCGAATTCCATGAATCCCAATGGTCGCGTCATCTGATTGGTGCGGGGGCACATCTCGCAAGTCATTGGGCAGTGATTTGTCAACTCGATCTGGAAGACTACTGGGTAACCTCCAGGCTCGATGCGCTGCCAGTTGTAATAGAACTGAAGAACCTCCGCGTTCACCCATTTGGCGAACGTGTCAAAGAATCGCGCATCCACTAGTCCCACTCCCCCTCTGCGTTCCTCAGCAGATTACCACCGACGCCAGCAATAGAGCACGAAACCAGCGTAAGGCGCTTAGCCTCGTACATCGCTACGGTTGCTGCGACACCAGCATTTAGAGATTCAAGTCCCAGGTGGCCTCCCGGAATACTTACTAGTTCGCTGCAGTGCTTTCGTGTCCTTTGTCGCAAACCTTCCCCCTCGGCTCCAATGACAAATGCCAGCTTCTCATGGGATACAAGATCCGGAAGTATTCTGCTGCCTCTCTCATCCAGCCCGACCACATGGTATCCGATGTCCCGAAGTGTCTCGATGGCTAATACAAGATTAGCAACGCAGTAAAATTCAATTAACTCGGCGCCGCCGACGGCGTACCTGACTACTTCTGCAGTAGGTGTCGCCGCTCGATGTCGCATATATATTATCGCATCAAATCCGAAAAAGGCCGCTGATCGAATTATTGTTGCCAAATTCTGAGGGTTCGAAACCTGATCCAGCAACAGGACTGATTTTGCGTTAACAAGATCTTGCAAGTCCCTCTCAACGCCTATAATCCGCGGATTGGCAAAGCAGAAGATGCCTTGGTGGTTGTCTTCGCCAACGAGTTGTCCAGCCCTCCTGAACTCTGGCCATGAAAGAAAAGCCACAGGTATATTGTGCCGCTGAGCAAGGGAAATCGCTTCTTGATGGTAGTCGGGCTTGCCCGCGAGCACGAGCTTTAGGACGTCGCCAGGACGCATCATCAGAGCGGCACGAACCGAATGCTTACCATAAATTTTTTCTTTTCCACTACGTTCCGAATCGGTATCGGCCCCAGGCACGGAGTTCGCGTCGGTTCGCGGCTGAAACTGCTTGCGCATGACTGTATGCTTCTCAAAGTTTGCACTACGATGCCGAAAAGGACGAGCCGCCAAAGCGGTGAGAATTTCTCTTCTAACGTTCGTCGGGTGAACTGCTTAGCCTACTGCAACATCCGCATCGCCGCAAGGGCTGGATGCGAGTTGAGCAGACTAGGCCAAGAGAAATCCCTCCGATAATGTATCTCGACGTTTTCAACATTGCAAGAGGACTCAATTGAAGTTATCGTTCTGGAACATTGTGCCAGCCCCAGGGTTGTGACGGTTATGGATAGGAAGGAATGTCAAGCATTGTGGGAGCGCTGCCAGACGGAAAAATCAAAGATGTTTGCCGAGAATGGCAGCGAGAAGTTCTCACAGATCAGGGCAGCCAAGGTCTGGAATTATTGGGCTCTTTCAATGGTGAGCGAGCGCAAATCCCTTGAGCGTCAGGGGCGGTTTTTCGGGCGCATGCGCTGGCTTTGGGAAAGCCAAGCTCGTGTCGACTTCAGTGATTCGGTTTTCAGGCGGGCTTTGCGTGACCGAGCTCGAAGTGACCGTCCGCATTCCGAACGGAAATTTTCGCTGGCATCGTCGGGGGAGGCCATTGATTTCCGTTGGTTCGTTTTCCCTGGTTTAGTTGATTTTTCAAGATGCGCTTTCGATTCCTGGGTTTGGTTTGGAGCGACCAGATTCTGCGGACGCACCGAATTCCGCGATTGCAATTTCGCGGATTGGGTAGGATTTCTTAGTAGTCAAGCACAAGAATCACCTTGCGAGTTCCATGATATTTGCCGGTTCGATGGCTGCACCTTTTCTGATGATACCTACTTCAGAAGTGCTGTTTTTCACGGTTTAGTATATTTCAGCGGCTGCGACTTCGCGGGAAAGGCGGATATGTCCCTCGCTCAATTCAACAAAGGCGCGAGTTTTTTCGGAGCGCGGTTTAATCAGGGAGTTATCTTAAATGGCGTCGCTTTTCGGCGAGTTCCGGACTTCTCCTTTGCGACTTTTAGTGTCGCACCATCAATTCCGAAGAAGGTTGTGATGGAAGGTCTTGGAAAGCCGATCAATTACGTGAGAGAGAAGGAGGGCATGCAGCCCGTTCTAGAGGAATGTTACCGTGCGCTTAGAAGGATTGCCTCGGACAGCCGTGATTGGGGGGCGGAGCGCGATTACCTTGTGCTGGAACAGGAGTCCCGGGCTGATGCGTCGTTGACTTTTCGGGTTTTGCTTCGCTGCTTCGCACTAGGTTGCGATTACGGACGAAGTGCGGTTCGTCCATTGTGTTTTTGGTTCATAAATGCATTAGTGTTCTCGGGAGTATACGAGGCTATGCGGTATTCGATTGGGTCATTCACCTGGCGTGGTTTTTTCCGTGAGAGTTTTTACATCGCCGTTTGCCGGAACTTTCCGGTTCTCGGGCAAGCAAATTCACGCGCTTATGATACGGCAGTAACCGGTCTCCTGGGGAGCTCGGATGTTCGAATGGCATGGTTTGATTTCCTTGTAGTTCTGCAGAGCACGCTCGCTGCGATATTTTTGTTCTTGGTTGCTATGTGTATTCGAAACGCACTGCGCTATGACAGCGAATAGCACGATCTCGGCGAAGAACAGCTGATACTAAAGGGATTCGAGAAAGCGCAGGAGATTCGGCATGTGTTCGCCCCAGGCAATGACACTGGGATCATGCCGCACGCACGGTTTGGCACTAGCTTCGGCCAGTGCGCCAATGAAGGCAATTGTGTCCTCTGGCGTCGTGACCACATTCGGTAGGCCGAGAATGTGGCTGTGTTGGAGTTTGTTTACAACAACCATTTGAGTGCCTGAGGCATATTGATCAGATACCACTCCGCTGGCATAGGGCGACGATGGTGCGGCGGTCCAACACCAAAGCAGATCGCATGCTCGAAGGCGGTCAAAACGGTCTCGATTGCTCCATTGCGAGTACGCAAGATGAAGTCGACTGGGATATAAGGCTGCTATCGAGGCTAATTCTTCGAGCACGCCCGGGGAGGGTTGCTTCCATGGGCTCAAGACTAGGTAGATTGCGACGGCGGGGATCTGATGGAGGATTGCCTCACTGATTCTCGGGTATTCGCGTTCATATCTGAGAAACCCGTTCGTTCCAATTAGAAATCTGTCCAAGGGTAATCCAAACTGGGTGCGTAATCTCCTTCGCGTCGTGTTTTCCGAAAAAGTCTCTGACGGATGAGGGAACCAATGACCGCGCTTTGCGCCTTCAATGAGCGAGGGTACCATAGCCACTATCGCAGCAACGGAGTCGTAAAGCGCCCTCGCATCATCGGAGTGTGGCATTAGTACAACGGGTTGCCGACAATCCATAATAAAATCATGTGCACTGTTTATTGGTAATACTTCCCCATGGTAATGAAGAAAAACGATATCGGCGCGGTCGGCGCGGAGTTCTGCACTACATTTCACTTTCGCACCAGCGCGGCGAAGTGCTGTCGCCATTCGTTTAGAGAAATAACCGATGCCACAACGATCATTTAGAGTGGTAGCGATCTGGAGTATGTGTAGGGGACGACGCATGGGAATGGTGAATAGTTACGTTTCGTTGAAGGGATTGCATGGTCTGCCTTTTGCGTCGCGGACTGTCAGTTCGTGAGCAATCGGCGTAACACTAACTTCACGACGCCTCCAAAAAACGTCCAGGTCCGATCCACTGGCGATCTGGTCGGAAGTGTAGTTGGAGGCGAATGTGTAACGATCGGAACTTGTTTTCGCGCTGCTGTTTTTCAACTGGAGACGATAAGGGTCCAGTCGACTTTGTTCGCACAAGCGCCATTCTGTACGCATTTCAACGCAGCTTGGAATGTTGATGTTGAGGCATGACACGTTTGGATTTAATCCCCTTAAGGCCAACCGCGCCAATTGGGAGGTCACTGTCATCGCGGGCTTCCAAACCTCAGGATCAAAGGTCTTGCCGAAGTGCGAGTCATCTTCTTCCATGCTTACTGCCATACTAGGCACTCCGTGGCTGCCTGCCTGGGCGGCCGCTGCTATAGTTCCGCTTAAGTGTACGGTGTACCCAAGGTTCTCGCCGGCGTTTATCCCACTTATACATAGATCTGGTGGCTTCGAAACAAGTTCCAGAAGTGCAATGCTAATAACTTGCGATGGGGCTCCGGCGATGGTGTAACCTTTAACCATCCCTTCTGATAGATGAAAATTGTGGGGCGAAACATTGCCGATGTCGGGTCCGCGAAGGAAGGCGCGTGACATGCATGTCTGATTAACACGTGGGCAAACAACCAACACCTCGCCAAGTGTTTGAGCTACTTCAATCGCGGCGCGAAGGCCAAACGAATCTGGACCGTCGTCGTTGGTTACGAGGATGTAGGGTGGTCTAGTTGACATGATTCGCGTTCTGGTTTTGGGATGTGGCTTTAGCGAATGCGTTAACGACGTCCTTGGTCGTGATCGCTTCTAAGCCTGGATCGATGGTCTCGCCGTATGGGTTGTGTTCTTGTCCTTTCCAGATCGTGATGTGTTCGGTGCAGGTTTTAGGTGGCCCCCAACAACCGGGCGAGACAGGACCGAACAGTGTCACCGCGCTCGTTCGGGTTGCCGTTGCTAAGTGCGCGACACCACTGTCAACAGACAGAACGAGTCCAGCGGCGGCGACGCGATGAAGCAAGTCGCAAGCCGTCGTATTGAGTGAAACGCTGGTAACGTCGACTCCCGCTTGGTTGGCAATCGTGAGAGCACGATCTCGCTCCCGCAGCGTGCCTGTTAGCTGCAACTTCCATCCCATGGCCTGGACTTTTCTTGCCACCTCCGTCCAACGATCTTGCGGCCAAAGGCGAGCCGGGCTTCCGGCGCCAGCGTGCAGAATTACGGGTGCATTTCTGTCCAGAGGACGCGGAGTACGCAGAAAGAGGTCGTTGGCGTCGAGATCGATACCCAAAAGGCCAAGCAGGCGAGCCCATCGGGAGAAAATGTGATCGGCAAAATCAAGGAACGGAGCACTTGATGTTTCGGGTATCGCGGGGTGACGGTAGCTCAATATTTGACTCGGTCGGAGTGCTCGGAGCAAGGGCAACAGCTCATGACCGGGAGTCCTTAGGGAAACGATTAGCTCAACCCTTTCTTTCAGCTCCAATACGGAAGCCAGTACATTTGAATCAGCGGCTCGGTGATCTGTGGGACCAATTGTGTCTGGATTCGAGCGATCGGAGAGGATTAAGTCGCACAGATTCAAATATCCAGCAAGATCCTTGAGCCACGACGGGCACGTCATTATTATCTTCTGGGTTGGGTAGGTTCGACGCAAAGCGCGCATTGCGGGAATCCCCGTCATCAGGTCGCCGAGCCCATTGTGTCGTAAAACCAAGATAGCGCCCTTTCGGCCCATCATGCTAGTCACTCAGCCTCGATTTGTAGGGCGCCAAACATGCTTGGCGAATGATTTGTGCAACCTGATGGGCTCCTCGGCCAGAGTTATGACTGACAGTCCTGCGCACGTGTCCAGCCATTTGTAACGGGGATAGTCCAGAGCGTAAAGACTCCGTTATTTCGGCCCGCTTGGCAGGATCCTTGCGAGCCTCCGCCAAAGCGCTGTAGATTGCATTCACTACCTTTTCCTCACCTGCAGGTCGTAACGCTTCTATCATTCCGGTCGACAGCACGCTATCCGGCCAATTGAGTGCGGAGCACTCGGGATCCACAAACAGGCGCGTATTTAGGATCTGACTCAGATTTTGTGGCGGCAACAAGATGGACGGCAAGCCTATTTGCATTGCTTGGAAGATAGTCGTGCTGCCCGGTGAGGTGAGTAGAAGGTCACAAGTCCTTAGCAACTGCTCAAAGACATGACCGCTCTGCACACCGACGACAACGTCATTTCCGAAGCGCTGCCGTATATTGCTTAACCAGTCGGACCCGATGTTGCCGCATACGCCAGCGATGGAAACCGAAGCCGCCTCAAGCGCGCCAAGCACGCCAGGCAAGACAAGATCGACATAGTCCAGAGTTCCACAAAGGTGGCTATGCACACCTCCCACGTTCACTACAACTCCGGCGCCGCCTGTGCGACGCCTCGGCTGCGGAACGATAGGCTCCACCCAACAAAAGTCGCGTCTATTTCGAAGGCACGAGGCTAGTGGCAAAATCTCGTCCGGGTATCGCTGTGCGCAATAACATACCGTGGCGTTAGGCAACGGGACCTCATTTCCATTAGCCCACAGGTACGGCAAACTATCAACATAAACAACAGGTATTCCAAGCGATCCGAGGTAATTCGCTCGTTCTGGGTCGTTAATCACGAGCGCCGCGTTCGCGTCAGCAAGGGGCGCATCAACAAACTCGTGATTGAAGTCGTCGAGCGCTAGTATTTGTGTCGACATCGGCGGCGGTTCATGAAGTATGATCCGGTGCGGTGGGAGGTGCTTGAGAATTAAGCGAAGTTTGCCCAGACTGCCCCAGCCGAAGTGACAAGCAGAAACTACCAGCATCGCGCTGTTGCGTGTTGAACCCATGGAATTAATCTCGTGTCCCGGCGAAGTGTCGCCACACCTTCAGTGTTCCTTCGCAGCTCATCTCGGCCTCTTGCATCGGAAGCCAGGGCCCTGTTTCCAATTCAAAAAGCCGTGAGTGGGCGTCGCGCGCCACAGGACAATCATCTGCGGTCATCGCTGCCGAATTTTTGCGGAGATAACTGGTTAGCCAGTCTATTCGAAACAAAGGCCGATGCGGGATGCGGCAGCTTATATTTTCGGCGGAAATCGCCTTTACCAAATCGTCGCGTATTGATCGCGCGCCATCAGGGACAAGAACAGGGCATTTAAAGTAGACACTCTCGCCCCATTCCGGTTCTTTGATCGTCAGAAGCCCATGACTCAAGAAAGATCGACCATAATACCGGCCGGCGTTCTGGCGATCCGAGATCTCTTCCGTCAGTCTGGATAATCCATCCAGACCGATTATTGCTGGGAATTCTGCCATTCGGCAACTGAAACCTAATCTCTCATAGTCGTCCCAGTCGGGGCCTTTGCCGTAGTTAGACAAAGTCCGTAATGTGTTGTAACGTGAATGGTCGGCGCAGATAACCATTCCGCCCTCACCACAAGAAATATGCTTTCGTACTGAAAATGCGAAAGCGGCGTAGTCGCCAAACGTGCCTACCCTGCGTCGTCGTACTGTGGCGCCAAACGCTTGCGCACAGTCTTCGATCAAAGTGAGGCCTTCGGTTGAGCACAACGTTGAAATACTGTCCATATCTGCAGGATAGCCCCAGAAATGAACCACCAAGACGGCTTTGGTGCGCGGACTAATTAGTTCGCGCGCCCGAGTCGCCGACATGGTTAACGATTGAGGTTCAACATCGCAGATCACGGGTATGGCGTTGTTTTGCACGATAGCGGAAGCTGCCGCTACGAAGCAAAACGCAGGTACAATCACCTCGTCCCCCGGGCCGATACCTGCCGCTGAGAGCGCTAAGCTCAGCGCTGACGTCCCAGAATTCACGGAGACCCCGCGGATGTCCGCTCCGAAAAATGCAGCGAATTCGGTTTCGAATCTACGTGCCCATGGCCCTGAGTAATACAAGGACAGGAGACCAGAATCCATCATTTCAAGAACCCGGGCCCGAGCAGTCGTGGATATGCGGACTCCTGTGGGCAAAGGCAGCTGGCGAGTTGGCGTACCACCGAATATTGCCAGCGGATTCTGGTTTGTTTTGCGCATACCATTAGGCATTGGTGATTTCCGAAATTTCAATATTCCCATGGGTCAACATTTCCCACATCATCAATCCGATTGCTGTAGGCGGCCGCTGTCGTGGAACAGCCTTTGCAGGTTCGATGTCCGTCGGTACGGTAATAGCGAACATGCTCATTCCATTCTGAATTGGTCAGCGACCACGTGTCATCGTTCTGGACGACAGCGCCGTCGGTTGCGTCTTCACCAGTTCGATGCGGAAGCAAACTGCAGCCAAAAGCCTTTTTGATTTTTGGGTCTATATATATAACATTCCCGACGACATTACAGAGGCTGCCGGTGGGTTTCGGACATACTCCAGCGTCGAAGAACAAATCCTGGGCTGAGCGGCTCTCGCCGTAAAAGCGCAGACCCATTGGAACCAAGAGGCCTGGCTCAGTGTGATAAAGGCGGTCGCACGAATCAATCACAGCTTGCCGATCAGGATAGACGATTGGGCGGTCAAGCTTTAACGCGGTTAGCTCCCATTGATTGATTCCCACATCGGTGAAGAGTTTTTGTAATTCGAGCATATCTTGATAGTTGTGAGGTCCAACCACAGTATTTACTCGCGTGCGGATGCCTAGTTCTTTAGCCTTGCTGATCCCGTCGATACAACGGTCGAATAGGCCCGGAAATCCTCTTATTTTGTCGTGATTATCCCGTGTGCCGTCAATGCTGACAACGATCTGATCCAGGCCGCTGGCGGATAGTTCTGAAATTTTGGTTGGTAAGGAAGCTCCGTTTGTAATTATGGAGCTCTTCAATTCGAATTGCTTTATAATCCTCACGAATTCTGAGATTTCCAGGTGCAAAAGTGGCTCTCCACCTGTCAGACGAACGTACTCGACCCCAACTCCTTTGGCCTTGTCTAGTATCGCGAACAAATCACTCTTACTAAATCTATATTGATCCTTGGAGCGAGCAAAGACGCACATGAAGCAATCTGCGTTACATGCCTCCAGGATTCGTATGAACAAGTACTTTTTCATTATTTCCCGACTTCTGAGCATTGGTGTAGTTGGCAAATTGCTAATCGACTTGCTCAGATGATCTGAAAGGCTGAGCGATGTTTCTTCGTTTCCATGGTCTGATCGAGTTCTGGCGAGAGCTTGCGTTGCGATTCGCGCTTACGCTTAGATGAGCACTTGAGCTGCACCGAATGCTCGCTCAATCGGAAGCGTTTTCGCTATCTGGGAATTCTCGCAAATTCTGACTTTGGCTTTCTGCTTAGCTGACCGGCGCCGTCCTGGGGTTGAGACCTCAATGGAGGCCACTTTCTACGCTGGGCATCGGTCAGTTGCACTTGGCTAGGTGCGGGGGATGTCTGGTACGAGTCGTGTCTGGCGCGCATCGATGTGCCGAGCTTCTTGTTCTACCTGCGATCCACTGATGCGACGCAGTGCTGTTATCGTCGTTGGGAACGTCTTCGACCGCGTTGCAAAAACTGAAGATTGGCAACCAACGCCGTATTGCGCGCGCGACAATTCGTCAGTGGTGGTTCGGAAGGGCGTTGAATGGCCATCGTGCAGAACATTGCGGAGCGGCTGGAACAGGTGATGGAGGTGGTGCGCGAGCAGCACCTGGATGTAGAAACGGCGGCGCGGGAGTTTGGTTTCCCCTCGCTCGATGCGTTCTTTACGGCGTTCGACAAGCACTATGGCGTGCGCGTCGAAACCGTTTCGCTGAGCAGCGCCGATGGTGCGCAGCCATAGCGTTTGCGGAAGACCTGAGAGAAGTAGGACAGGTTGTCGAACCCGCTGGCGTAAGCGACCTCAGACACGCTGCCGCGGCGCTCGCGGAGCAGCGCCTCGGCGCGCTGCAGGCGATGTTCGCGCAGGATTTCGCTGGGAGTTGCTTCAAGCGTTTGCTTGCAGCGGCGGAACAGGGTAGCGCGGTCCATGTGCAGCGCATGAGCCAGTTCGGCAACGCCGAAGGTTGGATCAGCAAGATGTTTGGATACGGCGTCGGACAGACGCTGCCGGAAGCGATCGTCGGCCGGGCCTTCAGTGCTCGCCGCCGGGGGCGGCGGTTGGAGGGTGGTTGGCGTCGGCGGCTCTGGCGCCGCAAGAAAGCTCTGCCGCAAACGCCGCCGGGCATCGAGCAGCGCTTCGATGCGCGCGATCAACTCGCTGGTGTCGAAGGGCTTGGTCAGATAATCATCCGCGCCCGCTTCCAACCCGGCGACGACGTCGCGCTTGTGCGACCTGGCGCTGAGCAAGAGCAATGGAACGCCGTGGGTTTCTGGATTACGCCGCAGCGCGTGCGCCAGCTGCAGACCATCCATACCCGGCATCATCACATCGCTGATCACGATGTCGGGAAGCGCCTCGCCGATCCGCTCCAGCGCCTCATCGCCATCGCTCGCCGTCATCACGCTGTAGTTGTCGCCGAGACGATCGGCCAGATAGCGGCGTAGCTCGCTGTGATCGTCGACCACCAGAACCGTGGGGCGCACGCCGGCCGCTGGCCTGGAGAGTGTGGGCAAGCCTGCATCGTCGGATGCGACGCCGGTGACGAACGCCGCTGCGCTGTCGAGCGCTGCTGGCGGAAAGTGCTGGTTGCCGCGTTTGAGCCAGAGCACGAAACAAGCGCCTTGTCCCGGTTCGCTGAGCAGCTCGATGCGCCCCTGATGCAGATCGATAAGCTCACGCACCAGCGCCAGACCGATGCCCGTACCTGGTGCGTCGCTGGGCGCGTTGCCGCCCTGATAGAAGCGCTCGAAAATCTTCGCCTGTTCCTCGACGGGAATACCGGGGCCACTGTCTTCGACCTCGATGCCCACCTCAGTCGGCGTAGGTACCAGGCGCAGCGTAACGCGGCCGCCGTTGGGCGTGAACTTGAGCGAATTGCCGAGCAGGTTGCTGACCATGCGCTCAAGCTGATCCTGGTCGAACCATAGCTGCAGCGGATCGTTCAAACCCTCGCCGCGGAGCGTGATGCTTTTTCCCGCCGCGCGCGGCATGAAAGCGTCGATTTCACGCCGCAGTTGCTCAGCCAGGTCATGCTCGGCGACGTGCAGCTCGAAGCGCCCGGCGGCGAGCCGACTCAGATCGAGAAGCTCGCTGACCATCTTGAGCAGGCGCTTTGCGTTCTCGCGGGCGCTTCCAAGAACGCTGCGCAGCGGCGCGCTCAAGGCGCCGAAGCGCTCGTTCAGGGCATCTCCAAGGGGCCCCAGGATCAACGTCAGCGGCGTGCGAAATTCATGGCTGACATGCGCAAAGAAGCGCGTGCGCGCCTCGGACAGCACGCGTATTTCTTCGGCTTGCGTGCGAATGTCCAGGGTACGATCGGCGATCACTCGCTCCAGACGCACGCGCTCGGCTTCCAGCTTGCGTGTACGCCAGCGTGCGTAGCTCCAGGCCAGCAGCGTGATCGCGATCAGCGCCGCGATCAGTGCGGCGGCCCGCGCGGCGGTGGTCTCGAACCAAAATGGGGCGACCTCGATCTCGAGGATCAGTGGCTCGATGCTGCGCGTGGCGCGCACTGATTGCGCGGATATCACAAGCTGATGCGTTCCGGCCGACAGGCTCGGCAACTGCACTTCGGGTTTCTCCAGCGTGGCGGCCCCGCCGTCGTCCAATCGATACGACCACGCGACGGCGTCGTTCTCCGCAAAGGCCGCCAGGGCCGCCTGCACGCGCACATCGCGAGTGGTGCTCGGCAGATCGACCCGCGCCGCAGATGAGCCGGCGAGCGTTTCGCCACTGACCGCATCGGCAACGCTGCCTAGAAGCACATTCGATTGCAGCGCCGGTACGTCGGCCGGCGCTGCGACGCGCATCAGGCCGCGGTCTTCAGCAAGCCAGAGTGTGCCGTCGTCGTCGCGATAGAGGTGCCGCCACGGATGCCATACCAGGCTCAGCGGCCGCGCAGCCACGGCGTAACGGCCGTCGGCCTGACGGCGAAACGACTTTACCTCGTAGCGGTCGGCGGCCCAGCGCTGGCCGTCCAATGCGTCAGTCATTACCCGTAGCTCGCCGCTGAATCGGGGATCGCGAATCAAGGTCTCGCCGGACAGTCGGAAAACGCCTTCGGCAACGATCAGCGTCGCGCCGCCCTCGTCGTCGCGGGCGAAGGTAATGCGTCCAGCGGTCAGGCCATCGGCCGCCCCGAAGTTGCGAATCCGAACGCGCGGCCATGAGGCGAGTTGCTCGACGCTTTGCACGCCGACGTTGCCATCGCCGCTCAGCCACAGCCGATCGCCGCTGACATCGGCATGCAAATCGAATCCGGGGGCCAACGCGACCGAGCCTGGGTCCACTTCGATGCCCGCATCGCCTTCGCGGAAGCGGCGCAAACTGTTGCCGGAGATGCCGTAAATGTGGTCGCCGTGGCGCGCCAGCGAGGTGAATCGAAGGCCGCTCAGAATCTGAACCGGCGCGGCATTCTCGTCGGGCGGGAGCAGCGCCAGGCCATTTCCGACGCCGGCAAGAATCCCGTGTCTGGTTTTCAGCAGCGACCAGACACTGGCGCGATCGATTCGGTAAGGGCGCAGTTGCGCAGGACTGTAATCGCCGCTCGGTCGGAGTGCCATCAGGCCGGTGCGGCCGGCGACGTACAGCACGCCGTCGATCCGCGTCAGGCGCTCGATCTGCATCGCGCCGTCGCTGCGCCCCCAGCGCGTCAGGCTGTTGTCCTGCTGCAGCCGCGCGATGCCGCCATCCAGCGTCAGCCAGACGCCGCCTTCGCGATCGGTCATGATGTCGGTGATGCGCTGGCCGGGCAGGCGCGCGAGCGCGATGTGGCGGCGCAATGCGCCATCCGGCGCCAATTGGTACAGGCCGCCGAACCGCGTGCCGATCGCGATGTCGCCGTTCGGCAGTCGCGCCATCGACTCGATGCGCTCATCCACCATCCTTTGGCGCAGAGATTCCTCCAGCGGCACGGTGCGCCAGGCACCATCGATGCGCTCGAAAATCCTTTCCGCGTCGCGCGCCAACCACGGCTCCCCGTCGTCGGCGGCGAAATCCAGCTCGCCCTCGGGCAGGCCGGTGTTGTCGCGTGGCTCGAAGGTCTGCGTTGCTTCGTTGTAGCGCATCAATCCCGAGCCGATTTCATGCAGCCAGATGCCGTCGGCGCGCTCGCGCAATTCGCCGCCGCCGCCACTGCGTTGCCGCCAGGTCCATTGGCCTCGATCGTGGGTGACGAAATACGTTTGCGACAGGAAGAAAGATCGTGTTCCATGCTGCGCGACGCGGCCGATCGGGCCGACGTCGGGCGCATCGGGCGGCCGCTCGAAAGCGTTGAAAGCCCAGACGCCTTTTTCGTCCGGCCGAACTTCGCCGAGCGCCACTGCCGTGGCAACGATCAAGCGGTCGTTGCGGACCGACACATCGTAGGTGCGATCGCCGGGAATGGCGACATCCACAAAGCGGGTGCCGTCGAAGAAATTCAATCCCGGGGACGTGGCGATCACCAGCACGCCATCGCTGCGTTGGCGCATGCGCCAGACTTGTCCGATTTCCCGGCCGTTGGCTGCCGTGTGCGCACTGATGATTGGCGGGCCTTCTTCCGGGTGCGGCGCCGCACCGGCGACGGTGGCGAATGCCAGAAGCGCGAGCAGCGTGCTAACTCGCATAGTTGATGTGGCCGCTACAAAAGGGGTTGATTTTGTGCGCAGTGCGCGGAAAGTTGCTCATCGGCTGAAACGACCAGGTATTCGCTGCCATTTGTCCGCTGGCGCGACCCTGGCTCGAGCTTCGCGCCGGCTTCTTCGGTATTCGTCGTCGCAATGGAACAAACATTCCTCCTGCTCCTCCCGCCTCGATTCCAGCATCAGACCCGAGGCGATCATCCGCGTTTCCTTATCGAATATGCGGGCTAGACCAGTTCAAGCCACTCTCCCTCCGGGCCCGCGAGAACCCGGGCGCTCGGATCGTCTGCGGCTCGCAGCGGCTGGTTTTGCGCATCGCTGCGAGCGATGCTGAGCATGCGAATCCCGGCTCGGAGACTGGCGTCGGCGGCGGGCAGCCAGGGCAGGGCATCGAATTCGAGCAGATGCTGGCCGCGAAGCTGCGCGCAAGCCACCGGATGGCGTTCGCTGCAATCGCGGCCGTGTGCGCGATTGAGTGCGCCCAAACGCGTGTCGAAACGCCATCGATCGACCAGACCCAGGCCTTCGTAAAACGCCAGCGTGCGCTCGCGGTCGCCGCAACCGAGCACGCCGACGAATAGCTGATCCACCTCATGCAGCGCTTGCGGTAAGGCGAATGGCGGAACCGGGCGTTTCACTTGCGTCAAATACAGGACCTCGCCGTCTGGGCCCGCCACTTGCATCGCGCGAATCGCATCGGAAACGTCCAGATTCGCCGGCGCACCCAGCACGCGAAAGTGCTTATCGGACAAACGCGCGGCCAGTGCATCCACATCGCGCACGCCCACCTCCAGCGCCAGCCAGCCGCGTCGCCCGAACGGCGTAGATTGGCTGGCGCCGGGCGCTTCGATCAGTTGCAGCCAGGCACAATCGGTCGCGCCCAGGCGCGCACAGCGTGCATCCGCCAGCGCCGCCTCGCCCATCGCCAGCGCGCGCGAGCGAGCGAGCGCGCCGCGCTCGACGAGCGGCAATCCCAAATGCGCGTAGGCGGCCAATGAGCGATCGAGATCGCGGCAGATCACGGTGGCGGAAACGATAGGTCCGAGGCGCATCTGATCCATCCGGTGCACAGAAAACGCCTAACTCTATCAAGCAACAACAACACTCGCGCTTTGTCGAGTAGCGAAGGATCTGTCTTTCGCGCGCTGACTGACCACGAGATACTGACTGCGCACGTTCCGTGACCTGGTACTTTGCATCGAATTGTTGATCAAACGGCGTATCGACGTGACTTTTCTTTCGCACGCTTGCGCCTGTCTACAGGGCTCGCGTATGGTCCGTTCACCGCGTGAACACATGGTCTTACGTTGCAGTCCTGGTTTGCCGTGATGACCAAACCTCGGCAGGAAGCCGAGGCACAGATTTGCTTGATGCGCCAAGGCTTTAGATGCCTGTTCCCGCGCGTTCGGCGCCGCGTCCGCGCTGCCTCAGGCATGATCGTGCGCACCGAATCGCTCTTCCCGCGCTACATCTTCCTCGCCTCCGACCCCGACCTGCAGTCGCTTGAACCGGTGCGCTCAACACGCGGCGTGTCAGGGATCGTACGTTTTGGCGGTTGGCCGGCAATGGTGCCGCAGGCGGTGATCGATGCCATCGTCTCGCGTATCGACGCAGACGACGGTTTCGTGAAACTGGTTGCGCCGGATCTGGTTCCCGGCGCGCGTGTGCGTATCAACGAGGGCCCGTTCAGTGGGCTGGACGCCATCTTCCAATGCGCCGTGGGGACCGATCGGGTGGCACTGCTGCTCAATATGCTCGGTCAGGACCGACGCGTGGTAGTCGAACGCCAGGCACTCGGACAAAGAATCTAACAGGCTGTTGAGAAACAGCCTGCTAGCGCGAACCAGGATGGTTCGCGCATGGATCAAGTATGTAAGTGCTTGATCAATGGTGTGCGAGTCCGGACATGCGCTGGACTCGCGACTTGAGAAACGCACATGAAGTGCGCTTTTCGACATCGAGCTAAGTTCTCGGCAATTGCCTTGAATCGGTGCAATTCGAGCCTTACGGAGCTACACCGTAGGGCGGCAGCCTGTGCAAACAGCTCCCTTCCGATCTTCGAGCTGACTCCGCCAAACTCATGTCCAGCGTCCTCGACGACGACACGCGCTATCGCTTGCTGCGGCTCCTGACCGAGCAACCGGCATTGTCGCAGCGCGAACTGGCGAGCGAGCTGGGTCTATCGCTGGGCAAGACGCACTACTGCCTGCGCGCGCTGATCGAGCGCGGTTGGGTCAAAGCGCAAAACTTCCGCAACAGCCAGAACAAACTGGCGTATGCGTATGTGTTGACGCCCGCCGGGGCGGTGGCAAAGGTCCGCACCACCATCGAGTTCTTACGCCGCAAGCAGTTGGCGTTCGATCAGTTGGCGCAAGAGATCGAGCGGCTTCGCGCGGAGGTCGATGGCGCGCGCGGGACTGATCCGGACGCGTTTCGTTGAGCGGCGTTCGGGTCGGCGAGTTGTCGCGGCGATTCCTTGCTTTCGTCGGCGCGCGCAAGCATTACCAGGTGCTGGCGTTGACCCTCGCGGCGGTCAGCATGGAAGCCATCGGCATCGGCATGGCCCTGCCTCTGCTGCAATCGATGGATCGCCCGGCTGCCGAGCAGATGCTATGGCTGGCAGCGATCACGGCACTGGTTTGCGCCAAGGCCGGCTTGGCGTATCTGGCTTTCGAGCGTCTGGGCGCGTTGCGCGCGCAGCTGGGCCTGACTTTGCAGGACCGCCTGCAAACCGCGCTGACGCAAACCGAATTCGCGCAGTACCTCAGCGATGGCAACGCGCGCTGGCAGCATGCATTCGAACAAGTGCCGTATGCAGTGGGCGCTTATCAGAGTTTCTGCGGGTTGCACGTGAGCTTGATTCACGCCGGCGTGTATTTGCTGGCGGCGTGTTGGGTGAGTCCCATGTTTGGCGTGGCGGCGCTGCTGCTAGCAGCGTGCATTTATCTGGGCTTTCGCGCGCTGCACCGGAACACCGAAATCCAGGCGCAAAGCCTCATGGCGCAGCAAGTGCACCTGACCGCGTTGGGATTGCAATGGCTGCGCGGCATGCGCTACCTGCGCGCTACGGGTTCGGTCGATGTCATGGCCGAAGAGCGCCGCGACGTTGCGCGGGAGGTGGCGGCTGGGGAAAGCAGACTCGCCCGTCAGTTGGCCGTCAGCCTGTCATTGCGCGAGCCGATCGCATTGGTGGCGCTGTTGGCATTGGTTGCGATCGCGCTTGCGACCGGGCAAGCCACGCTCGCAGCAGTGCTGGTGGCACTGGTGCTGTTTTATCGCGCTGCCAATGCCTTGCTGGCGGTGCAGCAGAGCTGGCACGGTTTGCTCTCGCAGGTGCCAGCGCTGGATGCGATCGATGCACAGACGACGCGGCGCGCCTCGATCCAGGCAGGGCGGCGGTTGCCCAACGGTTTCGACATGACGCTGCGAGGCGTGAGTTTCGCGCATGGCGAGTCGCAGCCGCTATTGAATTCAGTAGACTGGCATTTGCCGACCGGGCGCTGGCTCGGACTGAGTGGCGAATCGGGGATCGGAAAATCGACGCTTTTCGACGTGCTGCTGGGCCTCCAGGCGCCGCAATCCGGGCGCGTTGAGATCGGCGGCGTGGCGCTCGACGACCTTGATCCTGAGCGTTGGCGTTCGAGCGTCGGATTGGTTCCGCAAGAGCCATGGATCAAAGCCGATACCGTGGAGCGCAACATCGCGTTGCGCGCCATTGGCGATGCCGGCTTGCATCAGCTTCGACTGGCAAAAGCCTGCCGCGTTACCGATCTGGCCGCAACGTTAGCAGCGCTACCGGCAGGTTTGGCCACGCGCATCGGCGAGGGAGGGGTGGAACTCTCCGGCGGTGAGCGGCAGCGAGTCGCACTGGCGCGAGAGTTGTACCGACAGCCAAAGTTGTTGTTGCTCGATGAGGCTACCAGCGCATTGGATGAGGACAGCGAGGGGCGCATTTTGACCGCGCTGCGCGCCGAGCAGGGCGATATGTGCGTGGTTCACGCCTCGCATCGGCCCCGGCCGTTGGCGCTCGCGGATGAAGTCTGGCGTCTTGCGAACGGCACACTGACTTTGGAGTCGACACGATAATGGAAACGAAAGACGCGGTTGTTGCCGTGATTGGCCTGGGTTACGTCGGCTTGCCGCTGGCGCTCGCATTTGGCGCCCGCCGCGCGACCATCGGCTTCGACATCGATGCCAGCCGGATCGCCGAGTTGGAGCTATGCATCGATCGCACCGGCGAGTACGCGGAAAACGAGCTGCGCGCCGCAACAGAACTTGCACTTGCCTACGACGCCAAGGATTTGCGTGCAGCGACGGTGTTCATCATTGCCGTTCCCACGCCGGTCAATCAACACAAATGGCCGGACTTGACGCCCCTGATTTCGGCGTCGGAAACCGTCGCCTCCGTGCTCAAGCGTGGCGATGTGGTGATTTTCGAGTCCACCGTGTATCCAGGCGCGACCGAAGAGGTTTGCGTTCCAGTGCTGGAGAAGCACTCCAGGCTCAAGTTTCGCAAGGACTTCGAAGTCGGCTACAGCCCCGAGCGCATCAATCCGGGCGATCGCACCCGACGCTTGCCGGACATCGTCAAAGTCACGTCAGGTTCCAGCCCCGAGACGGCGCAATTCGTCGATGCGTTGTATCGCGAAATCGTGCCCGCGGGCACGCACCTGGCGCCAAGCATTCGCGTCGCCGAAGCCGCCAAGGCCATTGAAAACACACAACGCGACGTCAACATCGCACTCGTCAACGAGTTCGCCCAACTGTTTTCGAAGTTGGGCATCGACACCGAAGCCGTGCTTCGTGCCGCTGGTACAAAATGGAATTTCCTGAAGTTCTGGCCGGGGTTGGTCGGCGGCCATTGCATCGGCGTCGACCCGTATTATCTGGTGCACAAGGCGCAAGAGGTCGGTTACCACCCGGAACTGATCCTTGCCGCGCGCCGGATCAACGAAGGCATGAGCGCTCACGTCACGAGCGAAGTGCTCAAGCTCATGGCGCAACGCCGCATCAACATCGTCGGATCGCGCATCCTGATTCTCGGATTGACCTTTAAGGAAAACTGCGCAGATTTGCGCAACACGCGTGTGGTCGACATCGTTCGTGCGCTCGAGAGTTACCATGCCAACGTGGACGTGCACGATCCCTGGGTGAACGCCGAAGAGGTCAGGCGTGAGTACGGGATCGCATTGACTGAGGCACCTGCGGCCGGGGACTATGACCTTGTGCTGCTGACCGTAGCCCATCACCAGTTCGTGGATTTGCAGTCCAATGTACGCAGTTTTCTCAAGCCGGGTGGACTGGTTTTCGATGTCAAGTACGCGCTTCCAACGGGTTCGGTCGACGGGAGGCTTTGAGCGCGATGAAAGTTCTGGTCACGGGCACCGCAGGCTTCATCGGCTACCACGTCGCTGAGGTGCTGCTGGCGCGAGGCGATCGAGTGGTCGGCATCGACAACTTGAACGACTACTATGACGTGGGGCTGAAACGAGCGCGCCATCAGCGGCTCGCGCAGCACGACGGATTTACGCCGGTGATTGCCGATCTGGCCGATCGCAATGCCGTCGAACAGGTCTTCGCCACGCATCGCCCGCAGCGCGTGATCAATCTCGCCGCCCAAGCGGGCGTGCGTTACGCTGCGCAAAACCCGCACGTGTATATCCAGAGCAACGTCGTAGGCTTTCTGCATCTCCTTGAAGGTTGTCGCCATCATGGTGTCGAACATCTGGTGTACGCCTCCACGAGCTCTGTTTACGGCGCCAACACCTCGATGCCGTTTTCCGAGCATCAGCCCACCGAACATCCCTTGACGCTGTATGCCGCCAGCAAGAAGTCGAATGAGTTGATGGCGCATAGCTACGCGCATCTGTATGGCCTGCCTTGCACGGGGCTGCGCTTTTTCACCGTGTACGGTCCTTGGGGCCGTCCGGACATGGCCTTGTTCCTGTTCACGCGAGCGATCCTCGCGGGCGAGCCGTTAAAGCTGTTCAACCACGGCCGGCATCGTCGCAGCTTCACCTATGTGGACGACATCGTTGCCGGAATCGTCCGCGCGCTGGATTGCCCGGCGGGCGGAAACCCGGATTGGAACGGCGCAAGACCCGATCCAGCCACCAGCGCCGCTCCGTATCGCATCTTCAATATCGGCAGCCGCGAGAGCGTGGAACTGACGCGCTACATCGAGGTGCTGGAAGACTGCCTGGGCCGCAAAGCCACGTTCGATTTGCTGCCGCTGCAGGCTGGCGATGTGCCCGACAGCCACGCCGACTGCACCGATCTGGCGGAGCTACGCGGTTACGAGCCGCGAGTAACGGTAGAGCAGGGCGTGCCGCGCTTTGTGGAGTGGTATCGGACGTATTACCGGTGTTGAGCCGCCGACGCCAACAAACACCGCGTTCGCACACAGCAAAACTGAACTGCGAATGCCGGTCAATCGATCAGTTCTACCCAACGCTTCCGTTCTTCTTCACCCGGCAGCAATTGCGCAACGCCGCCATCCAACGTCGCCAGTCTGCAATTGTGATGCATCGCCAACAACAACAGGTACAGATCTGTTACCTGCGAGTGTCCAAGCAATTGTTTGCTCGAGAAGAGTGCGGCGCTAGTGACCGGCGGCAGATCCGACAGGAATCGATGACCGGGCAGGGCCACGAATTGGGTCAGAAGCTCCACGGCCGCGCGGGGGGTTACGCCTGCGACCGTAATTCGTGGATTGGCCGAAATTCGGACAAACCCAAGTTGCGTTATCGCGCAACTGGCCCATGCGCCCACGTGCTGGAACCAGTTGTGGGCGCGGCGATGGTGCAGATGCTGCGGCCAGGCCAGGGCCAGCAATACATTGATATCAAGGAGTGGAACTTCCGTTCGGCCACCAGTCACCACTCGCTATCCTCCCTGCGAATATCTTCGAGCGAGAATGGCTTACTGTTGGCCGGCACATCGAAGACTGGTACCCCCGAGACCCGCGTAATCGGTGGCGGCGACTCCAGCCCGCGGCGGGCAAGTTCGCAAATGACTTCGCTAACGGTTCGTGCATTGGCTGCGGCGAGGCGCTTGGCCGCCTCTAGGAGATCGGGGTCGACGTTGAGAGTGGTGCGCATGGCGAGCCTCCGTTGATGCGTGTGCATCATTGCATCTTAGCATCTGTCTTCGGTATCGCAACAAACCTTGCAAAATCTACATCGATAGTCCAGATTTGCAAGGATGATACACCGTCGACTCCATCATCGGGTTTTCAAGGCGCTCGCCGAGACGCCGGCAGTGGCCTTGCTGGGGCCACGTCAAGTCGGCAAAACGACTCTGGCACTAAAGATCGCCAGCGGCACGCCATCGGTCTACCTCGATTTAGAGTCGGAGCGAGACCGGGCCAAACTCGACCAAGCAGAGCTTTATCTCGCCGATCACGCCGACAAATTGGTCGTCATCGACGAAGTGCATCGCGCGCCTGGATTGTTTCCCGTCTTGCGTGGACTGATCGATCACGCGCGCAGGCAACAGCGTGGCAATGGTCGATATCTGCTTCTGGGCTCGGCCAACCTTGATCTGCTCAAGCAATCGGGCGAAAGCCTTGCGGGACGAGTCTCCTACCTTGAGCTTGGCCCGTTGGACGTACTCGAAATTGGACCCGGACAACGGGACGATTTGTGGGTCCGCGGTGGCTTCCCGGAGAGCTTGCTGGCCTCAAGCGAGCAGTCCAGCTTGCGTTGGCGCAACGACTTCATCCGCACTTACCTGGAGCGGGATATCCCTCAGTTCGGCCCTCGCATTGCCGCGCAAACGCTGCGGCGATTTTGGACGATGCTCGCCCATCACCAGGGTGGGCTGCTCAACGCAGCGCAATTCGCGCGCAACCTGGGTGTCGATGGGCGAACGGTCTCAGGTTACCTCGATTTGCTCTCGGACCTGCTGTTGGTGCGGCAGTTGCCGCCCTGGCACGAGAACCTCGGCAAACGACTGGTGAAGTCGTCCAAGGTGTACCTTCGCGATAGCGGCTTGCTTCACGCGCTAGTGGGAATCTCCGACAAGGACGGGCTTCTCGGCCATCCGCTGGTTGGGGGTAGTTGGGAAGGTTTCGTCATCGACAATCTCTTGGCCATGAGCGCCGGCAAGGCGCAAGCGCACTTCTATCGGACCTCCGCTGGCGCCGAAGTCGATCTGCTGCTGACATGGCCAGGCAACGAAAGCTGGGCCATCGAAGTGAAGCGCAGCTTGAATCCCAAACCCGAGAGGGGCTTTCATCAAGCGTGTGCGGACCTGCAACCAGACCGCCGCTTCGTGGTGTATCCCGGCGACGAGCGATTTCGAGTTGGTGAAGCCATCGAGGCGATCCCGCTACGTCAGCTTGCCGACGAAGTTCAGACGCGTGCGGCGCGGTGAGTTGCTGACCATTCAGCGTCAAGCCCCGTGGGTCGCGCCATGGCGCGACGCTTTCGCTTTCCCGAACAGTTCGGAACACCAAAGTCGGCGGCTACGCCATCTGTCCACATAAACAAAGATAGCAATGCCTAACCCCACACAAAACCTCGGCGTCGAGAGCGAGTTCTTCGGCCATCGCCACGTGACGCAAATCGATAGCCGAATGCGCACGCTGGCGACCGATATGCGCGAGGCGTGGGCCTATCGAGATCTCTTGGTCATGCTCATCCAGCGCGATGTCACCGTGCGCTACAAGCAAAGTGTGGTTGGCATCGCCTGGGCGGTGATCCAGCCATTGACGATGATGCTCATCTTCACAGTGGTTTTCGGTGGTTTTGCGAAGCTGCCGTCCGATGGCGTGCCCTATCCGCTGTTCGCGATGGCGGCACTCATGCCCTGGCTGTATTTCTCGCGTGCGCTCACCGGCAGCGGCGACAGCCTGGTGGGTTCGGCGCATCTGGTCAGCAAAGTCTATTTCCCGCGCATCATTCTGCCGATCGGCAAAGCGATTTCCAGTCTGGTCGACTTTGCGATCACGCTCGGTCTCGCGGCCTTGCTGTTGGCGTGGTACGGAATCAATCCGGGCTGGAAAGTGCTGACCTTGCCGCTGTTCGTGCTGATGGCGATGTTCACGTCGTTGGCCGTTGGTCTTTGGCTCACTGCGCTCAACGTCCGCTATCGCGATGTCGGTCTGGTGACGCCTTTCATCATCCAGATCTGGATGTATGTCTCGCCGATCGCGTATTCGACGTCGATCGTTCCCGAAGCCTGGCGCTGGCTGTATGCGCTCAATCCGATTGTCGGCGTTGTTGAGGGCTTTCGCTGGGCGCTTTTTGGACGTGAGCTGCCGGCGCTCGAACCCATTCTGATTTCTTACAGCGTCGTGGCGCTGCTGTTCGTAACTGGCCTTCGCTATTTCCGGCGCGTCGAGCAAACCATGGTCGACGTGGTATGAGCGATCTGGCGATACGCATCGAGAATCTCGGCAAACGCTATGTGCTTGGCGAGACTCACGAACAGACATTGACCGAGCAGCTGGGGCGCTGGATTAGAGCGCCGTTTCGAGCACGCGCGGCAGCACGCGCCGGGCACAGCGAATTCTGGGCGCTGAAGAGCATTTCGCTTGATGTCAAGCAGGGCGAAGCGCTGGGCATCGTCGGCGGCAACGGTGCCGGTAAATCGACGCTGTTGAAGATCCTGTCGCGGATCACTCCGCCAACGACCGGGCGTGCGCATGTGCGCGGGCGGCTATCGAGTCTGCTCGAGGTCGGCACCGGCTTTCATCCGGAACTGACCGGTCGCGAAAACGTGTTTCTCAACGGCACGATCCTGGGCATGCGCAAGAGCGAAGTGGCCCGCAAGTTCGACGAAATCGTGGCGTTTTCGGGCGTCGAGAAGTTTATAGACACGCCGGTCAAACGTTACTCATCTGGCATGTACGTGCGCCTCGCGTTTGCGGTCGCCGCACATCTTGAGCCAGATGTGCTGATCATCGACGAAGTGTTGGCGGTCGGCGATGCGGAATTCCAGAAGCGGTGCCTGGGAAAGATGAGCGATGTCGCGCAGCAAGGACGTACGGTGCTGTTCGTCAGCCATAACATGGCGGCAGTGCAGAAACTCTGCTCGCGCGCGGTGTGGCTCGCGCAGGGACAGGTGCAGCAGGCGGGCAATCCAGCCGACATCATTGGCGCGTACATCGCCTCGACGTCGCGCTCGTCGGGATCCGGCCCAGCCATGCCGGGTTTTTCGTACTGGCAATCGCCTTGCCCTTCGCGCACCGAGGTTACGGCGGTGCGCTTTTTCAGTCCAGACAGTGGCGAGGCGATCGAAGAGGCCGCCACCGGTCAATCGTTGGCTGTCGAAATAGAGTTCAATACGGCGCAAGCGTTTCGAAGTTTTTCGGTAGTCCTGCAGATCGCGACCCTGGACGGTACACCTTTGATTCTCACCTCCACCACACCAGATCGCGATCTGGCGTTCGGTACGTCCGCCGGACGGCATCGGATTCGTTGCATTTTCGATGCTTTGCCGCTCGCGGCGGGCGAATACGTGTTTGGCGCCGGTTTGGCAATTCCCAATGTCGAGTACGTCTGGCGCGATGACTCGCTGTGTCGGCTGCACGTGGCCCCGCGCGATGTTTACGGCTCGGGTCTGGCGCCGACGGCCGCGCGCTATTTGCTGGCCACGCAGCATGTCTGGCAGGCGCCTGAGTCGCTATGAGCTGTCGCCATTGCGGGAGCGGTCAACTCGAACGGCTCGGCATTTGCGCATTCGGCGAGCGCGACTCGACCTTGCTGCGCTGTCGCCAGTGCGATCTCACGCAGCGTCAGCCGATCCCCGACGAGACGGCGCTGGCAGCGATGTATGCCGACACATCGCCCGATGCGATGGATTACGCGATCGCCGAACATCCCGCGTGGTCTGACGCGCGTTCATTGCTCGGCGCACGTGCTGTGGGCGCAGCGCTACGCGTGCTCGACATCGGCTGCCACACAGGCGCGTTCCTGGCGGCATTGCCGGGCCACTGGCGACGCTTCGGGATCGAAAGCGCGACGGCTGCTTGCGCCGTCGCGCGTTCGCGGCAGGTCGAGATCATTGCTCCGCGCCTGCAGTCGGTCGACGCGGACTGGTGCGGGCAATTCGATGCGGTCACGGCCTTCGACGTGCTTGAACATCTGCCGGATCCAGCTTTGGCGCTGCGTTCGGCAGCGCGCTTGTTGAAGCCCGGCGGCGTGATGATCGTCAGCACCGGCGACATCGATCGCTGGACGTTTCGAGCCCTGCGCGGCGCGCATTGGTATTGGCAAACCGAGCAACACATCAGCGCCGTGTCGCGGCGCTTCCTTGCGCTCGCCGGTCGCGACAGCGGCCTGGTACTCTCGCAATTTCGAACCATCGCACATCGTCGCGCGCCGCTGGGCCTGCGCCTGCATGAGGCGATGCAAGTCTGCTATTGGTATTGCCGACTGCGCCGCGGTGTCTGGCGCGCGCCGCAACGCCTGTTACAGGCGCTGCCGACGTTACGCCACTTGCGCCATGCGCAACTGCCGGCCTGGACCATGACGCTCAAAGACCATTGCCTCGCCGTGCTTGAGCCTGTGTCCAGATGAGAGAACTGCTGCGTTCGATGCTACAAGCCGTTGGCCTGGACATCCGGCTCACTCGCAAGCTGCATGCCGCGGCGATCGCGGTACGCAAGGATCAGGAGTTTCAGGCGTGGACGCTATTGCAACACCGCCCGATCGCCAGCGTACTCGACATCGGTGCAAACGAGGGGCAATTTGCCGCGATCGCAAGGCGCCTTTGGCCGCAGGCACAAATCCATTCGTTCGAGCCTCTGCCAGGAGTTTACGATCGATTACTGCAAACGCTGCACGGTCTGGGCGATGCGCATGCTCATAAACTGGCCATCAGCGATCGCGCGGGACAGACGGCGATGCACGCGAGTGCTTTTTCTCCCAGTTCTTCGCTGTTGCCGATGGCCGAACTGCACCGCAGGGAATGGCCGGAGTCGGCACCGCACTCCACTGTCGAGGTGACGCTGGCGCGCCTCGATGACTGGACGGCAGCGCATCGGATCGCGATAGGGCCGCAGCTCATCAAGATCGATGTGCAAGGCCATGAGAAAGCGGTGATCGATGGCGGCCGGCAAACCCTTCGTTGCGCCGATGTCGTGGTACTGGAAGTGTCGTTTTACGAGTTCTACGAGCGGCAACCGTTGTTTGCCGAGATCTTCGATGCGATGCGCGAGCTTGGCTTCGCGTATCGCGGGAACATCGAACAATTCCGCAGCAGGGATGGTCGGCGGGTCTTATATGCAGATGCAGTGTTTGAGAATCTGGAGCGAGTGAGTACCGATGAGCCATAAGCGACTGCTGGTGACGGGTTCCGCAGGACTGATCGGTTCGGAGGCCGTGCATCACTTCTCCAGGCTCGGCTGGCAGGCGATCGGCATCGACAACAACATGCGCGCGGATTTCTTCGGCGCCGATGGCGATACGCGCTGGAATTTAGAGCGCCTGCAGCGACGTTGGCCCGCTTACCGTCATTTCGATCTCGATATCCGCCAGCGCGACAGCGTGCTCGGTTTTATGGCTAACCATCCGGTCGATTTGATCGTGCACGCCGCAGCGCAACCGTCGCACGATCTCGCCGCGAAACGGCCGTTCGATGACTTCGACGTTAATGCGGCTGGTACCTTGAACTTCCTGGAGGCCACGCGCCGTTCGTGCCCTGAAGCCACGTTTTGCTATCTCAGCACCAACAAAGTTTATGGCGATGCGCCCAACGAATTGCCGTTGGTGGAACTGGCGTCGCGCTGGGACTACGCGCGCGCCGAAGATCGCTTCGGTATCAGCGAGTCGATGCGCATCGATCAGTCCAAACACAGCCTGTTTGGTGCCAGCAAACTGGCGGCCGATGTGATGGTGCAGGAGTACGGGCGCTACTTCGGCATGAAAACGGTATGCCTTCGCGGTGGATGCCTCACGGGTTCGGCGCACAGCGGCGCCGAGCTGCATGGATTCCTGGCTTATCTGGCGCGCTGCGTGGTCGAGGGTCGACCTTATCGCGTGTTCGGATACCTCGGCAAACAAGTGCGCGACAATATCGATGCCAGCGATGTCTGCAGTTTCATCGAAGCTTTTCACGCCGCGCCACGCGTGGCCGAGGTGTACAACATCGGTGGCGGGCGCGGTAACAGCATTTCGATGCTCGAAGCGATAGCGCGGATCGAGTCCATCGCCGAACGCAAGCTGGATTGGACCTATGTCGACGAGGCGCGCTCAGGCGATCACATTTGCTACATCTCCGATTTGCGCAAGATCCAGGCGCATTATCCCAACTGGGGCGTGACGGTCGATCTGGATCAGATCTTGACCAGCATCGTGCGCATGTTGGTCGAAGAGCGCCGTGCTCGCTGAAGGCCCGTCGGTAGTGGCCTCGGCCGGCAGGGAGGCTCAGATGCCCCAGACCCTGCTGGTGACTTGCACCGCGCCTGGCCAAAACGGTGTCGGCGCCATCATCCTCGACGATCTGATCAGGCTATTTCCGGCCGATCGCTTGACCGTAGCTGTGGTCGACACGGATCCGACAACCTCATCCGACGTACGCCACGGCATTCGCGTCGAGCGTTTCGGGCGCCGTTATCGATTATCCGGCGGTGCCCGGTTCGGCCGGATGGGTCGGGTTGCGGCGATGCCGGTGGTGGCGCATTTGCAAGCGGCCGCTACGCGCGCGAATGCGGCCAGCGTACGCGCGTTGATGGCGCAAAATCGCTTCGAGCGGATCTGGTTGGTTCTGAGCAGCCCATGGGTCATCGATCTTGCCGCCGAACTTATCGATGAAGGCGTCCCGCTTGTCGCACTGGTGTGGGACGACGTGGAGCACAACCTCGGATACTTCGGCGCCGATGCCGGCACCCGGCGGCGCTTAAGGGCGAGATTCGATCAGGTGTTGAGGCGTGCGCATCGCGTGGCTGTCATAGGCGAGACGATGCGCGAGGAGTACCGTTCGCGTTATGCGCGCGATAGCGTCATTGTTCGCCACGGGTTGGCGCCGGCGTCGCCGCCGCAACAAAACGAAAGCGAAGGGCGTGTGCGGATCGGTTTTGCCGGCAGCGTAACAGCTCGCTCAGCCTTCGATCTGTTGCTGTCTACGCTCGACGATATGAACTGGCGAGTGGGCGATCGCGACATCGAGTTGTGTGTGATGGGCGGCCGGTTCGATATTTGGTCGCGCGTGCCGCGACGGATACTCTGCCTGGGCTGGCGGGATGTGGCCGACACTGTGGCCGAGCTTGCGCAGTGTACGTTCAATTACTTGCCGCAGCCCTTCGAAAGCGACTGGATGAATTTCGCATCGCTGTCGTTTCCGTCCAAGACCACTACTTATCTGGCGGCCGGCGCGCCGCTGCTGATCCACGCGCCGGCGCATGCATCTCTGCCGCGGTTTGTTGCCGATCATCCGATCGCGCACATCGTTGGCGACCTGGAAACTGCTTCTGTGCGCAGCGCGATCGAATCCCTGTCTACCGATGCCAAGTTACGCAAGCGTCTGTCCGAAGCCGGCCGGGTCGCGCTTGCAGACGTATTCTCTCCTGCCACCTTTCGGCGATCGTTTCTCGAGTTCCTAGACGCCTGATGTGCGGCATCTCCGGGCAGCTCTGGTTTGGCGGCCGCATGGCCGACACGGCGCTTGCTGCCGCGATGAACGCGCGCCTAGCGCATCGCGGCCCGGACGGTGGCGCGCTGCACATCGCCGGTCCCGTGGCCCTCGGCCATCGCCGGCTGGCGATTATCGATCCTAAATCCGGGCAACAACCGCTGTACAACGAAGATCGCACGATCGTCGCCATCGTCAACGGCGAGATCTACAACTTCCAGGAACTGCGTCGGCAGCTGATTGAGCTCGGGCATCGCTTCCAGACTGCTGGCGACTGCGAAACGATCGTCCACGGTTATGAGCAGTGGGGGCCATCCGTGGTCGAGCGCTTGCGCGGCATGTTTGCCTTCGCGCTGTGGGACAATCGAGCGGGGCGGCTGCTGCTGGCGCGCGACCGCTTCGGCATCAAACCGCTCTGTTACACGCTGAACGATCAGCGCCTGCTATTTGCCTCCGAGCTGCAGGCGCTGACCGCTGCGCCGGATTTCGACAAGCACATCGATCTTGATGCGCTCGATGCCTATCTCCATCTGCAGTACATTCCCGCGCCCAAAACGATTTACGCGAACGCACGCAAAATCGAGCCCGGGCATTTGATGGAGGCCGACGCCTCAGGGCGCATCTCCACGCCGCGGCGCTGGTGGTCGCTGCGCTGGCAGCCCGATCGGCATCGTTCGGAAGCGGAGTGGGCCGAGGCGGTCGACGCCGCACTTCGCGACGCCGTAGGCTCGCACCTGGTCGCAGATGTGCCGTTCGGCGCATTCCTGTCTGGCGGCGTCGATTCGAGCGCGGTCGTCGCGTACGCGGCGCAGGCGCTGCCTGAGCCGCTGACGACGTTCACCATCGGCTTCGACTTGCCGGCCCTGGATGAGCGCGCCGAGGCGCGTCGCTTCGCCGACAGGCTGCGCACCCGCCATCGCGAGCAACTTGTCGGCATCGATGCGTTGTCGCTGCTGCCGTCGATCGCGCGGCATTACGGCGAGCCGTTCGCCGACAGCTCTGCGGTCTGCACCTGGCGTGTGTGCGCACAGGCCCGCCGCGAAGTGCCGATGGTGTTGTCGGGCGATGGCGGCGATGAAGTATTTGCCGGCTACGGTTATTTCCCGAAGCTGGTCGAAACCTATCCGCAACGATCCGGCTGGCAGCAATTTCGACAAAAGGTTGGCAATCTGCTGCGCGCCGTTGGCGCCATTGAAGCTGCACCGTCCTTAATCGATGCGTGGTACGGGCGTTCACCGTTTTTTGGCGAGGCGGAACGGCGTCGATTATGGCGGCCTGAACATCAAGAACGAACGGAGGCGACCTGCATCTGGAATGCACAGCAGTTCGCTTCGAGCATCGGACTGCACACGCTGTCGCGCACGCAGGACGTCGATATCAAGACCTATCTGCCGAACAACAACCTGGCGAAAGTCGATATCGCCAGCATGGCAAACGGTCTTGAGGTTCGAGTGCCGCTACTGGACCACTTGCTGGTGGAAACCATTGCATCGATGCCAGTCGACCAACGTCTGCGCCGCACTGCGAGCGGCTGGTGCACCAAATTCGCGCTGAAATCGGCGGCCAGCCGCTTTTATCCGTGGGAATGGCTCAACACGCCCAAACGCGGTTTCTCCGTGCCTGTGGGGCAATGGATGAACCAGATGGGCGGCGAGCTGCGCGCGCGCCTGACCGACAGGCAGGGCCCGGTGTATCAGTATTTCGATCCCGGTGCAGTAACGCGTTTGCTGGATGAGCATGCGGCTGGTCTGGACCACGGGCATCGCTTGTGGAGCCTGCTGGTGCTCGATGAATGGCATCAGCAGTTTTCGATGCCTGGAAATGGCCTGTGAAGATCGCCCATGTCCACGCCGCCGATCTCGGCGGCGGCGCCGAACGCAGTGTGATTTCGCTGCATCGGGCGCTGCTTGCGGCTGGCCACGAGTCCAGGGTTTTTGTTGGCGAACGGCGCACCGACGAGCCTGGCGTTTTCGAGATTCCGTATGTCCGCGGGGTTCCGGGTGCGCGGCGACTGGCGCGCGCCATTGAGCATCGTCTGGGCTGGCAAGATATCTATAACCCGAGCTTTCGGGCGCTGTCCGAGCACCTTGCCGATGTCGATGTGGTGCACTTCCACTCGCTGTGGGGATCTCAGGGTTACGCCGATCTCGCAGCGCTGCCGAGGATCACGGCACGTGCTCCTGGCGTGCTGACCTTGCGCGATGAGTGGATGCTCACAGGCCATTGCGCCTGCTCGTTTCACTGCCAACGGTGGCGCAGCGGTTGCGGGGCGTGCCCAGATCTTGCCATTCCGCCGGCAGTGACGACCGACGGCACCGCCTTCAATTGGCGGCGAAAAAAGCGCTACGTTGGGCGTTCGCGTCTGCACATCGTGGCGATCTCCGAACATCTGAAAAGTCTGGCGGAGGCAAGCCCGATCCTCTCGCAGCATCCGGTCAGCCGCATCTACAACGGCATCGATCTGACCTGTTTCTTGCCCCTCGATGCGCAGCAGCGCAGCGCAGCGCGCCTGGACCTTGGATTCGGCGACGACGAGTATGTGGTGATCATCGCCGGACAGACCGTCGAGGGCATTCGTCAGAACATCGCCAGCCACCACGCAATTTCGGCGCTCAATGGCCTGTCGCCGCGCCTTCCAGCGCTGCGCGTGCTTGCGATCGGTCATTCTGCCGAGCGCGTCGCCGCAGCGATCGACGCCCCCGTTCGATGTCTGCCATTCCAAACCGCGCCGATGGCGATGGCGCGATTGTTTGCGCTTGCCGATGTGTGTTTGGTGACCAGCGAAACCGAAGCTTTCGGTCGCATTGGTGCTGAGGCGCAAGCGTGCGGCACGCCGGTGGTGGCGTTGGCAGTGGGCGGTATTCCAGAGGTTGTGGTCGATGGCGTCGGCGGCATCGTTGTTCCGCCGTCCAGTCCGAACGGCTTGACCGACGCGCTGCACAAGCTGGCCGATCGCAGGATTCGGGGCGATTTCGCCGCCAGCGGCCTGGCGCACGTCCGGCGCCATTTCGACCAGCGCAGGGTTGCCGACGCTTATCTTGGTCTCTACCAGCAAGTTGCCGGGCGTGGATCGCAGCATTGATGTGGTTATTCCGGCGTTCAACGCCGAGCGCTATCTGGAACGCGCGGTTGCGTCGGTCTTTGGTCTTGGGCGCGTGGGTGTGCGTGCGATCATTGTCGACGATGGGTCCACCGATGGCACCGCAACGATCGCGCAGCGGTTTGCGGACCGCGAACCAGATCGCTGTCGGCTGCTCCGTAGCGATCGCAATTGCGGCGTCAGTGTCGCGCGCAATCTCGGAATCGAAGCGGCGACGGCGACCTGGGTGGCGTTCCTGGATGCAGACGACTACTTCCTGCCAAATCGTCTCGACGCTTTCGATGCGCTCCCCGACAGCGATCTGGAACAACTCGACGGCTTGTATCAGAGCACACGCATCCTGGCCGCAGCGGCGAGCGACCTCGAAGGCGCCAACGGCGATGCGTCGACCTTCGGAATCCAGCGGCCACTGACCGGCGTGGCGCTACTGGCCGAGTTGTTGACCGGTTACTGCTGGGCGACCAGCGGAATCGTTGTGCGGCGTTCGCTGCTCAAGCGCTGCGGAGGGTTCGATCCGGCACGGAAGATTGCCGAAGACTGCCATTTGTGGTTTCGCCTGGCGTCGTTCGCTGCGCTGCGCGCCGGATCCCTGGACGCGCCAGTCAGCGTCTACTGGCGCCACGAGCAAAATACTTTCACGCCGCGCATCGAGCATCGAGTGCCGATGCTGGATGCGATGCTCGATGCCTGGGGTTTTGCGCAGAGGCAGCGAGCCGCGCCACCCGTGTTGCAGACCTTCGCTGCAGCTGTTCCCGCCTACGCGCTGCGCAGCATCGTCGCCGCTCGTGAAGCGCATGCACCTGCCATTGCTCGCAGGTTGCTGCTGATGTTGGCCCGATCTCGTCCACGCGCCGCGCTGCGAACGCCATTTTTGCGCCAGGCCTGGGCTTTGCTCCGAGCGCATCAGCCTGTCGCTGCGGGTGCGCGATGATCTCGGCGCTGAAATCGGTTGCGCGCTTTATCGTTCGCTCGCTGGTGTACGCCTACCTCGCACGCCGACACTGGACGCTTCCCGATGCGGAACGTTGGGCTGAGCGACTCAAGGCATGGCCAGCTTTCTTCGCGCAGCGCCCATTCTCGAAGCGCATTCGCGTTCGCGGCGGAGCGCTGATCGAGGTGGGGTTGATCGATGTCATCGAACGCCATTTGCTGGTTGCCGGTCGGTGGGAAGAACATGTCGAATCGACGCTGGAAAGCATGCTGCAACCGGGCGAGTGCTTTCTCGACGTCGGCAGCAACATCGGTCACTTCACCTTGATCGCGGCAGAACGCGTCGGCGCATCAGGCACGGTGGTCGCGGTGGAGCCCTGTTGGCAGAACCTGTCGAAGCTCGCGCGCAATCTGGCCTTGAATCAGGCCGACAACGTTTACCTGACATCGAGCGCCGCAGGGGCCTTGCCTGCGCTGGGCGCGATCGCATTTCCCACCTTGAACAACGCCGGTGCAGCAACCATGCGCGCGGTGGCGACAGAAATGGCGCGCCAGCGCGTCCTGATCGGCGCTCTGGACGATAGTCTGGAGCGCTGCGGTTTCCGGCCGTCGCTGATCAAGATCGATGTCGAAGGCTTTGAGCTACAGGCGCTGCGTGGCTTAAAGCGATGCCTTGAGCAACTGCGGCCTGCCGTCATTCTGGAGCTGACTCCAGCGTTCTTGCGTCAGGCGGGCGACAGTGCCACTGCATTGCTGCAGTTCATGGCCGATCTTGGCTATCGCTGCGATACCTTGGTCGGAGGGCGCCGTATCGATGCGCAACACGTCGATATTGAGCACCTGGGTCAGGTCGACGTGATTTTTCGGCCACAATGACGCCGTTTGCGCCGGTCCGCGATTGGCTCGAACGCCGCCAGCTTGAGCGCGCGTTGTCGGCACTCGCGGGTCGCGAGCGCCCGCGCGTCGCGCTGGTGAAGCAAGACTGCAACGAGGATTTGTACTGTTGCCCGCCAGGGACAGCGCCCGCGCCCATGCTGCAGAGCACACTGCTGCGCTCCGGGCCGATCAGTCTTTTCACCGAGTTCGACGCCAGGTTTTGCATGGTGCGCACCGACGCGGCGCCCGAATGCTCGATCTGGCGCGAGAAGTCCGACGATCTGAAATGGGCGCCGGCGGAGTGGTTCAGGTCGTTCCAGGATCGCGTTCCGGGCCGGGCGCACGGGCAATCGGCATTCGCTCAGGCCGTTGATGCCATCGACTGGTCGGCGTTTGATCTGGTGGTCAGTGTCGACGTCGCCGTGCCGGCGCGCGTGACCACGCAATATCCGAATGTCGTTTGGGCCTATTACGTTCGCGAGGTCAAGGCACCGAGTTATGCCCGGTCGTACTCGGCGCCATTGCCGGGGCAGGATTTGTTTCTCAGCCAGAATTTTGCGCCGAAGCGCTCCAGTCGCCCGACGCACGTGCTCGATGTTCCCTATCACTTCCAGCGCTGCGGTGTTTTCCACGCGCTGCATGGGCGCAACTGGGACTCGCCGCGCCGCGGCGTATTCGTCGAGTATCACTCGGCACGAGACGCTGCCGACGATGAATTGAAGGCCTTGGAAGCATTCGGGCCGGTGTTCGCCAGGCGCGTCGGCGACGATGCCTTCGATCGCGGCGAGCGCATTCCGCCGCGCAGCATGGTCGATCCAGATTTCAGCGCCTTGATCGGCTCGAAATACCACATCAAGTGGCGCGGCCGCAGTGTGCTCGGCACCGCCAAGGTGGAGGCGATCGCCGCCGGTTGTCTGGCGCTCACCGATCCAGACCTGGATTCCACGCCTTTTTTGCACTCTGAGTCGTCGATGGCTCGCGGATTCCGATCGCTGCTGGCACGGATGGAAGCGTTCGAATCGTCGCCTGTGCGATTCGAGCGCGAGCTGCAGCGCCAACGCCGACGTGTCGACTACTTGTGCTTTGCGCGGCCGGCGAACGATCTGATCAATGCCTGGCAACGGGTCCGCGCCGCGCGCGCCCACAACTGACCGAGGAACGCTACACCGTGAATCCCAAACACCTGCTGCCGATGCCGCTACGCGACGTGCTGCGACCGACCTATCAGAAAGCGCTGCGCGCCTGGCAAGAGAGCCGCCTGTCGCCGAAACCACAGTCCTGGCGCGAGGGGCGCGCGAAAGCCTGGTCCAGCCCGTCGGCCGAGGCGCTTCTCGAACAAGCGGGCACCGATTTCGGCATCACCCAGGTGCCCTTCGAAATCCTGGGCTTGCTCGACAAGTTGCGGGCGCTGCAGCCAAAAACCGTGGTGGAGGTCGGCACGCACAAGGGCGGCAATTCGTTTCTCTTTTGCCATGCGCTCGCCAGCACCGAGCGCGTGGTGGGCGTCGATCTTTGTGTGCAGAACGCCGCCAGACTGATCCACTATGCGCGGCCGGGGCAGCGCTATTTCGCGCTGCATGGCGACTCGCAAACCCAGGCGATGAAGGCACGCGTGGCGCAACGTCTCGCTGGGCGGTCGGTGGACTTCCTGTTTATCGATGGCGATCACAGCTACGCCGGCGTCAAGGCGGACTTTGAGCTGTATGCGCCGCTGGTTCGCCGCGGCGGCATTATCGCGCTGCACGATATCGTTGCCGATCATCGCACTCGATATGGTCGTGACACCGGCTGCTACGCGGGCGAGGTGTATCGCTATTGGGCGGAGTTGAAGTCGCGCTATCGCACCGACGAGCTGGTGCGCGACCCGGAACAGGATGGCTTCGGCATCGGAGTGGTCTATGTCGACTAAGCTCTGCGCCGTCGTCACGACCATCCAGTTGCCAACGCCGGCAGTGCTGCAGTTGAGCGAACGATTGACGGCGCTCGATGCGCAGCTGATCGTCGTCGGCGATCGCAAGGGACCGGCGAGTTTCGATGTTGCCGGCGCAGAGTTTTTCGATTTGGCGCGGCAGTTTGCATCGCCCTTCGACCTGGCGCGGCGTGGACCCACGGGCCACTACACGCGCAAGAACGTGGGCTACCTGGAAGCGATCGCCCGCGGCGCAGAGTGCATTTACGAGACCGACGACGACAACGCTCCGCTCGCGTCCTGGCAGCTGCGCGAGGCGCAGGCCACCGCGTTCGATGCGACTGCGCAAGGCTGGATAAATGCCTACCGATGCTTCAGCGCCCAGCGCATCTGGCCGCGCGGCTTGCCACTCGCCGAGATCGTGCCATCGATGGCGGCGCCGATCGCGCTGGCGCCGCAAGCGAGCACGATGCGCGCGGCGATCCAGCAGGGTTTGGCGAATGGCTCGCCCGACGTCGATGCCATTTGGCGACTGACGCTGGATGCACCGTTCTATTTCGACCTAGCACCAAGCGTACGCTTGCGGCGCGGCGCGTGGTGCCCATTCAACAGTCAAAGCACCTGGTGGTGGCCGGAGGCGTTTCCGTTGATGTATCTGCCCAGCCACTGCTCGTTCCGGATGACCGATATCTGGCGCAGCTTCGTCGCCCAGCGCTGCCTGTGGGAGATAGGACAGGGCGTGGTATTCCATGCGGCCGAGGTTATCCAGGATCGCAACGCGCACGACCTGATGCGCGACTTCGGCGACGAGATTCCGGGTTACCAGGGCAACGAACGCATCCGCCAGGTGCTGGAGGATTTGGCATTGCCGACGGGCGTCGAACATGTCGGCGCCAATCTGCTGACATGTTATCGCGCACTGGTGGCCGCAGGGTTCTTCTCGAACGATGAGTTGACGCTGGTCGATACCTGGCTTGCGGACCTTGCAACGGCCCTCCGTCAGCCGCAAGAGGCCTGAAGTGACCGCACAGCCATTGGTCTCGATCATCGTGCCCAGTTACAACCAGGGGCACTTTATCCGACGTACCCTGGAGTCGATTTTCGCGCAGGACTATCGGCCGCTCGAAGTGCTGGTGATCGATGGCGCTTCGACCGACAACACCGTGGCGATTCTCAAAGAGTTTTCCGATCGGCCAGAGCTGCAGTGGGTGTCCGAACGCGACCGTGGCGTCGTCGATGCGGTCAACAAAGGCTTCGCACGAGCGACTGGCACCATCGGCGCGATTCAAAGTTCTGACGATTTTTACCTGCCAGGAGCGATCGCTACCGCGGTCTCAGCGCTCTGCGCCGACCCAGCGCTGGCCTTCGTGTTCGGCGATATCAAGAGCGTGGATGCCAGCGGCAAGGAGCTGGATCGCACCGCGTTTACGCCTTATTCCCTGCAGGCTGTGTTGACTAAGGAGATTTGGATCCCACAGCCCTCAACGTTCTTCCGGATGGATCTGGCCAAAGCGCTCGGCGGCTGGCGCGAAAGCGTGCCGTATTCGGCGGACACCGATTTATGGCTGCGCATGGCGCTGAAGCATCCGGCGCGCAAGATCGATGCGCTGATGGCCGAACGTTCGATCCACGACGCGCAGCGCGACACGCAGGGCAAGAAGATCGCTCGCGACTACCGACTGTCCATCGACACATTGCCCGGACTGAGCGAGGCCCCCCGGGCGATCCGTCGCGCAGCGCGAGCGAGCCAGGCGCTCATGGAGCTGCGTTACGACCACAACGTCGGCGAGTTGACGCGAGCGGGCCGCTATTGGCGCGCTGCTTTGGCATGGCCACCCCTGTTCCGCCGCGAATCGGCGTATCAGTTCGTGCCCTTCGGGCCTCTGGCGCGCGCGTTGGCGAGCCGCCTGGCGCGCACGCTGGGGTTGCGCTGATGTGCGCGATTTTCGGCGTGGTTGGCCGATCCGATCACCGCGGATTGCGCGAGGCGGCATTGACCTTGCGCCATCGGGGACCGGATGGCTTCGGCGACTACTCCTCGCCCGACCGACTGGCATATCTGGCGCATTGTCGGCTCGCGATCATCGATCTGTCCGACGCTGGCCGTCAGCCGATGGCCAATGCGGACGGCTCGATCCAGCTCACGTTCAATGGCGAGATCTACAACTTCCAGGAATTGCGCGCACAGCTCATCGCCGCCGGCCATCGATTTGTCTCGAATACCGATTCGGAAGTCATCGTTCATGGCTATGCCCAGTGGGGCGAACGTGTTGTCGAGCGTTTGCGTGGGATGTTCGCGTTTGCGATCTGGGACAGCGTGCGTCAGCGACTGTTCCTGGCGCGCGACCATCTTGGTATCAAGCCCCTTTATTACCGATTGCGCGGTGGCGAGCTGCACTTCGCTTCTGAGCCCAAAGCCATCCTGCGGGCCTCGACGAATGTGCCGACGATCGATGTGGATTCGTGCCTGCAGTTCCTGCGCCTGGGTTACACGCACGGCCCGCGCACCGTATACGAAGGCATCGAACGATTGCCGCCGGGAAGTACCCTGAGCTTGGACGCTGCCACCGGCGTCGTCGAGCGGCGCGTCTTCTGGCGAGCCGAAGCAGCGGCACCGATCCAGTCGGAACAGGTCGCAACCGAGACCCTGCAGGCGCTGCTGGCTGCGACGGTGCGCGAGCAGATGATCAGCGATGTCAAGCTGGGCGTGTTCTTGAGCGGCGGCATCGATTCCTCGTTAGTGGCGGCGTTCGCGGCGCAGGCTCGGCCCGACATCGACAGCTATTTCGTCGATGTGCTGGGCTGGGAAGGGAGCGAACGCGGCGACGCGGCGACTGCGGCACAGCACTTGCGCACGCGGCACCACGTTCGCGAGATCGACGGCAGCCAATTCCGACTCGCCGATCCCGATCAAGCCGGGCGCATCTTCGCCACGTTCGATGAGCCCATGTCCGATGCGGCGATCATTCCCAACTGGCACCTCGCGGCGCTGATGAAGCGCGATGTCGGCGTCGCATTGTCGGGCGATGGTGGCGACGAATTGTTCGGCGGGTATGCCTGGTATCGCCAGGTGCAGGCCACGCCGCGGCGTCGTGTTGCGTGGCGCACCGAACGCCTGCGCCGAAGCATCGGCCTTGGCCGCGAATGGCCGCAAGGCTGTGCCAGTCAGCACGAGTACTATCACTTGCTGCAATGTCCATCGTTTACTCGCAGCGAGCTAAATCAACTGTTTCCAGCGTGGCGCAAGTGGATCGATACGCTTGGAACGGGCGTCGATCCGGGTGCGAGCGATCTTGCCGAGCACGACCAGCGCTATTGGCAAAACCTGGACTTTCGCACCTTCCTGGTGGACAACAACCTGGCGCGCATGGATCGCGCATCGATGGCGCATGGATTGGAGGTGCGCGTGCCGCTGCTCGATCACCGCGTGGCCGAACTCAGCATGTCTCTGCCTGCTGCGCTGATCGACGCCTCGCGCGACGGCGGCAAGCCCTTGCTGCGGCGCCTCGCGCAATCGCTGTTGCCGAGTGCCGTGGTCGCGAAACGCAAACAAGGGTTCTCGTTTCCGGTCGATCGGCTGATTTCGATGCCCGAGATGAGCCGGGCAATCAGCTCCGGTGTGCTGCTACGCTCGGGCGTCATCGATCGCGCCGGATGGGAATCCTGGTCCGCACAGGCGCCGCGCAGCAATCGGCAAGCGCAACTGTGGCAGCTCTTCATCTTCGAAACCTGGGCGTCGCGCTGGATGCCTGGCGTGGCGCGCGCGGCATGAGCGCTTTGCGCTGGCTGCGCGATTTGCCCGGTGTGGCGTTGCGCGATCTGCCGCTGTATCGAAAAGCATTCGCGCACTCCGGGCCGGGATTTCGTAGCGATCCCAGCGGCTGGATAGCGCTCAGCAATCGGGCCGAGAGATTACGTCGTGCGGGGCCTGGCTACGAATGCGATTGGGCGTGGGGCAGCGAGCTCCGGGCTGCTGCCGTGTTGCCGCCGCTGGCTCGTCGCCTGATGCATCTGGCATTGGCGGAATGGCCGATCGCGTTTTGCGACGCGCCACGCGCGGGCGCGCCGCAGGTGTCGTTCATCTTCGCGCACGCCGGGCGCGATCGTCTTGCACAGTTGCGGCAGACCATTCGTGCGGTGTTCGCTCAGGATCTTCCGTGCGAGGTGGTGGTGGTCGATCAGAGCGAGACGCCGCTGTTGGCTGATCTCCCGGCTGCGGTGCGCTATCGACATCTGGCCAAAGACGCCATCGCGCCAGGTTGGTACAAGTCCTGGGCATACAACATCGGGGCACGCATCGCGACCGCGCCGATTCTGGTGTTTCACGATGGCGACACGCTCCCTCCAGTGGCCTATGCGCGCGAAATCGTATCGACGATCCGCGAGCGCGGCTTTACCGCAGCTTCATTGCAGCGCTTTTTGTTCTATTTGAACGCCTCCGATTCGATCGATGTCCAGCGTTGCGACGCCTGGGCTGGCGCGACGCCGACGATGGTATTCCAGAATTGGAAAGGTGGGACCATTGCGATCGAGCGTCAGGCGTTTCTCGCCAGCGGCGGATATGACGAGTCGTTCGTCAATTGGGGCGGCGAGGATGACGAGTTCTACGATCGCGTATCGGGAGTCGGACATTGCCGCAACGGCTACCTGCCATTCGTCCACCTTTGGCATGCGCCGCAGGCGCAACGTTACAGCGCAAGCGGCGCAAACGTGCGCGACAAACTCCCGGCGCTATTGCGTATCGAGCGCGCGGCGCGGTGCAACGCGCTGCGCCTGCGCGGGCAGGCAAACTTCGACGGACCACGAACGGAATCCACAGCATGATCGAGCACGGATTGGTTTCCACCATCATTCCCGTGAAAAACAGGCCAGTTCTGGTTCGCGAAGCCATCGACAGCGTGTTGGCGCAGACCTACCGCAACATCGAAGTCATCGTTGTCGATGATGGTTCCAGCGACAACACACGCGATGTGGTCGGCTCGATGGCGGCACAGTCGTTGGTACCGATTCGCCTGTTTCAGCAGCCTGATCCGGGCCGCGGACCTGGCGCGGTTCGCGAAACCGGCCGGCTGCACGCCCGCGGCGAGTTCATCCAGTATCTGGACAGCGACGACTTGCTGATGCCGCGGAAGTTCGAGTTACAGGTGGCGAGTTTGCGCGACCGGCCCGATGCTGGCATTTCCTACGGATGGACGCGAGATTTTCGCGATGGCGAGCCGCGGTCGAATACGCCGTGTCGATGGACGGCGCGCAAGTTCGAAGAATTGTTTCCAGCGCTGCTGGTGGATCGCTGGTGGTGCACGGCCACGCCGCTGTATCGGCGTTCGCTCACCGATCGGATCGGACCGTGGCCAGATGTGCGTTGGGGACAGGATTGGGTTTACGATGCCATCGCCGGTTCGATGCGCACGAAATTGGCCCACGTCGAGGACTTCGTATCGGAGTTTCGGATTCACGATGGCGACCGACAAACGGGCAAAGGCGACTGGAACTCGCCCGAGCGCCTCTTGTGCTACTGGCAATACCAATCGGCGCTATACCGCTATGCGCGAATTGCAGGCGTTGAGCCGGGATCGCCAGAAATGCTGCATTCCTCGCGGGTCGACTTCAGTCTGGCACGATTGCTCGGGATGGTGGGCGCGACTGATGAGGCCCGCGCGGCCATCGAGCAAGGCATCGCCGCCAGTGGGCCCGCCGCGAGCCGGGATCTTGTGTGGTATCGCCGACTGGCGAACGTCGTGGGATGGCAGGTATTAGGTCGCATCAGTTTCGAGCTGGATCGCTTTCGCGGCGGCGCCAGCGCCAAGACGATGAAGTGGTCCTGGTCTTGAGTCTGTTCTATTCCTGGCGCGCCAGAATGTCGGCGCGAGTTAGAACCCTGGCGCGACGCGCCTCGTCCGCTGCATACGTGCTCGCCTACCACGCCGTGCAACATCGGGTCAGCGATCCGGTGCTCGACAGATACGCGCTCGATATTTCCACCTTTCGCCAACACCTGCGCTTCCTCAAGAAACGCCGCAAACCAATCCGTCTGTCTGAACTTATCGATGCGCTCAGCGACCGGCGTGCGCCAGACCCGCGGTGGTGCGTTCTGACGTTCGACGACGCGCTGCAGTCGCAAACCACGATTGCCGCGGAGGAGCTCGCCGGTGCCGGCTTCCCGTGGGCGCTCGCCATCCCAGCGGGGTCCATCGAGTCGCGCCAGCCAGTTTGGACCTACGCACTGCGGTTGTTATTGCTGGAGCATTGGCAGGGGCCGACCATCCCGCACCCAACGTCTGGCGATGTTGTCATGCCCACTGGTCGTTCTGAGCGCGCGCAAGCGATCGATGCCATCGTGCGCTGGCTGCGCGATACGGCGAGCGGCGAGCAGCGAGCGCGTTACGTGGATGGCTTGCGTGCGACGTTCGGCGCGGCGCGTTTCGACGATTGCGTTGCGGCCGATGGGCGCTTCATGCCAGCCCAATGGAGCGCGATTCGGGCGCTCGCCGCCGGTGGCGTCGAATTGCTGGCGCATGGCTTCGACCACTATCCGTTGAATGCGAATCTTGAACCGCAGTTCCGGCATCGGGAGACAGTCGATTCCAAAGCGCTGATCGAGCAGCGCACGGGCGTGAACGTCGCCGGGTTTGTTTTGCCGAACGGTATTTCAGATGCCAAGGTCAGATCGGAGATCCAACAGGCCGGTTACGCCGCCTGTTTGACCAGCCAGGCCATGGCCGTGACCGGAGAAACCGATCGCTTTTCCATTGGTCGACTGGATGCCGATTGTCCACTCGAAATCTTGAGATTGCAGCTTTTCTGGAGGGGGTAAGATGTTGGATTCATTGCGTCACCAGTTTCGAAAATTCCGGGCGGCAGGCAATCGCTATGAATGTCCCTTTTGTGGCTTCCGTGCTCGCGAGTTCCTGGAGTTCGGTCTGCCGTTCCAGGTGCTGCTCGACAAGCAAGTCGTCGGCGGCGGCGTACGCAAGAACGCATTGTGCCCTTCATGCAACGCGATCGACCGGCACCGCTTGCTCTATCTGTTCCTGAAGAACAAGACCGATATCTTCCAGCGCGCCGCAAAGGTTTTGCATGTCGCGCCAGAGCCGGCCATCCGCGAACGCTTGCTGGCGACTGGGCGCATCGACTATTTGAGCGCCGACCTCATTCCCGACGGCGTGATGGTGCAAATGGATATCACGCAAATCCAGTATCCCGACGCGTCGTTCGACGTGGTGATCTGCAACCATGTACTCGGCAATATCCCGGACGACAGGTTGGCAATGCGCGAAGTCTCGCGCGTCCTGCGGCCGGGCGGCTGGGCGATCCTGCAAGTGCCGGTGTCCTACACGTCGGCCAAGACCGATGAGGACGCTTCGATTGTCGATCCCAGAGAGCGCGAGAGGCGCTTCGGTGAGGCACATCAAATCAGGATTTACGGACCCGACTACGTAGAGCGGCTGCAAAGCGTTGGCTTCAAAGTCAACGATTTTGTGTGGACCCGAGAACCTGAGTCCTTTGGAGGCGCGGACAATCGTTACGGACTCAACGCCAACGAGCACGTCTACCAGGTTTTCAAGCCCTGACCGAAGCCGTGAGTCGCCCAAAAGTATCCGTGGTGATGAGCGCGTTCAACGATGCGCAGCACGTCGATAGCGCTCTCGACAGCGTGCTTGAGCATCAAGATGTCGATATTGAGTGCATCGTTGTCGACGACGGTTCCAGCGATTCGACGCCAGCCGTGCTGCGCGCTCGCGCCGCGACCGATGCACGCGTGCGTGTTGTGCGTCAGGCCAACAGCGGCTTGACTCAGGCCCTGATCGCCGGCTGCGCGCTGGCGCGCGGCGAGTACATTGCGCGCCAGGATGCCGACGATGTGTCGCTGCCGGGGCGGCTCGGATTGCAATCGGCGTTGCTCGATGCAAACCGCGAATTGAGTTTCGTGTCGAGCTGGGCCGAAGTGATGGGGCCTGGCGACGAACCCTTGTTGTTACACAAACGGCCGGCGGGTGCTGCGGCAGCGACTCGGTTACTGGTGCACGGCCGTTGCGGACCGCCGGGTCACGGCAGCGTGATGATGCGGCGGGCGGCGTACGAACGGGTTGGCGGATATCGATCAAAGTTTTACTATGCGCAAGACTCGGATTTGTGGTTACGGCTTGCCGAGGTCGGCCAGCTCGATTACGTGCAACGAGCGCTGTATCGCTATCGCATCGCTGCCGAATCGATCAGCGGACGGTTGCACGAACACAAGTTGCCGTACGCGCGCCTGATCGATGAGATCCACGCCGCTCGGTTGCGCGGCGAGGACAGCGAGGCGATCTACGAGCGGGCCGAGCTGACGCGCACATCGACGCAGAACAAGACCAGTTCGGCCGCGACGTCCTACTTCATCGGCCGTTGCCTGCTGGCGCGCCGCGATCCGCGTGCGCGAGGGTACCTTCGCCGAGCGCTTATCGCAGAGCCGTGGAAGCTGCGTCATCTGGCATCGACAGTGGTCGGCGAAATCTGCGCGCCGTTCTGGCCGCCATTGGGTCGGCCTCTCGTTTGAGAATACTCTTCGCCGCCGATGTGCATCCGAACCCGGATTCCGGGGCTGCGGGTACCGAGTGGCAGACGATCGCGAGCTTGCGTGAGCTCGGCCATGAGGTCGACACGATCTGGGCCGAGGACTTGGGTCGGCGTATTCAACACGGCAATCTGCACTACCTGTTGGAGTTGCCGCTGCGCTATCGCCAGGTGATCGCACAGCGCTGCGAGCGGCGCGAGTTCGACGTGTTGCATGTGAATCAAGGGCATTGCTACCTCGCGGCGCTCGACCATCGAAAGCGCAATCGGCGCAGTGTTTTCGTTTGCCGCAGTCATGGCCTGGATGACCACATGGAGCGCGTGCTCGCGCCATGGCGTCGGCGGCTGGGTGTCGATGCACCATCGGGTGCGCGCCGCCTGGTCAGCTCGTTATTGTGGCGTGCGTTGGCGCGCCACGATCGTCTCGCCTATCGCTACGCAGATGGTGTCCTGGTGAGCGCCAGCCATGACGCCGAATACCTGACGCAAACAATGCGGGTGGCGCCCGAGCGCGTTGCGGCAGTTGCTCAGGCGCCCGCGTCGGCCTTTGTTGCCAGAGACGCAACACCGATGACAGCGACGCGCGCTCGCAAATTGTTGCATGTCGGCGGTTTCGCTTACTGGAAGGGCGTCCACGCCGTGGCGCAGGCGGCCAATCTGCTCCTGCCCGGCGCGCCGGATGCAACGCTGACCTGGGTGTGCCGCGAGGAAGAGCACGAAAAGGTCTTGACGCTTCTTGCACCAACAGTCCGGGCACAAGTGGCGTTGCGGCCCTGGGTTTCGCAATTGGAGTTGTGCCGGATTTACGATGACCATGGCATTTTTCTCGCGCCGTCCTTATTCGAAGGATTCGGCAAAGTTTTCCTGGAGGCGATGGCTCGTGGTCTGATCGTCATCGGGACCGCCACTGGCGGCATGCGCGACATCATCCGTCCCGATCAAAATGGGTTCATTGTGCCGTTTCATGATCCGCAAGCCCTGGTTGCTGCTGTTCGTTGTTGCTGGGAGCGACCGGATGCCAGCAATCGAATGTCGACCGCTGCGGCAGGGCGTGCACGCGAATACGCGTGGCAGCGGACCGCATCGGAGATCGTCGCGTTTTACCGCCGTCTCGCAAAGCTGAGAGCGGCCGATGCTCGCTAAGCAGCTGTATGCGGCATTCGAATGGTGGCGTATCGCGTGTTGCCGATTGCGTGTTTACCTCTGGCGACTCCGTGGCGGCACCCGCATCCATCCAAAGTGTCTGATTGGCGGTGGTGTCCGCATCGAACGCCCATGGTTGGTTGCGTTGGGTCAGCGATGCGTGCTGCAGCGCGATGTCTGGTTGAATGTCGGCGGCAGCGAGGCTCGGTTTGAGCTGGGCGACTATGGATTCGTTGGTCGCGGCGTAGAGATCGAAGTCAGTACGTCCGTGGTCATCGGTAGCGGAGCGTTGATCGCGCCGGGTGTGTTCATGACCGACCACAATCACAGTACAAGCGCCGGTGCGCCGATGTTTGAGCAGCCGTGCATTGCCTCACCGATCCGCATTGGCGATGATGTTTGGATTGGCGCGAACGCCGTTGTCTTGCCCGGCGTTTCGATCGGCGATGGGGCGGTGATAGCGGCGGGTGCGGTCGTCAACAAAGACGTCCCGCCACGTGCCATTGTGGGTGGGGTTCCCGCCCGCATCCTCCGATTCCGAGATTCACCATGAGCCATTTCGCCGTTCGCGCAGTCAGTTTCTTTAATCGGTTTGGCACGCTGCCAAGAGTCCAGCGCGTCTTCGCCAAAACACCTCCTGGGACCCTGGCAGAGCGCGCCCTGTTCGGCGCAATCCAAGTTCTCGACATCGGCCGCAGCGACGCTCAACGGCTGCTGCTGGTCGAGGGCGAGCGGTTTGTCGAGGAACGCCATTTGCTCCGACGACTGCTGAGCCCGGGCATGACGGTGGTCGATGTCGGAGCCAACATCGGCTACTACTTGCTACTCGCCAAACAATGCTGCGGCACATCGGCTCGCGTGATCTGCATCGAACCCTCACAGGAGAATTTGCCTGAGTTGAAAGCGACCATGGCACGCAACGCCCTGAGTAACGTGGTGCTCCACGAAGTGGCATTGGGCGATGCCGACGGCGAAGTCGGATTGCGTGCGGGAATCAACAGTGGCGTTGTCGAAGGCAATGGCGGCGAGTACCGGGTGCCCATTCGCCGTTTGGATCGTCTGGTGGCCGAGAAGGTGGATTTCATCAAGATCGATGTCGAAGGCTTCGAGGGCCAGGTGTTGAGCGGTGCGGAAGCGCTGTTAGAGCAATGGCGGCCGGTCGTTTTCCTCGAACTGCATCCGCACATCACCAAGCGATTCGGATACTCCTGTCGCAACATCCTGGACAGTTTGGGTCGCCACTACAGCAATATCGAGCTGTTCCACAAACCGCAATCGCGGGGCGTCTGGGGAAAGCTCGCACTGCGGTATGGCCTGGGCGACCCGGTCGTGCCGGTCGCAGACGCCGCAGCCTATGTCGAGCGTCATGATGGCAGCGACGAGCCCCACACCTATTGGGCGGTTTGCCGACCATGACCCCGCTGCCGCTCTCGGTTGCGATCCCAACCTTCGGCCGCGACTCGGTGTTGACGGACACGATTACCGCATTGCTGGCACAACAACCGCCTGCAGCTGAAATTCTCATTGTCGATCAAACGCCATCGCACGAGCCCGAGACCGAGCGACGTTTGCAACAGTGGCACACGCAGGGCGCAATCCGCTGGATTCGCAAGGAACGACCGTCGCAACCCGCCGCGCTGAACGACGCGCTGGTACAGGCGACTCAGCCTTTCGTGCTGATGCTCGATGACGACATCCGCATCGATCCTGGCTTCCTGGCCGCACATCTCGACGGTTTCTCTGACGACGATGTGTGGATGGTGGTGGGGCAAGTGCTGCAGCCGGGCGAGCAGCCGCTCGCCGGACCGGTGGCGCGCGATCACGGGCCCATGGCCGATCTGCAGTTCCCGTTTTGCAGCGCCGAGCCGGCTTGGATCAGCAATGGCATGAGCGGCAATATGACCGTGCGCCGCGAGCGCATTCTGGCCCTCGGTGCGTTCGATGAGAACTTCACGCCGCCGGTGTCGTATCGATTCGATACCGAGATGTGCAAACGCCTGACGCGTGCCGGCGGTCGAATCCGCTTTCAGCCCAGCGCCCGCATCTACCATTTGCGCGCCGAACGCGGCGGTACGCGGTCCGTCGGCAGCCATTTGAATTCTGCCTCGCCGGTCCATGGGGTAGGCGACTATTACTTTGCGCTGCGCCAGGGAATCTCAGGGCCAATGTTGCGTTACCTGCTGCGCCGCCCTATTCGCGAAGTCTGTACGCGCTATCACCTGCGGCGTCCGTGGTGGATTCCGGTCAAGCTGCTCGGCGAGCTGCGGGCGATGCTGATGGCACTGCAATTGTTGGCGCGCGGCCCGGCCTACCCGAATACTCAGCGATGAGGCGCGGCACAATCCTGGTGACGGGCGCGGCCGGTTTCATCGGCTCGCACACCGTGCTTGCGTTGTGGGAGCGCGGCTTCGATGTGGTCGGCCTTGACGACTACTCCAACGCCGAGCGTTCCGTGGTGGCGCGCATCGAAGCGCTGGGACACCGAACGCTGACGATGATCGAGGGCGACGTGCGCGATGGCGATAGTCTTGCCGCGGCATTGCGCGCGCCGGATATCGTCGGCGCTATTCATTTCGCAGCTCGCAAGTCGATCGAAGAATCGTTTCTGGAGACGCGGTCGTACTACGACGTCAACGTGGCGGGAACGCTTGCGGTTCTGCAGCAATGCCAGCGTGCCGGCGTGAACGCACTGGTCTTCAGCAGTTCGGCAACTGTGTACGACCCTGCGCAGCCCGCACCGGTAAGCGAAACTGGTCGAACGCTAGGCGCCAGCCCATATGGCCGCAGCAAGCTCATCGGCGAGCGCATGCTGCGCGACGCCGCGCAGGCGAACGGTCAGCGCTATGCGATCTTGCGCTATTTCAACCCGGTCGGTGCCCACCCTGGCGGCTCCATTGGCGAAAACCCGCGTGGACGGCCCGGAAATTTAATGCCAGTCGTATGTCGGGTTGCGGCCCGCCGCCAGTCGCAGTTGTCGGTGTTCGGCAACGACTATCCAACCATCGATGGCACCGGCGTGCGCGACTATGTGCATGTGCAGGACGTCGCTGAGGCCCACGTCCACGCGTTGGAGGCGTTGATTGAGGGTCGTGAGGCCTTGTCGTTGAACATCGGCACCGGGCGCGGCACCAGCGTGCTGACCTTGGTCGATGCCTTCGAGCGCGCCAATGGGGTGCGCGTGCCGTTCGCAATCGCGCCGCGCCGTCAGGGTGATGTCGCGGCGATGGTTGCGAATGTCGATCAGGCCGCGCTCAGCATCGGCTGGCGCGCAAAACGCGATCTCGAGGCGATGTGCCGCGATGCGTGGCGCTTCGCACAAACGCTGGCGTGAACTACCGTTCCGATATCGATGGCTTAAGGGCCATTGCCGTGTTGCTGGTGGTTGTCTATCACGCGAACCCCGCTTGGTTGAGCGGCGGGTTTATCGGTGTCGATGTGTTTTTCGTCATCAGCGGTTTTCTGATTACGCGATTGCTGTTCGACGAGTGGCAAGCCAGTCAGCATATCTCCCTGTCTGGATTCTATGCGCGTCGCGTCCGGCGGCTCTTGCCTGCGCTACTGTTGATGTTGATCGGCGTGCTCCTGTTGGGCCTGTGGGTACTCTCGCCTGCGATCGGCGAAGTGCAGGGCTTGGCGCAGTCGATGCTGGCGACGCTGGCGCTGCTGTCGAATCATTACTTTGCGCTAAACACGGGTTACTTCGATGAGCCGGCGGAGCAGCAGGTGCTTCTGCACACATGGTCGCTGTCGGTCGAAGAGCAGTTCTATCTGTTGTGGCCGGTGTTGCTGTTGTTCCTGCTACGAAGCGCGCATCAGCGCAAGCGTTCGCCGCGCCGGGCAGTGCTGAACGTGTTGGTCGCACTATTGGTGTCGTCGCTCGCGGCCTCGATCTGGCTGACGCCGCGGGAGCCCACATTGGCGTTCTTCGCGTTGCCGACGAGGGCTTGGGAATTTGCGGTTGGCGGACTGGCATCAATCGCGTTGATCGGTGGCCGGGAGCGGCCAGCGTTGGGTTCGATTTGTACCGCGATCGGGCTTGCTGGAATCCTCATCTGCGCGATCTGGATCGACGCCAGCATGGCGTTCCCGGGCGCCGTGGCGCTTCTGCCGGTGGCGGCAACTGGTTTGGTGCTGATCGGTGGCGCGATGGCGCCCTCCGGAATGGCGACACGGGTATTGCGCCTGAAGCCATTGGTTGCGATTGGCCTGGTTTCGTACGGCTGGTATTTATGGCATTGGCCGCTGTTATCGCTGGCACGCATCCACGGTCTCGGCGAGCTGAGTGTGCTCAATGCTGGCGCCATCTGCTTACTGGCGCTGCTGCTGGCAGCGCTGAGTTACCGGCTCGTTGAAAAGCCACTGCGGCGGCCTTTGCCTACGGGACTCACTCTTCGGCGCGGCGCGTTGGCCGGTTTTGCGTTGGCGCTAATGACGGCCAGCGCCGGCGCGTGGGCCAAGTGGTGGTGGCCTCGCAGCACCGAGAATCTGGAGCTGCGCTCAGCACTTCTGGGCGCGGAAAAGGTACGTGTCCCTTGCGGCCAGGAGCGGCCCTACAGGCAAATCAACGATCGCTCGGCGTGCACGTTCGGCGGAACCGATGCCGGTGTTGTGCTGTGGGGCGATTCGCACGCGGCGCATTTTCTGCCGGCGCTTGCGCTGGCGCAGCATGAGCCAGTGTTGGTGCGCTATATGCCCGAATGCCCGCCGATTCTCGATTACTCGCCGAGCCTTGTCGGTATTGAGCGCGCCGCCGGTTGCGAGCGCTTCAACCGCGACGTGCTCGACGAGATTCGACGCTACGGGCCGGCTAAGGTGGTTTTGGCAGCGCGCTGGCGAGCGTATCTGTCGAATGACACTGCGATCGACGCAGCGAGCGAGGGTCTCAAGCAACTCGCTTCTTCTCTGGCGGCATCGGGCGTTCGCGTTGTGGTGATGTTGCCGCCACCGGAAATGCCTGGTGTGGCCCCCGCCTGTCTGACGCGTCGACCGGTGGAGAAGTGCAGTGTCGATAACGCCATTGCCCGGCGGCAGCGCGCAGACGCCGTCGCGATGCTGCAATCCGCTCTGGCCGGTGCCGTCTTCATCGATCCTTTTCCCGCACTCTGCCCAGGGCAGGTCTGTTCGCCGTTGCAGGACAACACTGTGCTTTACTCCGATGCACACCATTTGACCACCGCTGGGTCGCAGCGCATCGCGCCAGCGCTTGCAGCGGCCTTGCGCTAATCGGGTAATGCCGCACCTTTTGATTGATGCGCTGAGTGTGAACAACTTCTCCGGTCGTCACGTACTCACGGGGCACGTGCGGCAGATGCGCCTTGCGCTGCCCGATTGGCGACTGTCGATGCTCGTGCAGCGGGGTCAGTCGCAACTTGCGCTTGACTGCGATGTCGCCCCGCTTGAAGTGCCTGTTGGCGCGGGCGCGCTGCGGCGCGTCTGGTTCACGCAACGCCATCTGCACCAATGGACGCGCGATATCGGCGCCGATCTGTTGTTCACGCCAGCCGGCATGTTGACCGCCGGCTGTCCGCTTCCGCAGATCGTGCTGGCGCAAAATCCCTGGCCACTCGTCGATTTGGCGCGTGGCCGCGAACGCGTGCGCGCGTACTTGCAACGGCACGCCTTTGCCGCCGCGCAAAGGCGTGCACGCGTGATGGTCTACAACTCGCGTTACATGCAGGCGCTATATGCAACAAAGCTCGGCGAGCGCAGCGGGCCGAGCCTCATCGCTTACCAGGGCATCGACGAGCGCTACTTCGATCAAGCCTCGCCATGCGCGCTGTCCGAGCGTCGAGATCTGGTGCTGGTCTCGGTGATGGCGGCGCATAAAGCGGTGGAGGACGCGGTCGCCGCTTTTGCACTCGCCAAGCTTGGCCACCAGACCCGACTGCGGCTGATCGGCCCCTGGCCAGACGTTTCCTATCGCCGACAGATCGAGCGCATCGTGGCGGCGCACGGTCTGGCAGGTCGTGTTGTTTTCGAGGGCGAAATCGCATTGGCCGAGCTTCTGGCGGCTTATCGACATGCGCGCGCGTTCGTGCTGTTGAGCCGCTGCGAGTCCTTCGGCATTCCTGCAATCGAAGCGCAAAGCCAAGGCACACCGACGATCGTCGCGATGGGCACTGCAGCCCCTGAAGTGGCGGGCGCCGGTGGCCTCGTGGTCCCTTCCGGCGCCGTTGGTGAAGCAGCGCAAGCGATGACTGCGCTGATGAGCGACGACGCGCTCTGGCATCGCTATTCGCACGCTGCGCTCGACAATGCCTGCCGCTTTCGTTTCACCCACTGCTCAGCGCCATTGATCGATGCGCTCCGTGAGTTAGCGCCGTGAGTCGCTTGCGGGAATGGTGGTTGGCGCACATCGCAAGGCCGAATCCGGCGCAATCGTTCTTGCCGGCGATCGATGGCTTGCGCTTCGTGGCGATTGCGCTGGTGGTGCTGTACCACGTGCAAGGCTATGTGTCCTCGCGCGCGGGGTTGCCGGTCCACGGGGGCGAGGGTCTGCATCGTTGGCTGGTACACGGCTCGTTCGGCGTGCCGCTGTTTTTCGCCATCAGCGGCTTCATCATCGCCAGCCAGTGGTTCGGTGCGCGCCCGCCATCGCTAAAGCGTTATTTGATTCGACGCATCACGCGCCTTGAGCCGCCTTTCATCGTCTCAATGTTGTTGGTGTTTGCGCTCAAGGTGGTTGTTCTCGGTGTTGCGTTTTCCGAGCTTTTGCCGCACTTGTTGGTCAGCCTGGTTTACCTGCATGGACCAATATTCGGCACCCATAGCGAGGTTAACGGCGTCGCCTGGTCGCTGGAAGTCGAATGGCAGTTTTACCTGCTGGCGCCACTGATCTTGTCGACGGCGCTGCGGATGCGTCCGGTCCGCGCCGCGTTTGTGTTGGCAGCACTGGTGGTTCTTGGCGGCGTTGTCCACGGTTTCGAAGAGTCGCTGGCTCCGCGCATAGCCCTTAGCGTGTTGCACTATTTCGGGTTCTTTCTCGCTGGCGTTTGGGTTGCGCAGAGGCACACCACGCCAGTTCTGAGCAATCCTCTGTTCGACGCGGCCGCGCTGGCTTGCGCGTTTGGTATCGGCGCGGCTCTGCATTTCGGCGGCTGGGCCTCAATGGCGCTGCCGCTCCTGACGGCTGCATTCCTCGCATCGAGTTTGCGCTCGAAATGGTGGTCGGCGCTGTTGTCGTGGTGGCCGATTCACGGTATCGGTGCCATGTGCTACACGATTTATCTGTACCACTTCTTCATCGTCTCCGGCGTTGGTCGCGTCTGGCCGCAAGGCAGTTTAGGTCCGGGATCGCTCGACCTCGTCGTCTTTGCCGTTTTGATATTCCCGGTGGTGATCGTGGTGTGCGCTGTGCCTTACGTTCTGATCGAACGCCCGTTCATGGTGTGGCGCCCCGGCGTCACGCGATTGCGCGATGCGCTGTCGTGGTCCGGTCGATGAAGATCGCCATGGTCACAACGCACCCGATCCAGTATCAGGTCCCGTGGTTGCGCTTGCTGTCTGCCGAGCCGGGAATCGACTTGACAGTGTTCTTCGCAATGGTGCCCGATGCGCTGGAACAAGGGCGCGAGTTTGGCGTGGCCTTTTCCTGGGACGTTCCGTTGCTCGATGGTTATCGTCATGTGGTGCTGCGCAACGTGGCGCGCAGGCCCTCGCTGACCGAGTTCTCCGGCTGCGATACGCCGGACATCATCGACATCATCCGACGCGGAAACTTCGATGCGGTCATCGTCAACGGCTGGGGCACCAAGACTGTGCTGCAAGCCTTGTGGGGCTGCCTGCGTAACGGCACGCCGTGCATTTTTCGCGGCGAGGTGAATGGCCTGACGCCTCGCCCATGGTGGAAACGACTCGCGCATCGTGCGCTGCTGTCTCGGTACGCTGCCATCCTCTGTATCGGTCGCGCCAACCGCGCTTACTGCGAAGCACGTGGCGTTCCAGCTGAGAACATGTTCGACACGCCTTATTGTGTCGACAACAGCTTCTTCAGCGCGCGCGCCGAGGCGCAGCGTCGTGATCCGGGACGCGAAGCGATTCGGCGCCATTTTGGGCTTGATCCCAGCGCACCGACGTTTCTGTTCTGCGGAAAGCTGGTGCCCAAGAAACGCCCGCAAGATTTGATTGAGGCGGTGCGGGTGCTGACCCAAAACGATATTGTCGTGCAGGCGCTCATCGTCGGCGCCGGGCCGATGTCGCAATTGCTGACGGCGCAAGCTCAAGGCCTTCCGGTGCGCTTTGCGGGCTTTCTCAATCAGGGCGATATGTCACGAGCCTACGCCGCCAGCGACGCACTCGTTCTGCCATCCGATGCCGGCGAAACCTGGGGGCTGGTCGTCAACGAAGCCATGGCCTGCGGGCTGGCAGCCATCGTTAGCGACCGTGTGGGGTGTGCCGAGGATCTGGTCGATCGATCCACCGGCGGCATATTCGCTTGCGGAAACGTCGCGGCGCTCGCAGGCGAAATGCAACGTCTGGCGATTGAGACGACATTGCGGGAAACGCAGGAGGCCGCCCTGGCTCGTGTGCAGGACTACCGATTCGACAACGTCGTGGCTGGTTGCAGACGCGCGCTCGCGCATGTGTTCGAGCGCGCCAGAAGGCGTCGATGAGCGTCGCCGCAAGCTCGGCAACGAAGTGCAGTGTCGTCATTTGCACCTTCAACGGTGAGCGCCGGCTCCCCGCGACGCTGCAACATCTTGCGGCGCAGACGGGATTGCCGCCATCGGCCTGGGAAGTGATCGTCGTCGACAATGCAAGTAACGATCAGTCTGCTGAGTTGTGCCAATCGATTTGGCTGTCGATGAATACGGGAGTGCCGATGCGGGTGATTGCCGAGCCAACGCCAGGATTGACGCACGCTCGGATCCGCGGCGTCGGAGCGGCCAGCGGCGCGATCATTGTGTTCGTCGATGACGATAACTGGTTGGATGCAAACTACCTGCAAGTGGCGTGCGAGCTTCTGGATCAGCATCCTGAGATCGCGATTTGCGGTGGCAGGACAGAACCCGTGTTCGAGTCCGCGCGTCCAGCCTGGTTCGAGCAGCATTCGAACTGGTTTGCAGTAGGTTCCCAGGCCGCTCAGTCCGGCGAGGTAACCTGCGTCTGGGGCTGCGGACTGACGATCCGTGCCGAGGTGGCTCGTCGGTTTCTAAGGCCGGATACAACGGGCCTCTTGAATGACCGTACTGGCAGCTCGCTGAGTAGCGGTGGCGACACCGAGTTGTGCCTACGTGCGGCGGTTGCCGGATACAAAGCCTGGTATTCGGAGCAGTTGCGCCTCAGCCACTGGATGCCACAGAGTCGGATGGACTGGACTCATCTCATCAAGTTGATTTTTGCTATCGGCGCGGACGAATCCCAGTTGAAGCGCTATCGGCTTCAGTTGCAGCGACGTAAACAAGACCGTGCCTGGCTCCGTTGGTATGCGGATTCAAGGCTGCTGCAATTGGCATGGTGCGTGACAGCGCTGATGGCGCATATCGTGCGGAATCCCAGGAGCCTTATGGTGAACGAGGAAGGCAATCGACAAGCCGTTCCACTGGTGTTTCGGCTGGGGAATGCTGCGGGACTGCTGCGCCGATGAGTTCGCTGAGCCGTTGCTGCTTGACCTTGGTCGCTCGCGACGATGTCGCCCGGACAAACCCGTGACACTGCGTATTGGCTTGATCTGCAGTGCACCTGTCAACGCGCCCGGCAGCATGGCCGCCTATAGAGACGTTTTGATCGCAGCCATGGAGCGATTTGCGCCCGAGTTGAAACTGGAGATCTTGTCGCTCGGCTTGTCACCTTCGGAAAGTCACTCGCGACAGCGTTGGCATACGCTGACCATGCCGCTCGCAGCACGCAAAGCCACGACGCCAGATGTGTGGCACGTGCTTGATGGTAGTCGAGCCTATATCGCCTTTGCGCTTCGTTCAGCGCCCGTGGTCATTACCGCTCACGACATCATTCCCTGGTTGCAGGCAAAAGGCAGGTTCCCTGGCGCACCACCGACCGGGCTCGCGGCGCGCTGGCTGTGGCGCGGCAACGCTCGCGCAATGCACCGCGCTGCGCGTGTCGTGTGCGACAGTCGTTCGACCGCCGACGATCTGGCCAGGTACTTCGGAGTGCCATCGGATGCGCCGGTCGTTGGTTTGCCGGTGCGTCCGACGCTGGCAGCACTGGCCCGCCTTCCGTCCACAGTCGAACGCGAACGCGATTTGGTTTTGCATGTGGGCAACAACAGCTTCTACAAATGGCGTGAACAAGTGCTGCAGGTCTTCGCCCGCCTGCCGCCGCAGTGTCGGCTGGTCATGATCGGCCCGCCGCCGACAGCGTCGTTGCGCGCGGTGGTTGCGGGTCTGGCTCTGGACCAGCGCGTTTCCTTCATCGATGAGCCTTCCGACGATGCTCTGGCAACGTACTATCGACGCGCACAATTGCTGCTGTTTCCCTCGCGCTACGAAGGTTTTGGCTGGCCGGTTCTCGAAGCCATGACGTTCGGATTGCCGTTGGTGGCGAGCAATCGCGGATCGCTGCCCGAAGTGGTTGGCGACGCGTGCCCCATCACTGATCCGAACGACGTCCAACGGTTTGCAGCCCAAGCCACGGAACTGCTTACCAATGACGTCATTTGGCGAGCCGCGTCGGCACAAGCGCTGGCCCAGGCAAAACGTTTCTCTATGTCGGAGTTCGCAAATTCGATGGCCAATGTCTATCGCTCCGTCGCGATGGAAGCAAAGCGATGAAGCGGGCACTCATCATCGGCGTCTCCGGACAAGATGGCGCATTGCTGGCGCGCTTGCTTACCGACAAGTCTTATGAAGTCCACGGAAGCTCGCGCGACGCGCAAACAACCGATTTCGTAAATCTCGTTCGTGTTGGCGTTCGCGAGCACGTAAAATTGCACTCTGCGGCGCCGGGCGATCGCCGCAGCGTTGAGCAGCTGCTGAATCGAGTCGCGCCAGATGAAATCTACCTCCTGGCGGGACAGAGCTCGGTGGGTCTTTCGTTCGAGAAGCCGGTTGAGACTTTGGAGAGTGTGACGCTCGGGACGCTCAATGTGCTCGAAGCAATACGTCTCATGAAACTGCCGACGCGGCTTTACCATGCCGGCTCCAGCGAGTGTTTTGGGGAACACGATGCCGCACTGAACGAGTCGACCGCGTTTCGGCCACGTAGCCCCTACGCCGTTGCTAAAGCTGCAGCCCATTTCGCCGTGGCGAACTATCGGGAGGCTTACGGCTTGTATGCGTGCACAGGAATTCTCTTCAATCACGAATCTCCGTTGCGCGCTCCGCGCTTTGTCACCCGGAAAGTCGTCGCTGCTGCCTGTCGCATTGCCGCCGGCAGTGGCGAACGGCTGGCGCTGGGCGATCTTGGCATTGAACGCGACTGGGGTTGGGCGCCTGAATACGTTTATGCGATGTGGCAGATGCTGCAGTTGCCGATGCCCGATGACCTGGTCATAGCGACCGGACAGGCAAACTCCCTGCGTCGCTTCGTGGAGCTGGCCTTCGCCGAGCTTGGCCTCGAATGGGCTGAATTCGTTGACTATGACAACAGTTTGCGCCGTCCCACGGACCTGCGTCGTAGTGTTGGCGATCCGAGGCGTGCCGCAGCCGCAATCTCTTGGCACGCAAAGGCGGGGCTCAAGGAGGTTGTTGCTGCTATGGTCGCCGCCGAACTGGGGCGAGAATGGCCCATGGTCGCGAGTTTCGAGACCACAAATGCCGACGCGGGCTTACCATGAGCCATCCTGAGCCGGATTCGGAGATTTTGCGCATTGATTTTGTCGTTCCTTTGCGAGCAAGGACGACGACGGATAACTGGCCGCGTACATGCGAGTTACTCGCGCAAACTGTGGGTTCCATACTTAATTCTCGCGATGACCGGCTACGCATACTAATTTCCTGTCATGACACACCGGAGCAGTTGCCGCACGATTCGCGTGTAGAGATACTGCAGGTGCCATTCGCGCCTCCGCCGAGCGAGAGCAAGTCTTTCGATACAGCCAGGCGTCTCTTTGTGTGGGAGACAGATAAGGGTCGGAAGTTGCTCTACGGCATCGAGCGAGCCCGCGCCTCGGGCAGTCGATACTTTATGCCAACAGATGCCGACGATCTTGTCTCATCAAGACTTGTTGGCTGGTGCCTCGAACAGAACCACTCCTGTGGATATTTTATTGACGAAGGATACCGACTCAATGACGAGAACCTTGGTCGCGTCTACTATCGCCGCAGGTTCTTCGAGGAATGTGGCAGCAGTGCCATTCTCCGGACTCAGCTGGCTCCATTCCCACAACAGCCCGACTATTCGCTGGATCTCAATGACCGATACACTCGCCGCTATGTCGTACACGCCTATCTGCCGGAGTCGATGGCTCGCCAAGGAAATCCCTTGAAGCCAGTGCCTTTCCCTGCGGCCGTTTATCGGTTCCACGAACAGAATATATTTGCTGTTTCGGCGCGCCGACGAGATTCGCCGTTGAGACGCTGGCTTCGAGAATTAATTAAGGGTCGTCCGGTTGATGATGCCCTGCGAGCCGAGTTTTTTATTGGTGCTGGCGTCATGCAGAAAAGTCTTCCAATATGACTGCCTTATACGCGCTTTTGATAGCAATCTCAGCTGGTGTATTCAGTGCATTCGCGCGATGGCGTACTGCGCTACCATCCATCATTGTTATAGCAGCGATTCAGGATCCCATTCGGAAACTGACGGTTGGAACGCCCGGTTGGATGACGTTGCTTGCTGTCCCGTTATTCCTGGTCGGAATTGCGACCATGATGGCGACCGTTCCGTCGGTTTGGAAGCGCTTTAGCAATGCGAACCCCAAAATCGCGAAGGCGCTGGTTCTTCTGATTCTTTTTTCAATCCCGCCAATGCTTATTTCCGTGACCTATGGTCCTGGCAGTTGGCAATTCACGCTTTTGGGATTGTTTTCTTATTCGATGTTATTTCTGGCAATTTTATTCGGATTTTTTTATGCGCGTTCGACGGAATCCGTGCATGTGATTCTGGCTGTTTATTGCGTGGTTCATGGTGTCATGCTCTTTGGGGCGCTGGTTGAGTACTTTGATCTACTGCCTGGATCCACGATTGTGGGGGCTGAGATACTTGGATACCGCTGGATTCGTTGGATCCCGGGCTACACTGTTGAGATGATTTCAGGGTTCTACCGAAGTTCCGACGTTATGGGCTGGCATGCTGCAATGGTGTGCATGCTCTCCCTGACGATGGCCATCGCAAAATCAGGTAAGTCACGGATCTTTTGGTTATGTGTTTGTGCGTGGGCCATTTTTGCACTCTTGCTTTGCGGTCGCCGGAAAATGGTCTATATGTTGCCAGTTTTCGTCATGGCATTGACTTGGATCTATTTCTCTGCAGGCAGAGTATCAAAGGTTCTGCCAATCATCGGTCTGCTGGCTGTTCCGATGTCATCACTTGTGGTTTCAAGCGACATGTTGGGAGATGATACGGCGAATATCATTTATTACACACAAAGCAAAGAGGGTGATAGTGTATTCGATCGCTTCGAATCGCATGGTTTAGGTGAAATTGTAGAGACCTATCGACAGTTGGGTTTTTTTGGCGCCGGTTTAGGTTTTGGGACGCCGGGATCGCATCATATATCGGCAGAACGGCCGCGAGTATGGCAAGAAAGTGGCCCGGGACGTGTCATGGCCGAGTTGGGTGTTTTGGGGTTTGTCGCATTTCTGGCTACCCTGATTACCATCGGTCTGGCCATGTGGCGCGTAACGAGATCTTTTCTTACCGCACGGACCAGAGAGGGCCCTCTGTGCGCGTGCCTGCTGGCGGTGGCGGTGGCCAATGTCTGTAGTCTGACAATCTCGGGTCAGATTCTGGCCGATGCCTTTATCGTCGTTTTTCTCGGTTTTTTGGTAGGTGTTGTATTGGGCTTTGGGCGGCGTGACTTTGTGGACCAGATCATTAGTCGTCAAAACGCTTCACAAACGGCATGAAGCTAGATATCGATGCAACAAGGAAGCAGCGGCCCTATCGTCGACGCGAGTATTTTGGCCGTCTGATGTGGGCGATCATAAGCTTGCTTTTTCGCTTTTCACCCCGTGTTGGATTCAGATGGCGCGCTTTTTTGTTGCGTTGCTTCGGTGCGAAAATTGGTCGCGGTGCGCATATCTATCCAGGCGCGCGTATCGAACTGCCGTGGCTCCTTGAAGTCGGCGAGCTCAGCAGCGTTGCTGACGGCGTGCGCGTTTACAATCTGGGGAAGGTACGAATTGGCGCTCGCTCGACGTTGTCCTACGGAGCGCACATCTGCGCCGGGACACACGATTACGAAGACGCTGGCTTCCCGCTACTCCGACTGCCGATCGACATCGGCGATGACGTCTGGATTTGCGCCGATGCTTTTCTTGCACCGGGCGTGACCGTTGGCGATGGTGCGGTTGTTGCGGCACGCGCTGTTGTTGTTGCCGATGTCCCACCTTGGGTTGTCGTAGCGGGCCATCCTGCGCAAATGCTGAAACCCAGAGTAATCCGGCCCTCGTGATTTCCATTGTCGTGCTGACACTGAACGAGGCCGCTAACTTGCCTCGGTGCTTGGCGAGTGTCGGGTTTTCCGATGACGTTCTAGTGATCGATTCCGGGAGCAGCGATGACACCGTTGCTATAGCGCGTGCGGCAGGTGCGCGCATTGTTGAGCGCGCGTTCGATTCATTCGCGCAGCAGCGAAATGCCGCACACGCTGTGGGCTTGCGCCACAAATGGGTGCTGCATCTGGATGCCGATGAGGTCGTCACCTCTGCGCTGGCAGCTGAGCTTATGACGATCGCTGAGTCTGACCATGAGCATGCGGCTTACAGGGTGGCTTCGCGATTGATGTTTCGCGGCGACTGGCTAAAGCATGCCGGCATGTACCCGGTTTACCAGGTTCGATTTGGTCGCGCTTCGGTACTTCGGTTCATCGACGTTGGTCACGGTCAGCGGGAGGCGCCCGATGTTGGTCCGATTGGCACGTTGGTCGCGCCTCTGGATCATTACAACTTCTCTCGCGGGATCGGCGATTGGATTATTCGCCACACGCGTTATGCGGCGCTTGAGGCTGCTCGCGCCGGACGCCGCGAATGGCCGAAGTTCGCCACGATGATTGCGCGCGACCCCGTGGTTCGACGTCGGGCACTGAAGCAAATGGCGGACTGGCTGCCAGGCCGGCCGTTGCTGCGTTTTTTGTACAGCTACATCATTCGGCGCGGTTTTCTGGACGGGCGAGCCGGCTTCGACTATTCGTGCATGATGGCGATTTACCAGTACTTGATCGACCAGCATATGGTCGAGCAGCAAACGAAAGAGGGAATTCATGATCGGAGCTAAGAAAGTGGCGCTGCTGACCGGCGTCACGGGCCAGGATGGCGCGTACTTGTCGGAACTGCTGCTCAGCAAGGGTTACATCGTCCACGGCATCAAACGCCGCGCGTCCTCCTTCAACACGCATCGTATCGATCACATTTACCAGGATCCGCACACCAGCGATCGCAATTTCATTCTGCACTACGGCGACTTGACCGACTCGACCAACCTGATTCGCATCATTCAGCAGGTACAGCCCGACGAGATTTACAACCTCGGCGCGCAAAGCCATGTCGCTGTGTCTTTCGAAAGCCCCGAGTACACCGCTAACTGCGATGCGCTCGGCACGCTGCGCCTGCTGGAGGCGATCCGTATTCTCGGCCTGGAGAAGAAGACGCGCATCTACCAGGCATCGACCTCTGAAATGTTTGGCAAAGTCGCCGAAGTGCCGCAACGCGAGGAGACGCCGTTCTACCCGCGCTCGCCTTACGGCGTGGCCAAGGTTTACGCCTATTGGATCACCGTGAACTACCGCGAGTCGTACGGCTTGTACGCCTGCAACGGCATCCTCTTCAACCACGAGTCGCCGTGGCGGGGAGAGACCTTCGTGACGCGCAAGATCACCAGAGCGTTGGCGCGCATCAGTCTCGGTCTTCAAGATCGATTGTATTTGGGCAATCTCGATGCGCTGCGCGATTGGGGACACGCGCGCGACTACGTTGAAGCGATGTGGCTGATGTTGCAGCAAGCGACGCCTGAAGACTACGTGATCGCTACTGGCGAGCAGCACTCGGTGCGCGAGTTTGTGGAATTGGCATGCCGGGAACTGGGTATGGGCATCGAGTGGCGCGGCACAGGCGATCATGAAATCGCGGTCGTCACGCAATCGACCGACCACGCCCGCGTGCCACCGGGGCAATCGATTGTCGCTGTGGACCCTCGGTATCGTCGACCGGCGGAAGTCGATACTCTGCTCGGCGATGCCAGCAAAGCGCGCCGACAACTGGGTTGGCGGCCAAAGACGAGCTTTGAATCGCTGGTGTCAGAAATGATCTTGGAAGATGTACGTTCTGCCGAGCGCGACGAAGTTCTACGCAAGGCCGGGTACCGCGCTTTCGACCATCACGAGTGACGCCCATGGATCGCAGCTTCCAAAGGATTTTCGTAGCGGGACACAAGGGGCTGGTCGGTAGTGCCATCGTACGCCGGCTGCGGCGAGAAGGTATCGAGCCCTTGGTTGTCGATCGCGCCGCGCTTGATCTTCGCGACGAGCGCGCCGTGGACGGTTGGTTTGCGCGATCAAAGCCGGATGCGGTGATTCTCGCTGCTGCAGTGGTCGGTGGCATCCACGCCAACAACACCCGACCGGTGGAGTTTCTCCTCGATAACTTGCGGATCCAGAATGCCTTGATTCCTGCAGCCCATACTCACGGCGCGCGCAAACTCGTCTTCCTGGGTTCCTCCTGTATCTATCCGAAACTCGCGCCCCAGCCGATTCCAGAAAGCGCGCTGCTGACTGGACCGCTTGAGCCCACGAACGATGCCTACGCACTGGCAAAAATCGCTGGTATTCGACTGTGCCAGGCCTTTCGCCAACAACACGGTTTCAATGCGATTTCGTTGATGCCGACCAATTTGTATGGCCCGAACGACAATTTTCATCCAACTAACTCGCACGTGTTGCCAGGTCTGATTCATCGCTTCCATGAAGCGCGACAAGCTGGCGCCAGTCGCGTCGTGATCTGGGGCACTGGTGCCCCGCGCCGCGAGTTCCTCCATGTTGACGATCTCGCCGATGCATGCACATTCCTGCTGACGAACTATGATTCGAGCGAAGTCATCAACGTCGGTGTTGGCAAGGACATCTCGATCCTCGAACTGGCGCAGCTCATTGCCCGAATTGTCGGTTTCGAAGGGCAGATCGAGAACGACTTGAGTAAACCTGATGGCACGCCGCGCAAGCTGCTCGACGTGAGCAAACTTGCGGCGCTTGGCTGGCGGGCACAAATTGGGCTCGAAGAGGGCATCCGGGAAACGTATCGCTGGTATTGCACTCACAGAGTCGTGAAATGACAGCATTGGTCATTGGTGGTGCGGGTTACATCGGCTCACACATGGTGCGCTGGCTCACCGAGCACGGCGAGCCCTGCGTAGTTCTCGATAATCTCAGCACCGGCCACCCCGAGGCGGTCAATGTACCTCTGGTCCGCTGCGACCTGCGGGATGCAGGCGCACTTCGCGATGCGCTGATTCAAATTCGACCGAGCATCGTCTTTCACTTCGCAGCCTTGGCGCTTGTCGGCGAATCTGTGCAACAGCCGTTGGCGTATTACGAGAACAACTTCCTCGGCACGTTAAATCTGGTCAAAGCGATGCACGCAGCCGACACCAGACGCCTGGTTTTCTCTTCGACATGCGCGGTTTATGGTGTGCCAGGTTCCGATGTGATCGATGAAGCGCACGCTCGCAATCCGATCAACCCATATGGCGCCAGCAAGCTGGCCTGCGAGAACTTGCTGGAGGACTTTGCCAGAGCGGGCGATCTGTCGGTGGTCGCGCTGCGTTACTTTAATGCCGCCGGTGCGCACTCCAGCGGCGAGTTGGGAGAATCTCACGAGCCGGAGACGCATCTGATCCCAAACGCGTTGCGCGCCGTGTTGGGTCAGGCGAAAGAACTGACCGTGTTCGGTCAGGATTATCCAACGCCAGACGGCACCTGCATTCGCGACTATATTCACGTCGAAGATTTGGCGCAGGCGCATGGTGTCGCCATGCAATGGCTGCGCAATCACGACGGCTGGCAGGCGATCAATCTTGGTACCGAGCTGGGAACCAGCGTGATTCAAGTGCTGCGGCGCGTTGCGGAGATCGCTGGCAGGGCCGTGCCGCATGTGCTAGCCGAACGCCGGCATGGCGATCCCCCCAAACTCGTGGCAAGCGCCGCGAAGGCCCGCGACATTCTGGGCTGGATACCGGCGCATGATCTGGATTCGATCGTGCAATCCGCGTGGCGCTGGCATCAGGCGCCGCGGTATTGAGGTCACCAGGCCTGTTCCGGTTTCAGTTTCAATGCTTCCTCGGTCAGCGGCTGGTTGCGGTTGAGCAGCCAATAGGTAAGACCCAGCAGCGGCAAAATGGCTACAAAAATCAACATCAGAAACACTGGATCGAGGTCAAGGGCATACAGCGTTAAGCCAATGGCGATCATTGCGATTTGGATGCCCGAGGCCAGACATAGGATTGCGCCAACGCTCCATTGCTTGCTCATCAACAGGTGATGAAGATGCCCACGGTCCGCCGAAAACGGCGACCGCCGATCCAATAGCCGGCGCGCGATCTGTATCAGGCAGTCCATGATCGGCAACGCAACCAGCCACGGTGCAACGCTCGGGCCAGGGTCGGCGTTGTGCGTCACAGCAATGGCTGACCAAGCGAGCAGGAGACCCAGCACGGCGCTGCCGCTATTTCCCAGAAAGCAGGCTGCACGGGGCATGCCCGGTCGCCGCAGGTTGAAGGCGAGAAATCCAATCAGCGCAGCGATCACTGCCCACAGAAACGCGCGTGTGATCGGATCGGACGCCATTAGCGCCATCGCCAGCAACGAGATCACAGCCATAGTACCAGCAAGGCCGTCCATCCCATCGATCATGTTGATCGCATTGACCACACCGACGACCGCGAAAACTGTGAAGGGTACGGCCCAGTCGCCCAGATGCAAATCGACAAGCCCACTGATTCCCAACGATTCAATAGTCATTTGGCCGGGTAGTGCGATAAGAAGTGCGGCAAACACCTGCGCCGAAATGCGCCAATACCATCTCAGATCGAACCGATCGTCGGCGACGCCGACCAAAGACAACACAATGATGGCTGCGACAAGCCAGAAAAACGAAGGCGTGAGAATTGCGCCACTCAACGCCAGAAAAGCGATCACCCCAATCGCGAAGCCGAGCCCGCCAACTACGGGCGTGGGGGCCTGGTGGTGCTTGCGGTCCGTCGACGGGTGGTCTAGCAGGCCCCAGGCAGGCGCTAATCGGATCAAAGCGAACGTCGTCGCGAATGACGCAAGACCCGATACCACTATCAACGCCAAGATCGGCATGAATCCCCTGATTGATCTGCGCTTTTGCGCCTCCCGAGCGGATTCTGACGCTTAATCGTTAGCAGTTACAACTCAATTGCCCGTCGCGATTCGTGAACAAGCTGGAACTGTTGTCTTCGCGCGGCTTGAAGAGGGCGGTTGGAGTAACCCCAGCGCCGTTGAGATCAGGTGCTTCGAAGCGCACGAAGCGTTGACCATCCAACGGCACACAGCTAACCTGTAGGGAGTTTCTGTGCAGGGGATAGTCATGGTTCGTCGCATGGTGGTTGGCATAGGCTTCGGGGCATTGCTTGTCTCGGCCTCGGTTAGCGCGCAAATCACAATCCAGGACGGCGCGGCGAGGGTGCGCTATGGCGACCTTTCGGCGGATGCTTACATTACGGCCGGCGTGCCGCAGACAGTTCTCAGCAAGGGACTGATACCCCATTTGGCGGGTAGTCAGTTCTCGTACCGCGTCGCTGGTGACACCGAAGAGTTCTCGGTGGTGACCAACGCGGGAACACAACCGGCAATCGTAGCTGCTGGAAACACGGCGACCATCACTTTTCCGAGCACTGAATCGGAACTCCGTAATTTGTTCAACGTCAGCATTGTCGACACGGTCGTAGAGTCTGGGGCGACGATCACTTACACGCGCGTGGCGACGTTCCAGAACGTGTCTGGGGCCTCGCAGACGCTCACTGTGATGGGCTATGCGGACGATGTGCTGAACTCGGGGTTCAATAACGTCAGTGCAACGCTGCTGGCACCGAACAACTCGATTCAACTGAGCAAAGCCAGTTCCACGCTGAATGTGACCGGTACCGGCGCGTCCGCCTTTGAGGTTACCGCGTTCCCTGTACTGATCGACGAGTTGTACGACTTTCCTGCGGCCGGACTGGCCGTCTTCGCAAATGGTGGTTTGCCGTTCTTGCCGACAACCGCCCCCGCCACGAGCCCTGGCGATTGGACCGGCGGGTTCATCTGGCCTGCACAAGTCGTGCCCAATAACGGAACGGCGGCTTACACGATGGTGTTTCAGTTGACCGCAGCGCCTTTTGGTCCTGGCAGCGATGGCAATCATGTTGTCAATACGGCTAACACGATCGTCAACGGCTATGCGCCGCTAGACGCTGGGGTCGCGGCCGGCGCAGACCGCATTTCAGTGCCGGACGTTGCGGACCTCGCCTTGCCGAGTGGCGCATGCACAGGTTGCAACTTGTCGCTTTCGAACGGCGACTTACTGATGATCTATCAACCTCAAGGTGCGTCGATTGACACGACAAATTCCGTCAACTACGGCAACGTGACGGATCTGGCCGGGTCGGGTCGGTATGAGTTCGTTTACGTCGCCAACGTCATCGACATCGTCGGTGGCCCGGACGAGATCGAAATTTATCCATTCGACGGCACGAGCGCTCTGGGTCCTGGCAATGGTTTTTCGAATCCTGCAGATCCTGACTGCGTCGGTTTGAGGTACGGCTACAACGGTCCAGATGTTATCGGCGTTGCACCGGCAATGGTGGTCCGGGTTCCCCAATACGCCAGCCTGCGCGTCGAACCGGGTGCCAGCGTCGTTGCGCGCGACTGGAACTGGGATGGCTCAACGAGTGCCTCATTGGGTGGCGTTCTGGCCATCGACGTAGGCGGTGCGGACCAGACCACTGGCATTCTGCAGTTGGGAGGCGTTCTCAGTGCCGATGGCGCAGGATTCCGTGGCGGCGACGATCAAACCACTGGCAGCACCGTCTTCTCGGCCGATTTCGTGTCGGGTTCGAATACGCAAGCCGAAAAAGGCGAGAGCGTCGTCGGCACTTGGACGCGCTACGACGCGCTCGGCGGTCGCTTCGCGCGCGGCGCGCCGGCAAATGGTGGTGGTGGTGGTAATGGGATCAATTCTTCAGGCGGTGGCGGTGCGAATGCAGGCGATCCGGCAGGATGGACGAATGGTCGCGGCGATTTGGACCCCGCTTTCAACGCTGCCTGGGCTCTCGATCCGGAAACTGCAGCATTGACCGACAACACCGGTGGTGGTCGAGGCGGGTACACCTGGTCGAATACGAACCAAAATGCTCTGGTGGTTGCGCCTGGAGATCCATCCTGGACCGGCGATAACCGCCGAGTCGTCGGCGGCCTGGGCGGCCGGCCCTTGTCGGGCGCCGTCGGTGGCGAACCTTACCGCCGCATGTACTTTGGCGGCGGCGGCGGTGCCGGTGAGGTGAATAACTCCAATCCGCGTCGTGGCGGAGATGGCGGTGGTTTCGTTTTCGTGCTCGCACGGCGAATTGATGCCTTTGGCCCGGTCAATCCGCGAATCAGCGCCAACGGCACAGCCGGGCTGGGTTCGAATTCTGCGCCGCTGGATGGTAACGGAGGCGGCGGTGGTGGTGGCTCGGTCATCGTGACTACCTCAGAAAATCATCCACTGCCGGCGACGTTGGAGATTCAAGCCAACGGCGGTGCCGGTGGCTCGCATACGATCGTCAATGGTGATGAAGCCGAAGGCGGTGGCGGTGGCGGCAGCGCGGGTGTGGTACTGGTCTCTCACGTCGATGCCATCGAATCTGTCACTGGCGGTTTGCGCGGCGTCACCAGTTCGCCTGCATTGTCAGAGTTTCCGGCCAACGGTGCGACCAGTGGCGCAGGCGGCGACACCGGCGCATCTCCGGACCGCGATGGCCCGTCCTCGCCGCTGGTGTGTTTGTCTGGACCGGACTTCACAACGCCTGTGACCAATGCTTATTTCGAAGCCGAACGTCTCAACGGTGGAAAACTCCGAGTGAAATTCGATTCGGCGTCGGAAGTGGCCCATGCGGGGTTCTTCGTTCTCAACAGCAAACGTCAGCGTGTGAGCGAGTTTGTCGTTGCAAGTGGACGCAACGGCTCCGAAGCCAAGACCTATGAAGTTCTCATCGACGATCCGGGTGCGGGCGATCTGTATCTGGCCGACGTCGACGTGCTGGGCAAACAAACGCTGCGCGGCCCGTTCCGTGTTGGTCAGCAATTCGGATCCGCCCCGACTGTTGTGCGCTACAACTGGACCGAATCGCGGCAGCAGTTGATGAGCTACCAGGCTTCGACTCGCGGCACCGCCAGTGGCATTGCCAGAGTTGGTGTCCGCGAGCGCGGTATGGTTCGAGTGACTCATGAGCAGCTTTTGGCCGCGGGTGTGGACTTGAGCGGTACGCCGAGCTCGCAAGTCGCGGTTCGCACCGACGTTGGCGCCGTCGCGCGCCGCGTCCGTGGCGGCACGACGTTTGGCGCTGGATCGTCGATCGAGTTTTTTGGCGATGCGAAGCCGAGCTTGTGGAGTCGCGATCGTTTCTATTTGATTGAGTCGAATGCTGCGCAAGCGGTTGAAATGGGACTGGTTACGCGAACCGTGACCCCCGGGGCTGTTTCGACCTATACAGCGGAGCTGACATACGCTCCCCAGAACGCATACAACGAGGTCTCGCCTGTGGGAGATCCTTGGTTCGCGGATCGCTTGGTATCTCAGGGAAGCCCGGCCAGCAAAACGATTAACCTTAGCGGACCAGCAGTGCTTGGTAATGGCGAACTGGACGTGGTCGTTTGGGGCGGTATTGATTGGCCGAGTCGCGGTGATGACCATTCTGTACGCGTGCTTGTCAATGGCCAGTTGGTCGCCAGCGAACGCTTCGAAGGGTTGGCGGGCAGCCGCATTCGGGTGCCTGTGACGTTGACCGGCACGAATCATCAAGTTGTCATCCAAGTGCCAGGAGACACTGGGCAACCGGCCGATATCATTCACATCGAGTCGGTGACACTGCGCTACACCGCAACGGCGAACGGCGATGGCAACAAGTTCTTCGGCGAGGCGCTGCAAGGAACGCGCAACGACACGATTTTCCAGGACCGAGTAGGCGATGGGATGCCGGCGCCGATCGCAGGTGTCATTACGGTTGGTAATGTCGGTGGAGCAGACTTGCGCGCTTACCGAATCGTTGGCGGAAGCGCTACCGAAGTTCAGGTCAGTGGCAGTCCGGTGGCGGTCTATTCAGAGGGCTTCCCGACCGATAGTGAGTTGTGGGTTGGTCCAGCCGCTCAATTGCTTTCACCGCATTCGATCAGCGTTGCGCCGCCAGCCGCGGGCTTGTTGGCAGGGCAAGCGGACTGGTTGGCGATCACGCACGGCATGTTCAGCAACTCGCTGACTGACTTGGCCAGCCGTCGCCAGAGTCAAGGCTTGACGACGAAGGTCGTGAACGTCGAGGCCATCTACACGCGCTACAGCGGTGGTAACCCCACGCCGGCAGCCATTCAGCGCTATATCAAGGACGCTAAAGCGCAGATGGGCACCGATTACGTTGTGCTGGTGGGTGCAGATACAACCGACGCGCCAGGGTATGAGAACTCCGGCTCGATCAGCTTCGTGCCGACTCCGTATGCGACCACGAGCGTGTTCGTCCGCTACGCTCCTGCCGACCCGCTGTTGGGCGACGTCAACAACGACGGCATGTCGGATGTGGCGGTGGGGCGCTTGCCAGTGCGTACGTTGGCCGAGGCGCAGGAAGCAGTCCGCAAGATCCTCGCTTACGAAAGTCAGCCGGCCGCTAATCAGATGACGCTTTCGGCCGGGCCGGAGGACACCAGCGCGGTGTACCAGAACACGTTTACCGAGTCGAGCGAAGCGTTGGCCGGTGGATTGGCGAGTTCTTGGACCGTGAGTCGCGTGTATCAGGACGTCCTGGGGTTGAACCCGGCACGTCAGGCGCTGGTCAATGCGTTCAATGCTGGCCGCAGCGTCATATCGTATGTTGGTCACTCAGGTCCAAGCCAATGGACGTTTGACCCGCTTCTCGATATCGCACAGGTCCAGGGCACCAGCAGTGATCCAAACAGGCCGAACCTGGCAAGCAACGTGAATCAGCCGATTGTTTTGCAGTTTGCGTGCTGGACGACGTACTTCGTGTCGCCGACGGCGAACACGATGGCACAAGCGTTGATGCTGACCCCGAACAAGGGCGCCAGCGCCATCATCGGCGCGACAGTGCTGCTGGATCAGGCTTCTCACGACGCGATGATGGTGGCTGTAGCGGAACGGCTGGCCCCTGGTGCGCGCATTGGTGATGTCGTGCAAGCTGCTAAGGCGGAACTGAAGGCCCGTCCGAATGGCGCTGGTCCGGAGGTTCTTTTGGGCCAGGTGATCCTCGGCGATCCGGCGCAGCCGATCCGGTAGTACTCAGGCAACAGAAAAAGCCTTAGCCGACGCCCGGTCTACCGGGCGTCGGCTTTTTTTTGGCTAGGTTGCCGCGGCCGCGGTCTTCCGTATCCCATAGAATTGGGACACAGGGACTCCCGGGTAAGCAGTGGTGTCGATTTTTTCAAGAATTGCGAATGCATACGCACGTCGCCATGATCGGAACTATTGGCGCAGGAAATTTGCCGAATCGATAGGGCTTGGTAGCGCACGATTTACCAGTCCATTTGCCCTGCATCGCTTGATTGTGCGGTCCGGGACCACCGATTGGCTGGTCTATCGCCAAATCTTTGAGGAACTTGAGTACCAGTGTCTGCCATCGAACTTTAATCCTGAAACCATTCTCGATCTTGGTGCCAATGTTGGGTATTCGTCTGCTTACTTTCTTACGCGGTACCCTGACGCCAAAGTGATTGCGATAGAGCCAGATGGCGACAACTTTGCGGCGCTCTGTGAGAACCTGAAGCCTTATGGAAACCGAGCGTCGGCGCTTCACGCAGCTGTGTGGTCGAAACAGGACTTTCTATCGTTGCGGACAGACCACTACCGAGGTGGCGGAGCTTGGGCGAAACAAGTTCGGGTTGATGCGGAGGGCTCGATCGCTGCTTTTGATATTGAAGCTTTGATGCGCCGGTTTGCCCTACCAGAGATTTCGCTGGTCAAGATGGATATCGAGGGCGCCGAAGTGGAGGTGTTCAAGGGCAGCCTCAACTGGATCGACAACATTGAGGTTCTTGTGGTCGAGCTGCACGATGACAGCGCTTTCGGTTCGGCGAGCCGTGTCGTCGTTCCGGAGATGCAGCGACGTGGTTTTGAGTCTTGGACTCACGGAGAGTTGACGGTGTTTCGTCGACCGCAGAGCGTCTAAACGAGCTTACGATACATAGCCTTCTGCGGTTTCTCTCGACCTTAAGTCACTTGTCGGTCTCGTGCTTGCTAGACTCGTGAGTTTTCTATCAGCCGAAATCATGGAAACCAGTCCCCTCGCCGCCAAGCTTTTAGACCTTCGCCAGCGCGTCACTGCGCTGAGGGGGTTTCTTTGACTTCGACAACAAGAAAGACCGCCTGGACGAAGTCAGTCGGGAGCTGGAGGATCCGGCAATCTGGAACAATCCGGAGAGGGCTCAGGAACTGGGTCGCGAGCGCGCGCGTCTGGAATCGACGGTTCGCGAGCTGACCGAATTGCTCCAGGGTGCGATCGACGGCCAGGACTTGCTTGAACTCATCATCGCCGAAGACGATGCGGCGTCCTTCGCTCAGCTTGAGGCGGATGCGCTGAAGTTGGAAGTGCGCGTGGCGCGCATCGAGTTCCAGCGGATGTTCGGCAATCCGATGGACCCCAACCCAGCTTATGTGGACATTCAGGCGGGGGCGGGCGGCACCGAGGCGCAGGATTGGGCGGAGATGCTGCTGCGCATGTACTTGCGCTGGTGCGAACGTAAGGGCTTCAAAACCGAGTTGCTGGAAGTTAGCGCAGGCGACGTGGCCGGAATCAAGAGCGCCAGCTTACGCGTCGAGGGCGACTATGCGTTCGGTTGGCTGCGCACCGAGATTGGCGTGCATCGGCTGGTGCGCATTTCGCCGTTCGATTCCAACAAGCGCCGCCACACCTCATTCGCCTCGGTTTTCGTCGCACCCGAGGTCGACGACAACATCGAGATCGATATCAATCCAGCGGATCTGAAAACCGACGTTTATCGGTCGAGCGGCGCAGGCGGTCAGCACGTCAACAAGACCGAGTCGGCGGTGCGTATCACGCACGTTCCAAGCGGGGTTGTGGTCGCTTGCCAGACAGAACGCAGCCAGCATGCCAATCGCGACCGCGCGATCAAGATGCTCAAGGCCAAGCTGTACGAGATCGAAGCGCAGAAGCGTAACGCCGAGAAGGATCGACTTGAAGCAACCAAATCTGAAATCGGCTGGGGCCACCAAATTCGTTCCTACGTCCTGGACGATGCCAGGATCAAGGACCTGCGAACGGGCGTCGAGCGTCGCGATACGCAAACGGTGCTTGATGGCGATCTCGATGACTACGTGGAAGCCAGCTTGAAGCAGGGGCTCTGACGTGTGTGCAGCTCCACACGCCGCACAGGCGTTTACCTCCGAAAGGGATCTCACGCGAAGCTACGACGACACGAAGTGGAGTCGGGGAACGTGGTCTTTTCCTCTTTTGTGTCTTCGCGGCTTCGTGTGAACAAACTATGGCGGGCTTTCCTTACGCCGCATTCTCACTGCTGACTCAATGCGTCGCGCCACGGCGCGACCCACAAACGATATGACTGAAGACAATCACATCATTGCAGAGCGCCGTGCCAAGCTGGCGCGGTTACGCCAGGACGGCGTCGCGTTCCCGAACGACTTTTCGCCGACAGAGCTTGCGGGTACATTGCAAGCCGAGTACGCGGATACAGCGCGTTGGGATTCGCCGGCGCTGGATGCTCTCAATCGGTCAGTGACGATTGCAGGTCGCCTGATGGCCAAACGGGTCATGGGCAAAGCCGCGTTCGCAACCCTCAAGGATCGTTCGGGCGAGACGATCCAGGTGTTCCTGCAGCAGTCGACACTCGGCGATAGGTACGAGTCATTCAAGGGCTACGACATCGGCGATATCGTTGGTGCCAGCGGTCCACTGATGCGCACTAAAACCGGCGAGCTCAGCGTGCGCGCAACGTCTCTGCGGCTGCTCACTAAATCCTTGCGCCCGTTGCCCGACAAATGGCACGGACTTGCCGATACTGAAGTACGCTATCGGCAGCGCTATGTCGATCTGATCGTGAACGACGACGTGCGCCGGACCTTCGTGATGCGCTCGCAAATCGTACGCTTCATCCGTCAGTTCCTGGAGCGACCGGAGTACGGCTTCCTCGAAGTCGAAACGCCGATGATGCATTACATTCCCGGCGGTGCGACGGCGCGACCCTTCGTCACGCACCACAACGCACTCGACTTGCAGCTGTATTTGCGCGTGGCGCCAGAGTTGTATCTGAAGCGCTTGGTCGTCGGTGGGCTCGAGCGTGTTTACGAGATCAACCGCAATTTCCGCAACGAGGGCGTGAGTACGCGGCACAATCCCGAATTTACGATGCTCGAATTCTACTGGGCTTACGCAACCTTCGTCGATTTGATGGATCTTACCGAGCGCTTGCTGCGCGAACTCGTGATCGAGGTCTGCGGCAGCGAGCGTATCGACTACCAAGGGCAATCCATCGACTTTAGTGGGGCGTTCGAGCGCCTGTCGATGACCGATGCTGTGTGCCGCCAGAACCCCGACATCGCCATTGGCGATTGTCGCAACGCCGATGCGCTACGCGCGTATTGTCAGCGCTTGAAGATTCACACCAAAGCCGATTGGGGCTGGGGACGCTTGTTGCAGGAGATCTTCGAAGCGACGGTCGAGTCGACGCTGGTGCAGCCGACCTTCATCACGCACTATCCGGCGGAAACCTCGCCGCTGTCGCGACGCAACGATGCCGATCCGGCGGTCACGGATCGCTTTGAGCTGTTCATTGTTGCTCGCGAATTAGCTAACGGCTTTTCCGAGTTGAACGATCCCGAGGATCAGGCCGAGCGTTTCCTGGCGCAGGTTCAGGCCAAAGACGCAGGCGATGCCGAAGCGATGCATTACGATGCGGACTACATCCGCGCGCTGGAGTACGGCATGCCGCCAACAGCGGGTGAAGGTATCGGCATTGATCGCCTGGCAATGCTGCTGACCAACACTGCGTCGATTCGCGACGTTTTGTTGTTCCCTTATTTGCGGCCGGAGTAGGGTCGCCGACGCGTCCTGAGCTGCGCTTTTGGTACGCGGACCCATGGTCCGCACGCTTTTGCTGTTGCCTCCAGCCGCCGTCACGAATTCGACAGATGCAGACCATGGGTCCGCGTACCAAGAAGCATGCGGACCATGGGTCAGTAACAAAAGCCGATGCGGACCTAAGCGACTCGCCGCTGTGCCTTGGCCTCATCGTTCCGGAGCAATTCCAACTGCTCCAGATAGGTGCCAGTCAATCCGGTGATGTACTCGCCCGAAAAGCACGAGGTGTCGAAAGCCGGAATGTCCGGATTGCCCTCCTGCACCGCGGCGATCAGGTCGGCAAGGTCCTGGTAGATCAACCAGTCGGCGCCAATGAATTGCTGTACTTCCAGCTCGCTGCGCCCGTGTGCGACCAGCTCTTTAACTGCGGGCATGTCGATTCCGTAGACGTTCGGAAAGCGAACCGGCGGCGCGGCGGAGGCGAGGTACACTTTGCGCGCGCCCACTTCGCGAGCCATTTGCACGATCTGCTTGCTGGTCGTGCCGCGCACAATGGAATCGTCGACCAAGAGCACTACTTTGTCGCGAAACTCGAGTTCGATGGCGTTCAACTTGCGACGCACCGATTTCACGCGCTCTTTCTGCCCCGGCATGATGAAGGTACGGCCGATATAGCGGTTCTTGACGAAACCCTCGCGGTACTCCACGCCGAGCGCTTTGGCCAAAGGAATGGCCGCGGTACGGGAGGTGTCAGGAATCGGAATCACAACGTCGATATCGTGATTCGGCCGCTCGCGCAGTATCTTTTTGGCGAGTTTTTCGCCCATGCGCAGTCGCGCCTTGTACACCGATACGTCCTCGATCATCGAGTCCGGGCGCGCCAGATAGACGTACTCGAAAATGCAGGGCGACAAAAGGCGCTTCGTCGCGCACTGCTGCGCGTGCAGCTTGCCATCGTCGGTGATCAACACCGCTTCGCCGGGCGCCACATCGCGTTCCAAGCGAAAACCCAGAATGTCGAGCGCCACGCTTTCGCTGGCGAGCGCCCACTCGACGCCCTCGATGCCGTCGCGCTTGCCGATCACGAGCGGGCGAATGCCGTTCGGATCGCGAAATCCGACCAATCCCAGGCCCAGCACCATCGACACGATTGCGTATCCGCCGACGCAACGCTGGTGAACGCCGCTGACAGCCTTGAACAGATGGTGCGGTTCCAGTCGGGCGCGCTCGTACGACTGTAGCTCATGCGCAAAAACGTTGAGCAGGACTTCGGAGTCTGATTCGGTATTGATGTGTCGTCGGTCTTCGGCGTACATCTCGCGCTTCAACGAAGGCGCGTTGGTCAGATTGCCGTTGTGGGCCAGCGCGATGCCGTAGGGTGAATTCACATAAAACGGCTGGGCTTCCGCAGCGCCTTCAGAGCCGGCCGTCGGGTAGCGACAGTGGCCGATTCCCATCGCGCCGCGCAAACGACTCATCGAGGCATCGTCGAATACATCTCGCACCAGACCGTTACCCTTCGACAAGTGCAACTTGTTGCCATCGAACGTGGCAATGCCTGCGGCGTCCTGGCCCCGATGCTGAAGCACCGTCAAGCCGTCGTACAACGCAGTAGCCACATCGCTACGGCCAACGATGCCAATGATTCCACACATGGATCAGGTCTCAGATTCGGGGGCGGCCGGAGCGCCGGCGCGACAGGCGCCTATCATCTCACGCAATGGGGAAGGCAAGAACGCTTTTCCCGCAATTGCGAGGGTCTCAAAACGCGGGATGAGTTGCGATTGCCGCCACCACGGATCAGCGCAAAGTGGCGTCCAGCTTCCCACCGCAACCAGCGCCAGTACCGTAAAGCTGCCGCGCAGCAAGCCAAAGACTGCGCCGAGCATGCGGTCGGTTCCGGACAGGCCTGTTGAACGTACCAATCGGCCAATCAGCCAACTCAGCAACGACCCGATGACCAGGACGCCGATGATCAACAGCAGTGCGGCCACGCCCAAGCGCACGGAGGGTACGTCGATGCCTTGCAAATGCGCCGCCAACGGCGATGTGAACTGAAAGGCTGCCCAGATGGCCGTGATCCAGATGATGATCGACATCGCTTCTACGACGAAACCGCGGATCAGGCTGATCAGCGTCGAGAATCCAATCAACGCCAGGATGACGATGTCGATCCAGATCACGGATGGGCGACGACCAACGCGTCCAGCTTGAACTTGGTCTTGACCTCGGCTTGCACCTTGACCGCGTTGTCGCGACGCGCCTCGGGGCCGATTCGGACGCGATGGCTGGTTTTCCCACCTGCCAGCTTGATCGGCTCGACGAACGCGGCGTAACCTGCCGCTCGGAGCTTATCCGACAGTTCCTTGGCGCCTTCGGCTTTGCTGAACACGCCCACTTGCACCGCCCAGCCAGTCAAGTTTGCGCGTCCTGCGGCGGCGGGTGCGCTCTGTGTCGCGTTCGCAAGCGCCAGCTCTATCACGTTGCTCGATAAACCCGCGATCTGGCGCTGCGCAGACAAACGCGCGGCGTCAGCTTCAGTGCGTGTTGCGTAGCCTCTGCTGCGCACGCGATACAGCTTGCGACCACCGGCGCTTTGCAACTCCTCGATACTTGCCGGCACGCCAACTTTGGCGAGATCGGCGATCAGTCCGTCCGCATTGTTCTTGTCTGCGTAGCTGCCGAACTGCGCAACGAATCGACCGCCGGCAGCAGGGCTCGGTGCAGGCGGAGCAGGGCGAACCGCTGTTGCTTCGCTCGATGGCGCCGGGCGAGGAGTGGTCGCAACCGGTGCGGCGGGTGGAACCACGGGCGTTGGCGCAGGTTGCGTTGGGGCCGGCGTAGTTTCGGGAGGAGGCTCGATCGGCGTCGCTTCTGCAACATCGGTTGCCGAGGTGTCGGGCTCCTCGTTACGCGGTATCGGCGTTGGCGCCGTCATGTCCGGATCGAGAGGCAGCCGCCTTGTTTCCATTCCAGGCTCGGTCCGCGGCGGGATCGTTAAATCCACTTGTTCGCGCGCCGGTGTCTGCTCTTTGGGGGCGTCGAGCAACATCGGCACAAAAATCACCGCCAGCAAAATGATTACGGCAGCGCCGATCAGGCGTTGGCGCAGAGCGTCGTCCATCGTGAAAGATTCGCAGCGAGTTGCGACGAAGTATAGGCCGAGTGCGACCGGCGATAGATCGTCGCTCGTCGTTACCGTTCAAGAATCGGCTACGCCAAATCGATCAACTTGACGCCCGGCAGTGCTCTCAAGGGAGCTGTGCCGAGCAACTGTGCCGGCGTGGCGAAGCCATCAGGCACATTCGCCGACAGGGAGCGTTCGACGCAAGCCAAGGCCGTCAGCACGGTGAAGTCGTAAGGGTCGGGGCCTTCGACAACGCTGCGCATTTTCGCGCCAACCTCGTTGACCACCTCTCCGAACAAGTAACTTTTGCGTTTCGCGCGTTCGTTGGGCTTTGGTCCATCCGGTGCCTTTGCGACATGATCTTCCAGCAGCTTGCGCAGAAAGCCACCCGAAAACATCTTGCGATTCTTCAGCACAAAGCGTAGCGCCATCGGCATGGCGGCGTAGCTGCTGATGTGCGGAATGTCCGTCGAAACACCGGCGCTGAGCACATCTGCGCGCCACGGAAACAGAACCGCGCGCTGTACCTTGCCGGGCCCAAAATCGATGCTGCGTGATTCGCTTGCGGCCTCGGCGTTCACCAGTTGACCTGATTTGCGCACCACGCCGGATTGCCCCAGGCTTTCCAGAAACGTTGCCATGGTGCCCGCGCTGGCGCTGGCTCCCGCCGAAAATGCCAGGGTCAGCGACACGGCATTGGGCTGGCGCTGCTTCAAATGCAGCGCCAGGCAATCGCTCGGCAAAATCCCAAAGCCCGCGCCCGGCAACAGCATCACGCCGGCCTCCTTGGCGCGATCGTCGAGACGCTGCAACGACCGGTGATCGGCCACTTCGCCGGCGATGTCCAGGTAATGCGCTCCGGTGCGCATGCAGGCTTGCGCCAGAGTCGATGCCGTCAGCGAAAACGGTCCCGCACAATTGAGCACGAGGCGAATGCCCGTCAGCGCCCTATCGATCGCATCCCGCGCCGCCATATCGAAGGGACGAAAGTTCAGTTCCAGCGACTGCGCAAGAGTCTTCAACGAACCGGCATCGCGGCCGGCAAGAATGACATTGTGCCCGCGGCGTTTAGCTTCTGCGGCGATCAAACGCCCGGTGTAACCGGTGGCGCCATACAACAACCAGCTGGGTTTGAAAGCTGCCATGGCGTTCTCAGGCGAGCACGGCGTTGCCGCCGCGGTTGATGTAGTGCTCGTGAATCACCTTGGCCATGCTTGCGGTCAGCTTCTTGCCCGTCGGTATGTGCAGAAACTCATTGGGCCCATGTGCGTTGGACTTGGGGCCCAACAGCCCAGTCACTACAAATTGCGCATCGGGAAAGCGCTCCTGCAACATGTTCATGAAGGGGATCGTGCCGCCTTCGCCCATCGCTGCCGCGCGCGGGCCGAAGAACTGTTGCGACGCCTCGTTGACACTGGCGCGCAGCCATTCGGCGGTTGCCGGTGCGGCCCAGCCGGTGCCGGACTTCTCCACTTCGAACTCGACCTTCGCCCCATAGGGCGGATCCCTCTCAAGTACTTCCTTTAGGCGCGCCGAGGCGACGTCCCCGCGCAGCGTTGGTGGCAATCGCACCGACAACTTCACGGCCGTTTGCGGCCGCAGCACATTGCCGGCATCGGTGAGCGAGGGCAGGCCATCGGCGCCAGTGACGCTCAGCGTTGGGCGCCAGGTGCGGTTGAGCACCAGCTCGGTCAGGTCGTTCGCCATCGGCTGCATGCCAGGCAGGAACGGAAACTTGTCGTACACCGCCGAGCCCAAAACTGCCGAGGCTTCCTTGGCTTGGTCTATCCGTTCGCCGGGGATGTCCACGTACAGCGCATCGACTTTGATCTTGCCGGTGATCGGGTCTTCGATACGATCGAGCAACTGCCGCAACAGTCGGAACGAACTTGGAACCACGCCGCTGGCGTCGCCAGAGTGCACGCCTTCCTCGAGAACTCGAACACGCAGCGTGCCGCCGGCAAGCCCGCGCAGGCTGGTCGTCAGCCACAACTGATCGTAATTGCCGCACCCCGAATCGAGACACACCACGAGGCTCGGCCTGCCGATCTTGTCGGCGAGATGATTGATGTAAAACGGCAGATCGTAGCTGCCCGATTCCTCGCAGCCCTCGATCAGTATCACGCAGCGTGAGTGATCGAGGCCGCGCTCTTTGAGCGCCATGATCGCGGTCAGCGATGCGTAAGTCGCATAGCCATCGTCGGCACCGCCGCGTCCGTACAGCTTGTCTCCCGCAAGCACCGGTTTCCAGGGGTTCAAGTCGACATTCCAGCCGACCATTTCCGGCTGCTTATCCATGTGCCCGTAAAGCAAAACCGTGTCGTCGCCCTTGCCCGGAATTTCGATGTAGAGCAACGGGGTGCGTCCAGGCAAATCGACGCGCTCCACGATCATCCCGCCGATCGGCTGATCGCGCACCCAGGTTTCCAGCAAAGCCATTGCCTCGGCCATGTAGCCGCGCTCAGCCCAGTGCGGATCGAACATCGGCGATTTGTTTGGAATCTTGATGTAGGTGCTGAGCTGCGGAACGATTTGCTGATCCCACTTGTCGGAGACGAAATCGAGCACTTTCTGGGTGTCGAACATGGCGGTCGGCCGTTATGCGAAGAGCCCGAGAGTCTACTCGTCTCGCCGAACGAATGACGCGCCAGCATAGGACGTCAGTCGATAAGCGGTACTTGCGTTCTGTTGTCATACGCGTCACCATACGACCCCGTATGGAGCCGCCGGGGTTCGACGACATTCGACGCGGTGCATACGTCCAAAACTTGCCTATCCGCGGTCCTTCGGCCGCACTCACGAATCTTGGGAGGGTTCTCGTGAAGTCCAATCGCCTGTCGCTGTGTGTCGCCGCTTTGCTGTCGCCGTTGTCCTCGCTGGCTTCCGACATCGTTCCTAAACAACTGGCGGGTCCGCCGAGCGAGTTCGCGGCGATGCAGCCGGCCGATCCGGCCGACGCCGCTATCTACTCGAAAAGTGCGTTGCTGCCGGTCAGCATGAGCGCGGACAAGGCGGGCGGTTTCGCGAGCGAGATTTCGCTGCCGGTGGAGAGCGACAAGCTGCGTTTCCTGGTGTTCAGTGGCGGCGCGCTCGATTGGACAACGCAAATGCGCGCGCCGAATAGCCGCAGCGAAAAAGCCGCGCGCTCGCTGGCCAGCGAAGTGCGTCAGGCACAGTTCGGGATGGACAACGCCACGCATCCCGCCGAGTACTATGCGTTCGACGGCATCGCCGAGGGCACGTGGAATTTGAAACTGCGCTCAACGAGCGGCGCTGTTCGCGACGGTTTCGTGCTCATCGAGGGGGAGGCCAGCACGCAACTGGTCTCGTATCTGGCGCACAGCAAACAGATCGTTGGCGAGCGCATCGGCATTGTTGCCAGTGCGATGAGCGAGCAAGGCGATGAAGTCAAGTCCGGCCGCGACGCAGCGCGTTCGCTGTCGATGTCTTTGCGCGTTACGCGGCCAGGCGGCGCCATCGAATTGGTTTCCATGTTCGACGATGGCAAGAGCGGCGATGGTGCTGCGGGCGACGGTATCTTCGGTGCCAGCTTTCTGGCAGACAAGTCCGGCAACTATCTGGCGCAGGTTCGGATGGACGGCGTCAATCTGGAAGGGCGGCCCTTTGTGCGCACCTCCGAGCATCCGATCCCGATTGTGGATCGCTCATTAGGTCTTTCGGGCAACAAGGCAGTCGCTCAGATCGAGAGCAGCGGCTCGCGCCTGACCTTGAATGTTCCGGTGGCGACCACCGAAAAGGCGCAATCGCATTATCGTGGATTCGCAGAAGTGTGGGGCACGGGCGCTGCTGGCGAGGCAGTTCCGGTGGCGTGGGTGTCGGGCATGGTCTCGCCCACCAACGGACAGTTGGGCTTCGGTCTCGATAAGCGTTGGATCGCTCTAGCCGGCGCACGCGCACCCTTCGAACTGCGCAATGTGCGTTTTGAAGACACCAATGGCTACATAACCGTTGCGGGTGCAGAGCGTTTGCCGATGCAGACGCCGAGTCTGCCGGTCGAAAAGGCCAAGCCCGGCAGTATCGCGATCGACGAGGCGATGACGATGGGTGTGCGCCCAGCATCGTTGAACGCCGACAAGGGCACAGGAACGCGTTTGCTGCTTGTCCACGGCTACTGCTCGGGCGGCGTGTGGCCCGCATCTCAGTTCAGCAATGCCTCCACATTTCTCGATGCCAATCAGAACCGCACGCACGATCAGTTCGCGCGCCTGATTTCCAGCTTCGGCAGCACGTGGAATTCGTTTGGCGTGGTGGCGCACAGTCAGGGCGGCGCGGCGTCGCTGCACCTGTACAACTACTACTGGAGCGGTCTCGATCGCGCCACCGGCAGCCGCTTGATCCAGTCGGTAGGCACGCCGTATCAAGGCACTAACCTGGCTGGGATCCTGGCCACGCTGGGTTCGTGGTTTGGCGTTGGTTGCTCGTCGAACAACGACTTGACCTACAGCGGAGCGAGCGCGTGGCTGGCCGGCATTCCGACGTCGTCGCGCTCCAAAGTCAACTACTACACCACGTCCTTCCGTAGCACTAACTGGTGGACCAACGACTACTGCCAGTTCGCCACTGACCTGGTCTTGAGCGATCCGGAAGACGGCACCACTGAGCAAGCCAAGGGGCAGCTGTCAGGCGGCATCAACCGCGGTCATACGACTGGGCAATGCCACACTGCGAACATGCGCGACCCAGCGCAGTACCTGGATTCATCGCGCAACGCGACGATGAATGCAAACGCGGCTCGTTGACGCGCAGCGGCCGAAAGCGATTAGTCAACAGTGAAACCGAGGCCGCCTGGCAGGCTGTTGAGAGACAGCCTGCTAGCGCGAACCATGGATGGTTCGCACGTTGATCAAGCACGTAAGTGCTTGATCAATGGAGAGCGAGTCCGGACATGCGCCGGACTCGCGACTTGAGAAATGCACAGGAAGTGCGTTTCTCAACATCGTGCTAGTGCGGCCTCAGTTTTTTGCGGCGCTGGGTTTACGACGGTGTGCGGTTTGTTCGTCTGAACCACCGCAAGTACCGGCCGGCCCGGTGAGCGCGTTTCGAATCCAGCTACATCAGGTCCCGGGCCCGCTGCCGATCTAGCGTCTCCATGGCGTCGAGCGGCTCGATCTCGCTGGCGGTGGCCAACGCCTTATCGATATCCGCTTGGCGTTTCTTGCCGTAGAGCATCCTCAGGCCGTTAGCGTACTCAAGATGCGCCACGGGTGCGTTGGGCGTCAGTTTGAGCGCTTCCTGGAAGTGTTTCATGCCGGTGTCCGCCTTGGCGCCGTATGTCAGGCCGCCAACCAGCGAACCGATCTTGTCGATGATCTCGCTGTGATACAAGCCAAGCGCTGTGTGCGCCTCAGCGTGCTTCGGCGCCAGCGCGATCGCCTTATCCAGGCTTTGTTTGATCTTGCCGCCCAGACCCTGCGCAAGGGCTTTGGTGACGGAAATGCACTGGCTGTATCGACCTAAGGCGAAGGCATGAAAGTAATGTGCGTTCGCGTCCTCCGGCATCGCCGCGATCGCAGCCTCGGCGCGTTTGGCGCAGCGTTCGAAATGGGCGAGTTTGTCGGCTTCCTTGGCGAGATAGGTTGCATAGATGCCTTCGGCCTTGATTGCCACCACCGCGCCGATCACGCCGAGCGCGTCGGCCGCTTCTGTGGCTTTTTGGAACTCGCCAGCGTGGAAAGCGCGCCAGGCGTCGAGTAAACCTTCGGAGGCCGAAGCGGCGTCGATCTCGAGTTTCGGATAGCGCTTGGCCAGTGCAGTCAGGTGCTTCTTGTCCGGCAGCGGCTCCTGGTCCCCGGCATGAAGCTTAGGCCATGCTTTGCTGAGCTTGGCCCCGGAAAAGTCGAACGTTTCGTGCGGATACTTCACCCACTTCTTCGCGGCCATGGCGCTCTCCGTCTTTGGTGTGCGGGCAGCATCGGGGATTGCCGCCGTCAGAACAAGTTCTGCGGCTGGTCACCCGCGTTTCAGCCGGGCGCGGCGCGCATTCAACCGCTGCGCAGCCAACTGCAGATTGTCGAGTTGCAGCCAGTCTGGTCCTGCCAGACCCAGTTCGCGATCCAGCAGTTTCGGCAGGATACCCGCCGGCACGCCGCTGTTGGAGTTCCACAAAAGCGCAACACCCGTTCCCTGTTCAGGGATCATCGCCACCATCGCGCGATAGCCTTGAACGGCGCCGGCATGAAAAACCACGCGTGTGCCGGCGTAGTTGTATACGCGCCAACCAAGTCCGTAGCCCGCGCCCCACAGGCGCTCCCGGCGCCAACGCGGACCGAGTAGCTCGCCTGGCGTATCGACGCGCGATGTTTGCACCGTTTCGATGACAGTTGGTGAGATGACTTCGGGCGCCTCGCCCAATTGCGCGCGCAGCCACTTGGCCACATCGGCGATGGAGGCATTGACGCCGGCCGCTGCGGGCAGTTGGTAATACGTAGGTTTGGGTTCGACTGCGACCCAACCGCGTGCGGTATGCACATGCGGCCGAGCCCAGTTATCGGCATTCAACAGATCGTCGCGGCCGACGCTGGTGTCCTGCATTTGCAGCGGAACCAGCACGCGCCGTTTCAGCTCCATCGCAAAGAAGCTGCCGGCCGAGTTGAAGGCGACGTCGGCCGCCACATTGAACAGAACGTTCTGATAAGCGTAACAGCCGCCGATTGCGCAATCGGGCTTGACTGTGGGCAGCGCGCTCAACAGATCGGCCAGGGCCGCGTTGGCTTCAAGCTTCATGTCGAACGTGTGGTGCGGCAGGCCGGTCTGGTGGCTCAGCAGCCGTTCCACGGTGAGCGCCGCGGCATTGGGATCGCGAAGCGCGATGCCCGGCACGCGATCGATCACGCTGTCGGTCAGAGAAAGATAGCCTTCCTCGGCAAGCATTGCGGTCAAGGTGCCGGCAAATCCCTTGGAAACCGACGCCAGGCGAAACACAGTGCGCGAATCGACATTGGTGCCGCCCGACGACTGTGTCAGGCCTTCGGCGATCAACACATCTGGTTCATCACGCGAGACCAACGCAACGGCGAGGGCGGGCGTTGCGCCACTGGCTACTACCGTACTTGCCCAGAAGCTGATGTCGCGTTCGATTGGACGAAGCTGTTCAACGCCGATCGAGTCGGCCCAGGCGCCGACCGAAAAGGCGCTCAGAACAAGCGCAGAGAAAAGGCGCAAGCGAACCCCCGTGTTATTCTTATTGTGGTTTGGTGCTTCGCATCAGTGCTGGGCACTCGATTAGCAATCGTAAGCGTTTTTTCACCATTTTGGGAGGATTGCCGTCGTGATCAGTTTGCTGGTGTTTCTTGCGATTGTCGTGGTTCTGGTGCTGTTCCTGATCGGCATCTACAACGGTCTGGTCACCGCGCGCAACGGTTACAAGAACGCGTTCAGCCAGATCGACGTGCAGCTTACCCGGCGACATGACCTGATTCCGAATCTGGTCGAAATCGCCAAGGGTTACATCAAGCACGAACGCGAGACGCTGGAAGCGGTGATTTCTGCGCGCAACTCGGCTGTCAGTGGCCTCAAGGCCGCCGCCGCCAACCCCGGTGATGCCGCCGCCGTGCAGCAACTGGCGGCATCAGAGAATCAGTTGTCCGGCGCTCTGGGGCGTCTGTTCGCGCTGTCGGAGGCATATCCGGATCTGAAGGCCAACACCACGATGATGCAGTTGTCCGAGGAACTGACCAGTACCGAGAACAAAGTTGCGTTTGCGCGTCAGGCCTACAACGATTCGGTGATGGGATACAACAACAAGCGCGAAGTGTTTCCGAACAATATCGTCGCCGGCATGTTTTCTTTTGGTGCGGCCTCGTTGCTGGAACTCGACGATCAGGCGAAGCGCGAAGTGCCGAAGGTGAGCTTCACCTGATCGCTGCGGCACGCAGCCGATGAACTTTTTTGAGCATCAGGCGCGCGCGCGATCGAACTCGCGTTGGATAGTGGTGTTGTTCATCATGTCCACGCTGGTAATCATCGCGGCCATCAATGTCGTCGTGATGGCGCTGTTCGTGTTCGGCGAAAGTCCTGACGGTAGCGGGGCTGAGAACATGGCGCCGGCAATGATCGGCGCCACCGTGATCACAGCGCTCATTATCGGCCTGGGCTCGCTGTACAAAGTGCTCAGTTTGCGCCGCGGCGGCGGCTCTGTTGCGCGCGAACTCGGCGGCACCCTGGTGCCGGAAGATCCCCGCGACTTTCACCTCAAGCGCCTGCGAAACGTCGTCGAAGAGATGTCCATCGCCTCGGGCGTGCCAGTGCCCGAAATCTACGTGCTCGATCGCGAAGCGGGTATCAACGCATTCGCCGCCGGCTATGGCACCGCCGATGCTGCGATCGCCGTGACCCGCGGTACGCTCGATCGCTTGAGTCGCGATGAATTGCAGGCGGTGATTGCGCACGAGTTCAGTCATGTCTTGAACGGCGATATGCGCCTGAACGTGCGCCTGATGGGACTGATCTTCGGCCTGCTCGTGCTCGGCATCACTGGGCGCAAAGTGCTGGAGGGAATGCGCCATGGTGGCTCCAAGAAAGACGGCGCGCCGATATTTGCCATCGCTCTTGCGGTCATGGTGTTCGGTTACCTCGGCGTGTTCCTGGGGCGCATGATCAAGGCCTACGTCTCGCGCCAGCGCGAATTCCTGGCGGACGCTTCGGCGGTCCAGTTCACGCGCGTCAATCACGGACTGACTGGCGCTTTGATGAAGATCGGTGCTTTCGATGCGGGGTCGAAACTGACCGACGTCGACGGCGAAGAAGTGGCGCACATGCTGTTCGGCGATGGCGTAGGTTATAGCGCGCCGACGGCCACGCACCCGCCAATCGCCGAGCGCATTCGCCGCGTCGATCCGCGGTTCGATCCAGCACAATTGCTCAAGCTCAAGGCGCTCGAACCGCGCTTTGCGGGGGTCGATGAAGACGCCGAGCCGCCTGCGGCGATGGCCTTGCTGGCAGGGAGTCATCAGCGCAATGCAGAGGCGCCGAAAGCGGCCACAGCGCCGCAACGGATCGTCGCTCAGGTGGCAACGCCAACGCTCGCGCATGTCGAATTCGCAACCGATCTCAAGAGCGGTTTGCCGCCCGTGCTGGTTGCCGCTGCGCACCAGCGCGACCGTGCCATCGATGTTGTTCTGGCTCTATTGCTGAGCCGTGCTGGCGAGCTGCGTCCGGCCAGCGAGAAGCTGATTTCCGAGCGGCTCGGTTCGACGCGTCGCGATAGCGCTTCAAGCCTCGTTTCGCTGGTGGCCGATCTGCAGCCCGGCGCCTATATGCCGCTGGCTCTGATCGCATTGCCAGCCATTAAGCGCCGACCAGAGCCTGAACTTGTTGCGATCACCGATTGCCTGGACGCGCTCATTCGCGCTGACGACCGAATCGACGTTTTCGAGTTCGCGTTGGCGCGGCTGGTGCGCCAGGATCTGAGCGAGTCGCGCCATCCCGGCAACGATCGCGCTTCGAGCAAGTTGCATCAAGTGGAGACCGAGGCGGTGCTGTTGTTGAGCGTGCTCGCCGCCCACGGCGGTACAGCAGAGCGCGCGCAACGTGCATTCGCGGCAGGCTTGACAGCACTTTATCCACGCAGCGCACGCCGATTTACGGCAATGGCAGCTCACTGGCCGGAGCAACTCGACAAAGCGCTGACGGTGCTGGACAAACTGATTCCTCCGGCAAAGGAGTCGCTGGTGCTCGCCTTAGCGACAACCGCCATGTTCGATGGCGGCTTGACCGTGGAAGAGGCGGAACTGCTGCGTCTGGCTTGCGCGGCGCTGCACTGTCCGCTACCGCCGGTGCTGGCGTAACTTTTGTGCGTCGGTGTTGCTGCATTCGAGGTGCCTGCATCGCCCGGAAATGGGTTGTTTCGCTTGCATCGGCTTTGGCCATTGCTGCGGATCGCGCCAAGCGCCAAGTGTGACCACCGCCTCTCAGTGCTTGCAAGTAGACAGTAATTTGCATTTAGCAATGCTTACAGCGCTTCGTCACACCAAATATTTTCACGACTCGGACCTCTTGGTGTAACCTTGATGAGAATTAAGGATTCCACCGACCGGTTGGCAGTTCGTCCACGCGGTGGTCGCGATCGATGGTTCTTTGTTTGGGGGTTTGCGATGGCACACAACGCACGTTGGTTATGGGCGCTGGCGACGGGGCTTGCAATCGCCGCATGTTCGGGGGATCCGGCGCCGGAGCAGGCGTCGACACCAGCGGCTGGAGCGGCAATCGCCACGCCAGCGCCGGCAGCGACGGAATCGACCGCAACGGAGGCACCCAAGACGGTTGCCGAGTTGCTGGAATCGGCGCGCACCGCGATGCGCGAGCAGCGCCTGATTCAACCGGTGGGCAACAATGCCATCGAGATGTATTTGCAGGTCCTGGAACAGGAGCCCGACAACCGTCAGGCGCAGTTGGCGATTCTCGAGTTGATGCCGCTGGCCCAGGGCGTTGCCGAACAAATGATCGACGGTCGACGCCTGGACGAAGCGCAGCAGGCGATTGTGCTGCTGAAGAAAGCTCAGCCTGATTCTGTGGTGGTCACCACGCTCGAACAGCGCATCATTGTCGAACGCCGTGCCGAAGAGCAGCGCGCGCAAGCCGAAGAAGAGCAGGCACGCCTGGCAGAACAACGGCAGCGCGAAGAGGCAGAAGCTGCGCGCGTCGCAGCCACGGCGCCAGCGGCGGCGCCGGCAGAACCGGCGCGAGCAGCGCCGCAGACCACAACCGTGCCACCCGCTCGCTCTGCCGAAACTGAGTCCGCGCCACCAGTTACGCCGCCAGCGGCTGCGCCTGCTACGCAATTGGCGTCCGCCGCGCCGGCACCTTCGATCGCATCGACAACCGCACCGCAAAACAAAGACTTCTCGCTGGTGCGGCGCGTCGATCCTGATTATCCGTCGCAAGCGCTGCGTGCGCGCACGGAGGGCTGGGTAGAGCTCTCATTCACGATCACCGAGTCGGGTGATGTGGAAAACGTCACCGTCGTCAACGCCAACCCGCGTCGCGTGTTCGACCGCGAAGCGATGCGCGCTTTGAGCCAGTGGAAGTTCACGCCACGCACCGAAGGCGGCAAGCCAGTGGCAGCAAAGGCACGCCAGCGGCTGGAGTTTTCCCTCGACTGAGGAGGCGTAATTTTCATGGTAACGCCTTCGATTAGTGATCGGAGGCGTTACGTCGCTAACGTCCGATTCGTGCATCGCGAACGACCCTGGCGCAATCGCCCAGGTTGGAGGGCATTGCCGTCTCGATGTTTACCGCTGCGCACGCGCTTTCGCACGCGCGATCGCCTCAGCAATAGTGCTGGCTCCGGTCGCCTGCTTTAGCGCCTCGCGCTTGTGATTGATCTTTTCCATCTGCGCTGCCGCTCTGGCGTCGCGACGGCGCAGGTGAGCGGCATAGCGCTCACGCAGGCGCCGGGCCTCATCGTCTGGAAATCCCGCGCGTGGAGCGCCGTTATTGGCGGTGTCTGGAACCATGACGATGCAGTCCACAGGGCACGGCGCAATACATAGCTCGCATCCAGTGCACAGCTCAGCGATGACCGTGTGCATGCGTTTGTTGGCGCCGACGATGGCATCCACCGGGCACGCCGGCAAACACTTGGTGCAGCCGATGCAATGCTCTTCAAGGATGTACGCAACGGTGCGCGGCGCTTCGATGCCGTTGGCTGGATTCAGCGGAAGCGGAGCGCGGCCCGTCAATGCGGCCAGCGCTGCAATCGTGGCCGCGCCGCCCGGCGGGCATTGATTGATCTCCGCCTCGCCGCTCGCGATCGCCTCGGCATAGGGCCGGCAGCCCTGGAATCCGCAGCGCGTACACTGCGTTTGCGGCAGCAGCGCGTCGATCGCGTCGGCGTCCATGGAGCGCGATTACTTCACTCGCATACCAGGCTCGGCGCCGGCATCTGGCGCCAACAGGAACGGCCCACCGCGCTCGTCGGATGCGGCCAGGACCATGCCTTCAGACACGCCAAAGCGCATCTTGCGCGGCGCCAGATTGGCAACGATCACCGTCAGGCGCCCGACCAGCGATTCGGCGGCGTAGGCGCTCTTGATTCCCGCAAACACCTGCCGCGTGCCGAGCGCACCGACATCGAGCGTCAGTCGCAACAGCTTGTCGGCTTCCGCAATGGCTTCCGCTGCAACGATCCGCGCGATGCGTAATTCCACGGCGTTGAACTGCTCGATGGCGATGGTCTCGCCGCTCGCCGGAGGCGGCGCGGCTTTCGCCGTTGCCGTCTTCGCAGGCGCTGCCGCGGGCGGCGGTGCGGCGGCCATCGTATCGGTCGACGCTTCCACCATCGCCGCGACTGCTTTCGGATCGACGCGGCTCGCTAATGCGCTAAACGCATTGATGCGATGTCCGGCCGGCAGCGGCGCATCGACGTCATCGAAATGCGCAATGGTGCTATTGAGAAACGCCTCGCTTGCTGCGATCAGTTGCGGCACGATGGGCTTGAGCCACGCGCACAGCAGGCGATAACCATTGATCGCCAGCGAGCAGATCGCGTGTAACTCCGCAGTACGCGATGCGTCCTTCGCCAGCGCCCAAGGTGCGCGTTCGGCAATCAACGCATTCAGTGCATCGGCCACCGCCATCGTCTCGCGTAGAACTGCGCCGAAATCGCGTTCGCCCAAGGCATCCAGGCAACGCGACTTCAACGCGAGCGCCTGCCGCTCGTACGAGGATTCATCCGCGCCGGCGAGCGCCGCCAATTGACCATCGAACTGCTTGGCGATGAACCCCGCGCAGCGGCTGGCGATATTGACGAACTTGCCCACCAGATCGGCATTTACGCGTAGCGCGAAGTCGTCGAGATTGAGATCCAGATCCTCAACGCCGCCGCTCGACTTGCCGGCGTAGTAGTAGCGCAAATAGTCCGGGTTCAATCCGACGTCGAGGTACGTGCGCGCCTGGATAAAGGTTCCGCGCGACTTGCTCATCTTCGCGCCGTTGACCGTCAGATAGCCGTTCACATGCAAGCCGGTGGGTACGCGGTAGCCGGCGCCGTGCAGAACGGCTGGCCAGAACAAACCGTGAAAGTTGACGATGTCCTTGCCGATGAAGTGATGCAGCTCGGTCTCGGTGTCCGACTTCAGGAAGCGGTCGAAGTCGATCCCGTTGCGTTCGCACAGCACGCGAAAGCTGGCCAGGTATCCAATGGGGGCGTCCAGCCACACGTAGAAGTACTTGCCCGGCGCACCGGGAATTTCGAAGCCGAAGTACGGCGCATCGCGCGAGATATCCCACGCGCGCAAGCCAGCATCGATCCATTCGCGCAACTTCGCGCGCACGCCGGGCCGCGTTTCCAGCCAAGGTACGCCGGGCTGCGGAGCATCGGCCAGATAGTCGCTCAAGAACGTCTGGAACTGCCCCAGTTCGAAGAAATAGTGCTCCGATTCGCGCAGCTCCGGGGTGGCGCCCGAGACCGCGCTTTTGGGCTCGATCAAATCGGTCGGTGCGTAGGTTGCGCCGCAGTTCTCGCAGTTGTCGCCGTACTGATCCGGCGTCTTGCAATTCGGGCAAATGCCCTTGACGTAGCGGTCCGGCAGGAACATCGCCTTGATCGGATCGTAGAACTGCTGCACGCCCTTGGTGCCGATCGCGCCGCGCGCTTTCAGCGCCAGATAAATACTCTCGGTAAGCTCACGATTCTCAGCCGAATGGGTCGAGTGGTAGTGATCGAAGGCCACCGAGAATTCCGCGAAATCGCGCTCGTGCGCGGCTTTGAGCGGTGCAACGAATTCCTCCGGCGTGACGCCCTTTTTCTCCGCCGCCAGCATGATCGGCGTGCCGTGCGTGTCGTCGGCACACACAAAATGCACCTCGCGCCCCATCAGCCGCTGCGCGCGCACAAAGATGTCGGCCTGGATGTAGCCCACCAGATGCCCGAGGTGCAGCGGGCCGTTGGCGTAGGGCAGGGCGTTGGTCACAAGCAGCGCTTTCATCGAACCATCCAAATGAGGCTTCGCCTCTGTACTCGATTGCCTTTGGGCTTCGCTCGGCACCGACTTTCCACAACCCCGAGCGCTTCGCGCTCGCCCCCTTGACTCAAGGGGGCTTCAAAAGAAAAAGCCGCGCGTTGCTCCGCGACTAGTTTGAAGAGGCGAGGCGATTGACGCTGCCAAGCACTAGATCCCGGCATTATCCGAGATATCGACTGAACACGGTGCGCAACATGGCCATCACTGAATCCCAAGTCCGCGACAAGCTCAAAGAAATCATCGATCCGCATCACGGCGAGAACCTGATCGACAGCGGTGCGGTGCGCGGCATCGGGATCGATGGCGCCAATGTGGCGGTCGAACTCGCGCTTGCCTATCCGGCGGAATCTTACGTCGACGAGCTGGCGCGCCAGGTCGAGGCGCATCTGCAGGCCGATCCACGCATCGCGCGCGCCACGGCCGATGTCGGCTGGCAGGTGCTCACGCACAAGGTGCAGCAAGGTCTCGCGCCGATACCCGAGGTCCGCAACATCATTGCTGTCGCGAGCGGCAAAGGTGGCGTGGGAAAAAGCACGACCGCGGTGAACCTCGCCCTTGCTCTACACGCCGAAGGCGCGCACGTCGGCGTACTCGATGCCGATATCTATGGCCCCAGTCAGCCGCGCATGTTGGGCTTGAGCGGCAAGCCCGACACGCGCGACGGAAAGGTCATCGTGCCGAAGATCGCCTACGGCATCCAGGCGATGTCGATCGGTTTCATGATCGAAGAAGACACACCGATGATCTGGCGAGGGCCGATGGTCACGCAGGCTTTGCAGCAACTGCTCAACGAGACTGCATGGGAGGATCTCGATTACCTGATCATCGATCTGCCGCCCGGCACCGGCGACATCCAGCTGACGCTGTGCCAGCGCGTCCCCGTCTCTGGCGCCGTGATCGTCACCACGCCACAGGACATTGCGCTTTTGGACGCCCGCAAAGGCCTCAAGATGTTCGAAAAGGTCGCCGTGCCGGTGCTCGGGATTGTCGAGAATATGAGCACGCACATCTGCTCCAAGTGCGGCTTCGAAGAACCGATCTTCGGCAGCGGCGGCGGTGAGCGCATGGCCGCCGACTACCATGTTCCGCTCCTCGGCCGCCTGCCGCTCGACATCCGCATCCGCGCCGAGACCGATGGCGGCAAACCCACGGTGATCGCCGAGCCGCACTCCACCATCGCCGCCACCTATCGCCAGATCGCCCGAGCCACTGCTGCCCGGCTTTCGCGGCAGGCACGCAACAAGCAGATCAGCTTTCCGAATATCGTGATTCAAGCGACGTGAGGTACGGATTCCGGTCCATGCCGGGCCAGGATTCCAGGCGATGCCGGTCCAGGGCGGGCTAACCGTTCCCACTTGTTGCCTCTTTGCCGTCAGCAAGGAGCAGCGAGGTGGGGCAAGCGAGGTTATCCATGCGCAAGATTTGAGAGGTTGCCAGGATTCTGGTCGAGATCGGACCCGACATGCGTGCGTTTGCGACACCCGACAAACTCGCCGTCTGGTGCGGGGTGAGTCCTGGCAATGAGCAATCAAACAAGCAGCGCAAGAACGTCAGGACGCTCGTGGCCAATCACCATGTGCGCCGTGCGCTGATCGAGGTGGCGCACGCTGCGGTAAGAACCAAGTGCTACTTCAAAGAAAAGTTTGACGCTTGGCGCATCCGCTTGGGCTACAAGAAGTCCATCGTGGCTGTTGCGCACAAGATCATCAAAGTCGTGCACATCATGCTGACTCGCAACGTTCCATACCAAGACAAGAGCGCTGACTTTCAAGCACTCCTGGTTGGACGTAACCGCGCACGATGGATCATGGCGCTGAAAAAACACGGTCACCTGCCAGAGACCGCGTAAATCGCCTGTGCATCGCTAGTGTTGTGTCCCAAAAATAACTTGAACTAATTTTGGCGAGGTTCGTCTTTTTAGAGCAGGGAAAGTGATTGCTATTTAATGGTAGTTATTTTTGGGACATCACACTAGCATGCGCCGCGCGGAGCCGCGAGCTAACCGCGCGCCTCAATCCTGGGGATCTTTCACGGCAACCAGGACAAGCTGGAGAGCTGTTCGCGACGGCGTTCGAGCGCCTCTTTATCGGCGCACAGCGCGCTGATCTTAGCCCGGATATTTCATGACGCTTACAGGAGCACGCGGCAACGCTCTGCGCGCCAGTTTTGCGCGTTCAGTATCGTGACGTAGAGTGAAATTCGATGCTTTTCCGGAATTGCAGAGACAACTCCCCCAACCCCCGTTGTTTGTCAGCGTGCCGGGGCAGCACTCGCGGTGTTTATCCGCTGTGCTCAAGTCGCGCAGCAGCCTGGAAGAAGATCTCTTGATACGGGCAGCTCGCTGCCAGCAGGAAACGGATGCGGCGCACGCTGGTGATGATCGCGGCGCCGATCTTGAAGAGCTTGAGACGGATGGTAGTGCATTGCGCCTTGGCCAATTCGGTGCCCGCCAGTCCGACCGCGCGAATGGTCTGCATCAGCACGTAGGCAAGCGAGGCCTGTAGAAGTCGAAATTGATTGGCCCACCAGTCGCTGGCGCTGGTGCGGTCGGCGAATAGGCCCAGTTGCTGTTCCTTGATCCGATTCTCCATCTCGCCGCGCTGGCAGTAGATGTCGTCGTAGATCGTCGCCGCCGCATCGCGACGGTTGGTGACGACGAAGCGCGGATTGGCGCCCTGAGCGCCGTGCTCTGCACGTATCACGACGCGGCGCTCGCGCTTCCATTTTTTGGCCGCGTATTGGAATTCGCCGAACTGGCGCTGCTTGATGGCGCTCGCCTCGAAAGCGCTCTCGCACGACGCTTCGGTGGGCGCACCGAGCGTCTGCAGCCGCGAGTTGCGCGCCAGCCCGATGACGTAGTCGACGCCGTTTCGCTCGCACCAGGACAGCAGGATCGTGCGACAGAACCCAGAGTCGGCGCGCAAGGTAATGCGCACCGTCGGCCACGCTTGCCGGAGTCGCTCCACCAGCAGCTTGATGATCGCCGCCGCATGGTGCGCGCCATCGATGTTCGATGGCCGTAGATAGCTCACCAGCAAGGACTCGCCGCACATCACATACAGCGGCAGGAAGCAGTAGTGATCGTAGTAGCCATGGAAGAAGCGACCTTCCTGGCGACCGTGCACCGCATCGTCGGTGGCATCCAGATCGAGCACCAGCTCCGTCGGTGCTTGTCGGTGACTGGCGATGAACCGATCGACCAGCACCTTGTGCAAGGCGACCGCTGTCGGCCTTTCCATCGCGTTCTCGAAGCGACACAGTGTCGGCGCCGAACTCGCTTCATGGCGCTGACCCATCGCCGTCTGCAACGCGATATCGCGGCGCAGTTGATCGTGATCGTTCAAGTCCTCGTAGCCGAGCGCAATAGCGAACACGCGCTGCGTCAGTTGCGCCAGACGCGTGTGCTTGATCCGATCAGGCGAGCGCTCGTCCGGCAATACACTCGCCGCCGCTCGCAGCAACCCAATGCGCTGCTCGGTCTGGCGAAGCAGCAGTGCGCCACCGGCGTCGGAGCTGATCGTTCCGCCGCTGAACGATGCCTCGATCTGGGCACGCCCGACTTTGCCGAACAGGGTCAATTGCTCGGTAGTATCGTCCATGGCGAAACCTCTCCTTGTGCTGTTTTTCTTCGCACAAAAACTGACCACAAAGGGCCAAAGAGGTTTCGTCGCTTCTACCTTCCAGACGCCTATTTCTTCGCGGACAGTCTGTCATACAGGCGCATCGCTCAATCTCCGCGTCACAACGCGCTTATCCAGCGATTTCGATCAGTGATGATGAAAAATTCGGGTTAGCTGCGTTCTGCTCCGCCTCGCGCGCCGGGAACAATTGCACCCAACGCCTGGCAACTTCCTCATCAGACCAATCTGGCGGCTGGTGGATGTCCGTGATCTGCTCCGTGATCTGCGGTGATCTACGCCGTCCGTGATCTACGGCGTGATCTACATCCGGATCTACGTCCGTGATCTACGTTTGATCTAAGTTACACCTCGGCAATCGCAGCGCAACTTTGGTCTTTCAGATTTCGCGTGAGGCGGCGGAGGATCATGGCGCCTCTCCACGGTCGTGGTTGTCGTCCGCTCGCAACAGATCCAGCACGGCGCGTGCACTGTCCTGATGGAGGAGGGTCACTGCCGAGTGATCGAGGAACGTGGAAGCGTGCTGAGTCAAGGCCGCGCGCGTCGCGGAATCGGCGGCCAGCGTGTCCAGATCGACGTCATTGAAGTAGTCGGCGCGGGTAGCGCCGCGGCGGGTTTCAGCAACCAGGCCTTCAGCCGTCAATCCGGTATCGAACCGCAAGTGGGCCACCAGATTCGCACGGAAAGGCTCAAGGCGTTCGAGCAGGGTGGCGTTCAATCGGGTAAAACTGTCGGTGAAGGTGTCGTAATCCCTCAGCGCGTTGCGCAAGCGCTCGTCGCGCAAGATGCCGAGCTGCGCAGCGGACAGCATTTCGACATAGGTGGCTGCGCGTGGCGGAGCCGGATTCATGCTGGTTACGTTGTTCAGATCGATCAGCATCGCGAATTTGTCGCGGGGCCAACGGCCCAACTTTTGCCAGCCGTCCAGATCAGCCAATAACTGGTTGGCTGAAGCGAGGTTTCTCTGCCATTTCATCGCGCTTCGGCTTAATCGCGCATCGATTTTTTCGAAGTCCAGGACAAGGCGGTCAATGACTTCCGCTTCGCGTTGCTGGGATTTTCGTTCCTCATTCCAGTTCGCCACCTGAATACCCAGGAACACACCCAGAACCAGCAGCACGAACTCGATGCTGATCGCGGTCCAGTTCTGTTCCTTCAGGTTCTGGGCAAGGCGGCGAAGGATCATTGCGTATCCGTTTTCGGAGAACGGCCAAGTGCCGTGTCGATGCTGCGCTTGAGTTCGACGCAAGTGGCGCGCTGTATCCGGAGGATGTCGACGATTTGATGCGCCGAGTCCATCCAGAAGTTGAGCTCCGCCACCAGTTGCGGGTGGTCTGTGTACTTGCGCAGCACGCCCAGCGCGACCGCTTCATCCACGGGAGCTGCGCAGTCCCTGTGTTCCACCACCGCAAGGTCAAAGCACTGCGTGGCGATGTGGCGACCGATGCGATAGGGCGTCAGCCCGCGCACCAGCCTTCGGTATTCCGGGTTGAACTTCAGGATGTAGTCGGCGCGCGCAAAGGTACCACTCACAAAATACTCGGTGAGTGCGGTCCGCAATGCGGTGTCTCGCACCAAGCCGAGTTCGCCCGCCGAGCGCATCTCCTGATAGGTGCTGTCGACCGGCGAGTACGGCAGGATGCGGCTGGCCTGGGCAAATGACAGCACGGTTTGCCAGGCGGATCCGTCGGCCAGCCTGCCATCCTCCGCCCATCCGAGCGCGGCCTCGCCATAGGCGATGGAGCGACCGACATAGGCCGAGCGCTTGTCGATGGACGCCAACTCCTGGTCGAGATCGTCGGATAGCCGTTCCAGGAAATCGTGCGCACGCCGGTCTTCCAGTCGAGCCTCATTCCAGTTCGCTACCTGGATACCCAGGAACACACCCAGCACCAGCAGCACGAACTCGATGCTGATCGCCGTCCAGTTCTGTTCTTTAAGGTTCTGGGCGAGGCGGCGAAGGATCATGGCGAAGCCTCCAGTTCCGCATCGATCAGCGTCACGATCTCGTCGATCATCTCGATCTGTCGCTCGCGCTGCGGCAGGGAATTGAACGCGAAGCGCCGCAGCATCCTGACCGCCACCCCGAACTCACGATCGCCGCGCATGGCCGCAAGGTCGTAGGCGATCAGCTCCTCGCGGATGCCGGACAGCTGCGTGTCGTCCGCGACCGTCCGGCTGGTGACGTGCCGCAGCAGGATGGGAATCTGGCGCACGGCGTTGTCGTTGGTCATCCGCATGAGCTCCAGCATCACGCCGTGGAAGCGATCGTAGTCCGTGAGGCGGTCGCGAAGCCGGGGGTTGGCGATGCGGCTGAGCTGGCCGTTCGAACGCATTTCCACGTAGGTCGCCGGCAACGGCGGCGGATTCCGGGTCTGCGCTAGCGCATCCAGGGCGCGGGCCATCCCTGCATGGTCGATCGGGGTGTCTTGCGAAGCCGCATCGTCGGCGAGCATGCGCGTCATCAGCAGCTCGCCGCCATCGATCGAGTCGCGGTAGAACCCGACGTGCTGCTGGGTTCTCTCGCGGATGCCGATCAGGTCGATCCGCAGCCGCTCGAGATACTGGGCCTGCAGGGCCGTCTGCTGCCTATCCTCGTTCCAGTTCGCCACCTGGATACCGACGAACACGCCGATCACCACGATCGCGAAGTCGATGCCGATCGCGGTCCAGTTCTGCGTGCGGATGTGTTCGGCAACGCGCAGCAGGCGGGTTGGGCGCGGTGTGATGGCCTCGGCGGTGCTCTCACTCACAGGGTAGCCCCCGTTGTCGTCGTTGCGACACAAATCCAGCGGGCCGTCGATATAGCCCAGCCACGCGAATCACGTTGCGGCGTTTCAGCGCGGCGAGCAGTTTCACTGGGTCAGACCAGTTGTACCAGCTCGGAATAGGCCGCGATCTGGCGATCCCGGGTCAGCAAGCGCATGGGTTCCTGAATAGCCTGGGCAATGAGCAAGCGGTCGAATGGGTCACTGTGCAGCATCGGCAGTCGCGCCGTGCCACTGGCATGGTGGACGCTGACATCCAGCCAATGAAACCCGCTTTCCCGGCAGGCGTCGATCAGGGTCTCCGGACCCAGCGGCATCAGCGCCGGGTTCTTGCGGTGCTTGATCGCCACCTCCCAGATACTCGCTGCGCTGACGTAGATCTGGTTCTGCGTATCCAGCAGGAAGCCGCTCGCACCGTCGCCCAGCGCAGGGTCCGCGGTGACGGCCCAGAGCAGGATGTGGGTATCCAGGAGAATGCGCATTACGACGCGCCGAACTCGGCGGCAATCTCGGCATTGTCGGCGTCGATATCGGCAGGAATGATGTACTTGCCTTTGAGCACACCGAGTTTCACGGCCTGAGTTTCGATCGGCACCAGGCGGGCTGCAGGCTTGCCGTTGCGGGCAATAATGATGTCGCGCTGCGCACCGCTGGCGATGTCTTCAACCAGGCGCGACAGATGGGTTTTGGCCTCCAGGATGTTGACGGTGCTCATGCTTGCGCTCGTGGACTGCAGCTTGGTCAGGTCAGACCAGACTAGCATGGATCGCACGCAGCCCGACCGTTGCCTGCACGCAATCGTCTTCTTTACCCGCGCCGGCCTTGAGCGCATCGCGAGCGATAGTCGCCGCTCGCGTCCTTGCCAGCAAACGGATGCAAGCAAACGGACACGAGCAAACGGACACAAGCACAAGCAAACGGACACCGATAACTCAACGAGTCGATTAATTTGATCCGGCGTTTGGAGGGTTCTGGCGTCCGAATCGGCCCTGAGAATTTCCGCGAGTTGGCGCGAGGCGAACGCACCCAGGTGCCAGCGGCGCCAAAGTTCCCGTGAGGTTTTTCTCACCCGGTCACGAGGCTCCGGGCATAGCCGATGCCCTTGAGCCACTGTCGCTTCCACTCGGCCGCTTTGGCTCCGAGTGCAGTTATGTCAAAGTTTACCGACTTCTGCTGGGTGTCCCGAAGTGCCCCCTCGGTCCCGAAGTGCCCCTCTGCTGCGTGTCCCGAAGTGCCCCCTCGGTCCCGAAGTGCCCCTCCCGAAGTGCCCCTCTGCGCGTCGTCTTGCGACTAGACGACATCGCGGCGTAGTCTTGATGTCGTCTGTTTTTAGTTAGGTACGCAGATTCTTGGCGTTGCCATCCGTGGCTTCAGCAGCCTTATCGCGATTGCGGCAAATCCATCACATGGCAGACTTTTGTTGTCGTGAGGGGCAGATGGAGAGATACCCGTGAACAGAGAGCACCAGTACTGGTTCCCAGCGAAAGAGTATGGGTGGGGCTGGGGCGTGCCCAAAACCTGGCAGGGCTGGGTGGTCTTGATTGCATACATCGCTGCCTTGCTCTTCGGCGGCCTACTGCTAGATGGCGGCAACAATCGCCTTCAGTACCTTGGCTTCGCAGCGATTGCAACAGTAATTCTGGTTGCCATTTGCTGGCTCAAGGGTGAGCCCCCAAGGTGGCGCTGGGGACGGAAGTCCTAGGCTCCATCGCCCGTGCCTTCATCTGCATGGTGCCCAGCGAATAGGGATAGATCGCGCGAAGCCGCGATCGTATCCCGGGAGCTTGTCTGTAAGGCGAACGCTGAGAGTTATGTCAGAATTTTCTGACGGCTGCTGAGTTCCCAAAGTGTTGTCCTCCCGAAGTGTTGTCCCGAAGTGCTGTTTTTTCTGGGTCGATCCCCAGCGATGTGCTACCTTTTGTCATCCCGGTTTGGCATGAGAGGCGCGCTGATGAACTACCCACTGGTCCGCTTCCTGTTGACGGCAGGCGTCGCGCTTGCGCTCGCAGCCTCGTCGGTGGATTCCGCCAGAGCCTCCCCTGCCTCGACCAAAGAGGTAGAAACCGAATACAAGGAGCAAGTCAAAATTGACCAGTGGATAGAACAAACAGCTTATGACGACCAATTCGGGGAGCGCCGCGACCTCGCGAAGGGCGACGCACAGGAAGCAGGCGCTCAATCGGCGGCGCCTGCGCCCGAAGTGGCCGTAGCTGAGCCAGAGGCACCGGCTGATGAGGCGGAGGCAGTGGCGGAAGAGGAAGAGGTCGAAGATTACGCTGCGGATGAGGAATCCGAATAACGTCTAACTCATTCCGGGAACTCGCATAAGGCGCATTCTCGCGGCAAGAAAAGGTACAACCACCAGATTCCTGTCAGTGGCCATCCAGACGGCTTTACGATCGGAGTGATCGGAAGGAAGTCGGTGGCTAACAACGCAAAGCCAACCGCCCAGGCTTCCGGGGCGCCAAAAATCCCCAGTGATCGCTCTCACCGAGTGACAAGACTCCGCGCATAACCGATGCCCTTGATTCGTCGCCGATGCCATTCCGCTGCTTTGGCTTCGAGCGGCCATGTGCGTTGCATCGGATCAGGCTACCGGCGGATCGTCGCCAGCCTGGAAGTGTGGCCAGCACGATGCGCGCGATCTCACCCTGCGTGAGCACATCGGGCAGCGCTTTGACCACCGGCGCCTTGACCATCTCGACCCACGGCCACTCGCGCTGCAGCACGTGACGGCAGAAGAACTGCAAACCGCAGCGCTCGATTTTCACGAGGCTCCAGGAGCGCGTGTCGATGAGCCACGCGAAGTAGTTCTTGAAGTCCTCGGCCGACAATCGATCTGTACAGCGATCGAAAAACGCCGCCACGCGCCGCACCGCACGGGAATCACCATCGACGGACTGAGGCGCTTTGCCTTGCAGTTTCAAAGCCCTAAGATGTTGCCCATACAGCGTCTCGAAACGGACCCGCTCCGATGCTTCCATCGCCCTTCTCCCTCAATGCGCACGCGAGATTGCTTGCGAGAGAAAAGGTGCGCCGATGGCCGGGCAATTTCAGCTACGATGGCTGTTCCTGCCGCGTAGCGGCTTGGTTCAACATGGCGTTAGGCGTCAGAGGGGGGGGGGCGTGCGGCTTGAGACGAACCGGGATTTGTACCGCGCCGTCTGCGAATTGAGGAAGAAGTGTGAAACCAACGTGCCTGATCTGAGATTGTATCTAGAGCGCGTACTCATTTCCTCTTGCGAACTTAGCAAGAAGAATGAGTTGAACTTGCCCGAGCTCTTTGAACTTCTTGAATCCGGATTCCATGAAACAGGTGACATGCCGGAAGGCTGGGAGAATGCGTGTGCTGAGCACTTTGAGGCATGGGTAGATTCGGTTTCATTTCAAATAATAGACCTACAAAAGATGGCAGAATCTGGTGCTCTTCAAGACCCTCAAAGATACTTTGGCCTCCCGGGACCACGAGGAATCTATTGGAACAACTTTGGTCCTCTAACGTTTCTTGAATGTGGGGTTGCAGGTTTCTTTGATGGGTGGGCACCTGGTGAAGACTCCGGGCGCAGGTTATTCAAAGGTCTAGCAGGCTGTTGAGAAACAGCCTGCTAGCGCGAACCATGGATGGTTCGCACGTTGATCAAGCACGTAAGTGCTTGATCAATGGAGAGCGAGTCCGGACATGCGCCGGACTCGCGACTTGAGAAATGCACAGGAAGTGCGTTTCTCAACATCGTGCTAGTTGGCGTTATTGGAGAAGATGGGAAGCTGACCACCGTGCAGGCGTCCGAAATTGAGCACGTAGAGTTTGACATTCTAGGAATAAATTGGGAAGGAATTGCCGCGTTTTTTAAGGTGTGTCAACTGTATGGGTGATTCCGTGCTGACGCCTGACAATTTGGGATAGATCGCGCGAAGGCAGTACAATCCACAAGACGGAGAATGGTCAGAAATCTGGTCTTTTTACGTTGCGGTTATAAGGTAGGCACACCCGGTTCGCTACGTTCAAGCGGTTGGGGTCGCTCTTACCACCGCTATTACGCAGCGGCGGCCTAACGTGGCGTTGGACGTCAGGAGAAAGTTATGGGTGAAACCGAAGTCAGGGCCAGCAAATTCTTGAGCCTCTTGTTGCGCCACAATCCAGGTGAGATTGGACTGGAACTTTCGAATGACGGGTGGGCCAAAATATCAGATTTGGTTGAGCTGACGAAGGACCGAAAGCTCCGTCTGACGCGAGACTTGGTTGAGCGTGTCGTGGAACTGAACGACAAAAAGAGATTCGTGATAAGTGTTGATGGTGTCCGGATTCGTGCAAACCAAGGGCACTCGATTGCCGTTGATGTCGGACTGCGAGAACATTCACCTCCTGATGTACTCTTTCACGGGACAGCTTCCGGCTTTATTGAGTCAATTATGAAGTTCGGTCTCTTGCGTGGAGTTCGACAGCATGTGCACCTTTCCGCGGATGTCGAAACTGCCAAACAGGTTGGGAAAAGACACGGTAGTCCACTGGTTCTGAGAGTTCTGGCACTTGAGATGAAAAGGGAAGGCTTCAGCTTCTATTTGTCAGAGAATATGGTCTGGCTAACAGAGCATGTGCCTGTTAGGTTTTTGGTTCGGGCCTGAGATCCAACGAACGGGGTTGAACAAGCAAGGTGTCGCAGGACGTTGGGCTCGCGGTCTTCGCTCCGTTGACAACGCGAGCGTGCGGAGTGCAATTCGAATTTGCGATGAGAACGGGGGGCGGTAATGGGTGCGTGGGGAGAGGGCATTGAGGAGAGTGACACCGTTCTCGATGTCATCGAGATTTTCGTCGAGCAACTACGCTCCTCGCAGTGTGCAGCGGCGGCTACTGCAAAAGTGCGGGAGGAGTTTATTCATCTGTTCGCCGAAGCCGAAGCCGATGCAGACGCCGTCGCACATGTACGCATTGGGTTGGCGCTGGTGCAGTGGCGCTACGGGGCGCTGGAGACAACGCTACTGGATATGGTGCGCTCGGACTTGGCCGCGCGAAATGGGATCGACAACTACTCTGACCCGGCAAGGCGCGAGCAGGTGCTGCGAGCGTTTGTAGCAAAGCTGGCCAAACCCAACCCAAAGCCGCAGGCGTATCCGAAACCACGGAAGGCATCGCTACGTCCACCCAAACCAAGACTCGCCGCGTTCGAGTCTGGCGACTGTCTAGCGCTGCAATTGCCGAGCGGAGCCTACCGCGCCGCACTCGTATTGGCACGCGATCGATGTTCCGACATCGAGGAGTTCAACGTCATTGCTCGCCTCGACTGGCAGGGTTCGCAGCCGCCGCCACCTGACGTCTTTGCTTCGCCGCGCCCGTTGCGTATTGCTATGCATCCTTGGGGCCCGTACAGAGGGCCGGCACGCGTCGCCGTGGTCGGACGAATTGCTGTAGACCCGGCACTGTTTGGGATCGAGAAGATGCCGGACTACTGGTCCTGGCAATTTGTACGTGTTGGTGAAGGGCGCCGGCCAATGTCGTGGATCGGGTGGGAGGAGCTGGCGGGTCTGCTGCCCTAAGGATTGGATCGAAAGCGAGAAATCAAAAGCATCTCTAGGTTCGATCGTGGTAACCATAGCCGTAGACTGCGTGGCGGACCCCTGTCCTGGTCGCAGTGATGGTAGACACCGAGAACTTGATCCACCAGATAGACTCATCAGGCCCGTTCGAAGGGGCGCCCATAGGGCTTAACGAGTAAATCGGTACGTTATAGATCGTACCGACCACGGTATACACGGCTTGCGATGTATACTACGCACCAGGTTGTGCACGCACGGAGGTTTTCGAGATGGTATGGATTGGTTCTCGGCGTAATCAGTTACTCCTCGGTGGCAGTGTCGGCGCTCTCGTCGGCGGTTTATTTGCGCACTTCGCAAGCTTCGAGGAGGCACTTGTGCCGATCTTCGCAGGCTTTGCACTTGGTCAGATTGTTGCAGTCGTCGCTGCTTCACTGCTGCAACCCAACGAACAGAGATAGATCGCGCGAAGCCGCGAACTTGTCCTGGGTGAACAAGCCCGGTCTCGCCCCGATGCCCGGTCCGCAATCAGTGGTCGGCGCAGGATTGGGCCGATGAGGCGCATGGGCGTTTTGCACTTCGGACGGCACATCGGCTTTGCCATGCAGGAACCCGTAATCGCGCACGCGGCGCAAGCCGCTGGGCGAGTAGTGTTGCAGCACGGGCCAGAGAAACTCAGCGATGGGTAGTGGGCGCCAGGCCGGGCACCTGTGCTTGCAGGGTCTATGCCGACGCTACGCACTACTGTCCGGCTATTGCGACCCTGTTCCAATGTTTCTCTGGGTCGAATTGCGATAGTAGAGCGGGCGATTACTTACCGACCAACCGGACGCCGGATGGGCGCGGCGGCGTCAATCAAGCCTTGCCGGCCGGCGCCGGTTAGCTTCGTTGTTGGTCCCTACAAGGAGATATAGAGATGAAGCACTGGATTGGCCGCTGGTTGATTGGCGTATCTATCATTCACACATTGTTTGCGATTTTTGTTTTTCGCGATGTTTTGACTTCGCTCATTCAACGTGGCGTCTTCAACACTGTCGGTAGCGACCCAATGACCGGCGCTGTTGTGTGGTTTGTTCTGTTTGGAGTCGTGCTTTTCATTTGCGGCTTGGCCATATCCGCGCTTGAGCAATCTTCTTCCAATCCCCTGCCAAAATCGCTGGGCTGGAGTCTTCTGACACTTGTCGCGCTTGGAGTCGTGCTCATGCCTGCATCCGGGTTCTGGCTCGCAATCTCGCCGGCGTTGGCTATCTTGTTGCCCAGGGCTCGCAAGCAGTCTGCGAGTTCAGTTTCTCTGCTTCATTAGGCCAAAAATGTCGGTCCCTGAAATTGAACCTGGTGCGGCCCTCGCCAATTTGATTAGATCTTGCGAGGTATATTGTGTGAGTGAGTGTTGTGGAATAGCGGCATTTAGTTTTTCTCCCTTGAATGTTGCGGCACATTTGTCGCGACTATCGGGAGAAATAAGTGATCCCGATGCTATAAAGATATTCGGCGAGTTGGATGATTTGTTCTCCAGGGCACTGAGCTTGCCAGCTGATGCGCAAGGGTATGTTTGCACGGTGAAGGGCACCAACCAACTCTTTTCCATTCAAGATCTGCGTGCGCTGATCGACCGCATGAAATGGGCCGTTCGCGAGGCGGCTTCTGTCGTATCTTTAAGTAATAAAATGGAAGTAGCTTATGAAGCAGGGCTCAAATGTGGGGCTTCTCAAGCAACTAACGCCGAGTAGCTGATTTTCTCGGCATGGGAAGTTACGTGAACAGCGATGAATGGGCAGAAGCTTACATCCGAGTGAACGAAGAAAACGGTTGTATGGATGAATCCCGCCCGGATTTCTTAGCCGCTTACGAATTTAGGGATGAGCTCGTCGGAGATAAGGCGGAAAGGTACTGGAGTGGGATCCTGGCCGTGGTGCAAATTATTATGCTGCATTCGTTATTGGTCCAGACGGGCATAATATTGAAGCGGGTTGCCATCTTCCCGAATAGCAGAGAAAAAGTGACACCTGTCGAGAAACAACCGCCAAGTAGTTGATTTCGTGAAGCCGTGGTGCGTTTCGCTTCGGCTGCCCCTCACTCCTACCTTGGAAGCTTGGGCAAAGACCATGCGTCCGACCACCCCCTTTCTGACTGGCGCCTTGCAGTTGACCTTGCTCATAGCAAGTCGATCAGGCGCTCAACCGGGCATCCGGCGGGCGGATGCGAGTGCGAGCAATGCTTCCGCAGCAACACCTACTCCCTGGTTCTGCCGGTTCCCCTTGGCTACTTTACGGGTGCAACGCAAGTAATGACCGCAGCGCACGGTGGGCCTGACGACTAGCAAAAGATCGCTCGAAGCCGTAACTTTGTCCTGGGTTGAACAATCTATCGTGCCGCAGCGAGTTGCTGCGGCGTCAGGCAACACCATCGAATCTAAGCAACATGCCCTATCTTGTTGAGCCCATCGGCTTCATCAACGCTACCCGGAAGTCTCCTGAGGATGACTACTGGGGCGAAGAAGTCGCTGAAATCAGTCTTGCCGAGAGCATCGACGCCTCTGCCCTTGCTGGCCTTGAAGCCTTCTCGCACATAGAAGTCCTGTTCGTCTTCGATCAGGTACCGGAAACCAGGATCGTGACCGGCGCCAGGCATCCGCGCAACAACGAAGCCTGGCCGAAGGTGGGCATCTTTGCCCAGCGGGCGAAGAACAGACCAAATCGCATCGGCAGTACCATCTGCCGACTTCTAAGCGTCCAAGGTTCGAAGGTCATCGTGCGGGAGTTGGACGCTATCGACGGCACACCAGTTCTGGACATCAAGCCGGTCATCCGAGAATTCCTACCCAGGGAGGCGACGACGCAGCCCGATTGGGCAACAGAGCTGATGTCCGACTATTGGTCAAAGCGCTCGTAGTGTTCCGCTCAAGAGACCAGCGCCAAGTGGCTGATTTTTCTCCCCACTTATGGGCGCGGGGTGCGGCCTTGGCCTTGTCCAAGCGAGCGCACAGACGTCGGTGATGGGCGCAGAGTGCGGACTTGGCCGCGTCGCAAGGTGGCTGCTGGAGGCGTCCATCCCATCATTCAACCCTGGCCGCGGCAGACCGCCTTGCTCGCACCGCGCACAGGCATCATCATGCGCCGCGCGGGCAAGTTGGCCTGCCTCCGCGGTCTGGCTTAAGTCGAACGTCTGGCATCACAGAACTAACCCGCATGCTCCACCGGCTCTTCGTCTACGGGACTCTTGCTCCCGGAAGATCGAACGCACACATGCTCAGCCACATTGCTGGTTCGTGGCAGAAGGCGTCGATCCGTGGCCGCCTCGTTCAAGAAGGTTGGGGGGCTCAGTCAGGCTATCCCGGAGTGATCGTGGACGCCTCCGCGCCGACCGTAGAGGGATTTGTCCTTACGTCGGACGCGCTGGAGAACGAATGGAAGCGTCTGGACGAATTCGAAGGGACACAGTACCAACGCGTCGCCACGACGGCGCAACTTGAAGACGGGCGAGTCGTACCGGTCTATGTTTACCAAGTCGGGTCGCGGGAAGGCTGAGTGCATACTGAGCCCGGCGGGAGCGACGCCCGACGATTAGGTATCGATCGCGCGAAGCCGTGTTCCATGGATCGTAGATTTCAGCGTTGCGTCGAGCAACTCGGCGGCTGAGTTGCGTTGAAGCTCTGCACCACCGCGCCTGGCGAATGACCCGCAAGCCAATCGGCGAGAACATTGAGCATGGCGAGCCTCCGTCCGTCGGGTAGCACCACAAGATCATTGAACATCGGCTCGTTGTGCTGCAACGCTTCGTGGGCACCACACTGAGGGCCGAAGGTGGCCGGTTGCGCCAGTGGGCCAGGCGAGCGCGGCTCTTCGCCTTGCAAGAGAGGCAGCTGACGCAATTGGAGTTCGTGCAAGCTTCCGTAAAGCGCTCGATCGATGGGCACGCCCAGGAACGAGAATCCTGCTTCAATGGTATTGCCCATCACTAAGCGATCCTGCAAATCGGCTCGGACAAACACTGGCGTGGTGAGGTGATTCTCGATGACATAGCCATCGTCCGCGCAGCGCCATGCGTCGCCACGGAGTTCGTGGATATGCACACAGGACTCATCGGCCAGACCGCGGCGGAATCCGATCTGCGTTTCTTCCCAACGAATGCGCATGCTGCGTTCATAAGTGCAGCTTGCGGGATCTTGCGCACCGCACGCTGCGGTGTTGGTGTGATCGAACTCCTCCGTTGACAATCCGTAGGACGCATCCAGAACCGCGGCAAACGTGAGCGGGCACGTTGGCCCCGGACACCCGGGACGAGCGGCAAACAACTGCTCGCCTATGCGGTCTGCGTTGGCCCGTACGCCGTTGCCGCCAGCCGACGAACCCGCAAATAGTATGGTGTCGGCGTTGTCCAGGTCGGTCAGTGTTCGTCGGGTGCCGTTGGGTTCGCTATAGCTCACCGTTCCGCTGCGCAGAAAGTCGAATACCGCATCGACGATATGGGCGCCCGTGAGTTGCAGGCGATACGTGGTGAGCTGGCCCTGATGATTCGCCTGGACGACTTGATCGCGGGCGCGGCCGCTCCAGCCATCCGAGCTGCAGTAGTAAACAAACACCTGATTCCAGGTCGCAAAGGGATTGCGCGGATCGCGTCCGCCGATGCCGCCCGTTGCGATTCCTCCGGCCGGCGCGAAACGCGCCGAGAGTTTGTCGGCGCCAAAGTTGCCATCGCGGCCGCGCCACCGCGCGTAACAGTCCTCGCCCGAGTTGCACGACCCGCCTCCCTGCAGAAACACGACCCATTTATTCCGATTCGCCAACGCCGAGGCAGAGCGTACAAACAGGGGTGGCACGCTGCCATCGGCGCACAATGCATCCGGGTAGCGTTCCGTCGGCAGATTTACGCGCAGCAAGTCCGATCCGCGGACTACGCCGCCGGCGACGCCAGCGGTGCCGCGTCCGAAGGCGTCGGAGAGTGTTGGTGCCGCAGCGCACAGTCCTTGAGCCGACACGAGCAACAACGCAAGCAGAAGCGAGCGGACCATGGCCAACTCCAGTTTTTTGAGTAAGGCAAAGAACGCAGTGCTGCATCATTGGTTGACGGCAGGACGCGCGTTCCTATGGTGTGCAGCGCGAGGCATCGAACGGCTTGCCAGGCGCCGATGAGGCATCCCGAGTGGCTTGCGAAGTGGTGTCGAGTCCGGTCGCGCTGGGTGCTGCAAAAAAGGCAGTGGACAGATTCAGGCAAAGTGCCATCGCACTGCAGCGAATGGCGACTTCGCTTATTGGGTCATGCGATCGCGGCGTCTTGTCTGTGCGCCGACCACCTGTGCGCGACGCGCATTGTCGGGCGCTTTTTCCCATGCTTCCTGGAGCAGCGTCTCAACCCAAGGGTCGTCCAGCACATACAAATTGTTCAGAAACTCGCCGTCTAAGGTTGCGGCGCGTGGCAGGGCATAGTCGCGGATTGCTGCAATGTCGTCCGGATTCCCGATCGTCAGCAGCGCGCGCTGTGCTCGGGCCACGACCACAGAGTTGCGGTCGTTGCGCATCAGCTCCACCAGCGCACCGCGCGCGGATTCGGCTTTTCGCTGCCCCAGTTCCTGAGCAGCGTTCGCACGATCGCTTGGATCCGCAGACGTGAGAGAGGCCATCAATCGTGGCTCATCCCAGTTCGATAGCATCGCATCGGCTTGCTCGCGCTCGAACTCGGCCAGTGCTTCGCGGTTCGCAGCCTCGCGCTCTGCCTGTTGGGTCTGCCGCGCCATTTGCTCGTCGCAACCCAAGACGCAGAGCGCAAGCAGCAGGCTTGCTGCACGCCAGGGCAGGGAAGGCATACGATTCATAATTGGCAGTATCGCACGCGAAAATGACAGTGACGCAAAACAGTCCTACCTCCAGGCACACCGCCTTGTTGCGCAGATCGTGCCGCGATGTACAGGATGCTCAGGAGCTGCTGGGATTACTCTATCGCTTCGAGGTAGAGCGGGCGAATACTCTGGTGAGCTTCGTCAAACGAGTGTTCTAAACATGCGTTACGGCCGGTTTGCCATGAACTCAGTTCGATATGCCACTCCGAGGTTCTGGCGATGTGCCTGATCGCGTTTGCACTGCAGGCACATCCGCGCTGGCGATTCGTCCTGGCAGGCAATCGCGATGAGTTTCATGCGCGCCCCACTGCAGCGGCAGGGCCTCTCGATGGAGCAGGGCGGCGATTCGGCGGTCGCGATTTGCAGGCGGGCGGCGGTTGGCTGCAGGTGTCTGCAGAGGGCCGTGTCGCCGCCGTGACGAACGTGCGGTTGGGTGGTCCGCAACCCGCAGTGCGCTCGCGTGGCGAGTTGGTCCAAGGCTTCATTGCCGGCGAGGAGTCGGGCGCCGATTACGCCGAACGCTTGCACGCCGAGGCGCTACTGTTCGGGCGATTCAATCTACTTGTTTGGGATGGCGTTGCCACGATCGTCGGGAACCACCCGCAGCCGCACGCAAAGCCGCTGTCCTCCGGCGTATACACATTGAGCAATGCTGCACTCGATACGCCGTGGCCAAAAAGCCTGCAGTTACGCGAGGCATTGGACGCCTGGCTGCGTGAGTCATCGAAATACGATCACCCCGCTGACGATCCGCGTTTTCTCGAGCCATTGTTTGTGGCGCTGGCCAATCGCGCCGAAGCCGACGATGCGGCACTTCCCGACACCGGAGTGCCGTACGATTGGGAGAAACGCCTTTCAGCGTCCTTCATCGTCGGCGCCGAGTACGGCACACGCGCGAGCTCGGTGATTCTCGTCGACGACACGGGCGTGTGGTTTGAGGAGCGCAGTTTTGGCCCGCTGGGCATTGCGACGAGGCGCGTGGCAACGTGGTTGTTGAACCGTTGACACCATGAGCCAACCGACGCGCAGCGGCCGGCAGATCAAGAAAGACCAGCGCGGCAGGATCGACAGGACGGCTTTCGGGCGGTGCCGAAAAAGGCTCAGACTTTCTCAACATCGCGCCAGGGTGCCGAGATGCGAACACTAACGATGTCCCAACCATGCCCCTGCGGCGCGCCCAGTTATGCACGGTGTTGCGAACCTGTGCATCGTGGCGCGCCAGCTCGCAGTGCGGAGAGCTTGATGCGCTCGCGTTACAGCGCCTTTGTGCTCGGCTTGCGCGAGTATTTGCTCACAAGCTGGCACGCGAGCACGCGTCCGCCCCACCTCGTGCTCGATCCAGCCCGACGCTGGCTGGGTCTAGATGTACGCGCGGTGCGGGAAATCGACCCCGACCATGCCGAGGTTGAGTTCGTTGCGCGTAGTCGTGTTGGCGGTGGACGCGCGGAGCGCTTGCACGAGCTGAGCCGATTCGTGCGCGAGGGCGAGCATTGGTACTATGTCGATGGCGACATTCGGCCTTAGCCCGCATATTTCATGAGGGAACGCGGAAGATCGCGAAGGGCTTTGCGCCGGAATCGAGGCGGGAGGAGAAGGAATGGTTGTTCCATTGCGACGACGAGCAACGAAGAGTCCGGCGCAAAGAACGAGCGAGGGCCGTGTTAGCGAGGAAATGGCAGCGAACACTTTGTCAGTACGACAAACTCGATGATTTCCGGGCTGTAGCAACGAAACTAAGCCATTTCATCGCGACCTCATGAAATATGCGGGTTAGTGGGCAAGGTCGTTGATTGCGTTTGAGTAGCGGCTGATTGCTGAAGCAGCAGGCCACGATACAACGGCCATTGGGAGGACGCGGCGAACTCAGCGACTGCGGAATGCCGGGCGGCAGCGTTTCCTGTGCTGCCGACACTTATCCGGCGGCAGCCGCCGATGTCATTCTCACGCCCGCAGGGCTGAGCTTGCGGCAAGTGTGCTTGCCGTCTCAGCGGTCGTGCGAAGTAGCCAGTAGCCGGCAATCGGATACCAACCGAAGATGATCAGTGCGCCGATTCGCTGGGTTAAGCCGCGAATGCTCTGCGGTTCAAGTCCAGAAAACATGAACCACATGTAGGCCAGCGACAACCAGCTGGCTGCCAGGGACATGTGGCGAATTGCGCTATCGCGCCACGAGACTGGCATCTCGGCGACAAAGAAGGCCGGTACCACAACATAGAACATCGTTGCGCCGTAAAGGCCGTGCATCGGCCCCGAATGGAAGACGCCGGCCGTGATGTAGGCGCCGCCAAAGATCATCGCGCTGATCGCCGACCACCGAAAACACCGTAGTGGGTGCAATGCCAGGCCTATCCCGAAAAAAACACCGAGGCGCCACCGACGATGGCACCGATGTGGAGTACCCGTGCAGCGGGGTGATCGAGTAGACCCAGCTCGCTCATATACTGAGAGAGGGACGAATAGCCCGGCATCAGCAAGCCGGTCAGGATGATCGCGAGCAACGCAGCGGCTGGTAGCCATTGAACCTGTTTGATCAGCCAGGCGCCGCAGAAGCCTGCCGGCGCCGGTGGCGCCTCTACTGGATTGCTTTGGCGGCGGCGAACAACGCGTTCATCTCACCGAACGACAGGGGCCCGCTGGTCAGGTCACCAATGGCGCCATCCAGCAGCGCAGTGGTGCACCGCAATAGCGTCCCATGCGTCGCAAGAAACAGCCATGGCCCTGGCGTCAAGCGACGGACACCGAGTGGCGCGAGCAGCTCAGTTGAAGGCAGGCCCGGAACAACCATCAGATTCAATGGCAACTCGGTTGAGGCAACCACCAGAGCGCATTCGTCGGATTGAGTAAGTCCGGGAACGAAGAGTCCGTCGGCGCCAGCTTGCCAATATTGCTTGGCTCTGAGGCTGACCATTTCGGCTGCCTCAACCCCGCGCGCAATGTCCCGCAGATAGACATCCGTTCTGGCGTTGACGAACATCTTTGCGAGCGTGCCCCGCGAGCGGATCGCCTGGATTTTCTTGGCCAGCAGTCCGCTGGATCCTTCGCCATCTTCGAGGTTGATGCCCACGACACCGGAGTCGTGCATCTCTTGAACGAAGTCAGCGACCTCTTCCGGATTGCCACTGTAGCCGTCTTCGATGTCCACACTGAGAGGGACATTCAGGACACGGGTTATGCGCCGTACTGCTGCGATGAGCTCGGACTTCGGGATAGCTCCTCCGTCCTCATAACCCAAGGACCAGCAGAGTGCGGCACTAGAGGTTGCCACTGCTGGCGCGCCTGCCTTGACCGCGAGGCGGGCGCTGGCGGCATCCCACACGTTGGGCAAGTAGAAGACTCCGGGACGCTGGTGAAGAGAACGAAACTCTGTGGCAAGCGCTGAGGGCATATCGATAGCTCCTGGGAAAGGGTCCGAGGCTCAGATTACCGAGGGGTCTCAACGGCTACTCGCCACTTTCGGACCTGTCAGTCCTTTTATGTGGCTCGGATGCAAGCCAGCAGGGTTGCCTATGGCATTCGACATTTTGGTCTTGGCCGAAGCGTTTGCCACCTCGCCAGCTGCATACTTCCGGGTCGTCTCCAATCTGCATCGAGCCAAGACCATGACCGTGACTTGCTTCATTCGTTACCAGATCGATCCTTTCCAGCGCGAAGCCTTCAAGCGCTACGCCGAGGCGTGGGGTCGAATTATTCCGCGGTGCGGCGGCAATCTGATCGGCTACTTCCTGCCGCATGAAGGCAGCAACGATGTGGCTTGGGGGCTGATCGGCTTTGACAGCATGGCAGCCTATGAGCGCTACCGTCTGACGCTCAAGGCAGACGCCGAGGGGCGTGCCAACTTCGAGTTCGCGCAGTCCCAACGCTTAATCCTTCGCGAGGAGCGAACCTGGTTGGAAGATGTCAGTGCCACGCGCGATCTGGCGCGGCTGGTGACGCCGTGATTTCGGTCATCTTTGAACTGGAGCCGCACCGTGGCGCGGCGGATCGCTACTTCGAAATCGCGGCCGCCTTGAAATGGCTTACCTCGCTTAACCCGCATGTTTCATGAGGTCGCGATGAAATGGCTTGATTTCGTTGTTACAGCGTGGAAATCATCGAATCGGTCGTACTGACAGAGTGTTCGCTGCCATTTCCTCGCTAACACGGCCCTCGCTCGTTCTTTGCGCCGGACTCCTCGTTGCTCGTCGTCCCAATGGAACAACCATTCCTCCTCCTCGCGCCTCGATTCCGGCGCAAAGCCCTTCGCGATCTTCCGCGTTCCCTCATGAAATATGCGGGTTAAACCGAAAACTGACACATCTCGTCAACCGATGCCGGATGGTCGATCACTTTCGTGCCAGGCGAACGACTGACGATACCCGGTGCGGTGGAACCCGGTCGGCGCCATATTCGGCCGCGAGAGCTGTCTAACGGAAACGCGATGAACCATCAGTCCAAGTCTGCAACGACGCCGCTATTGCCGACGCAGGTGCCATGGCGACGGCCGGAGTTCGTCTGGGCAACGTTGCGTGCGTCGGCAATTGTGGTGTCGGTGTTGTGGTTTTCGTTGAGCCCGGCAGCGGCGATTGTGCTTTTCGTTTTCGAAGCATGGATCTACATGACCCTACGCGCCGGGGTTGATGGATCGTTCGCAGACAACAGCGAAGGTGTGTTTCGACAGATGCTCTTGCTGCCGCTGATCGCCGGTGGTGCCGGGCTGATCTACGGCGCGGTGCTTTCGCCTTTTTTAGGATTATTTGCGTCGGTTTGTATGGCGCCAACACACTCCTTGGCTTCCTCGCCGAATTGAATGCCGAGCCTGGTCTCGCGCTGAGCGCCGCCACGGTGCTTCTTGTCGAGCTGATCGATGCCGGCCGTTACGCGCTGAGCGTTCGCAGCGGGTTCCGGGCGCCGCCTCATAGCCTGCAACCGAGTTTTATGCGCGTGGCGGTCTTGATGCTTCCCGCCACGCTGGTGAGTCAAGCCGGTGTCTCGCCAACCGTTGCCGGCGGGATTCTGCTGATTTCGATGGTGCTTTCCATCCTCTATTTCGAAGGATTGCCGGCCAGCTCGTGGCAGTTGCTCAGTCGCCCGTGGCGCCGCGGCCAATAAGATCGCCCGGCCCCAGCACGGGCCAAGGCTAACGTCATCACCACTTTGCAAGCCCTGGCGGCGTTGGGGCAGTGCGTTCTAGCACTGAAACACGCGGCAGAGGCCGATGCCGTCGTGCAGAAGATGGGGCCGAATCGTAAGTGGCTGTACTCAATCGCGTTCTCAACCGCGTTCAAACACTTGCAACTTAAATGCGAATAGTTATCATTAGCGTCAACCGGGTCACTTGTGCGTTGCTGATGACTTCCCCCAATTCGACGAATGCAACTGGCGCTCAGCCGCCGCCGCAGGCGGTGAAGGTCGATAGTCGCGATCTGATGCGCAATGCAAAGACTTTGTGGATCGCGCACGGTACGACTTGGTATCGCTTGCAGGAAACGCGCAGCGGTAAGTTGATACTCACCAAGTAACATCCCCGCAAGCCAGCAAATTGCCAGCCAGCGACTGAAGAAGGAGTCGTCCATGGCTGCCCAATCGCCGTCGCTACAAGGCGTTCGCTTCGACCCGCTGCTCCGTTGTATCGCCGAAAGACGCGAGATTCTCGACGGCGAGCTGCTGCGCCAAAGTGTGTCTCTAGACCTGCCGCTCGACCCGAGGCGCGCGTTCGAATGCCTGCGTAATCTCAACTGTCTGGTCCATTGGTGGCCGCGAGCGGTCAGCGTACGGCCGCTTCCTCCGGGGATATTCGGCGTCGGCGATATGGGAATTCTTGAGCTCGCTCGCGGCAGCGCGTGGTTTCGGGTGATGCGCTATGTGCCGAATCGACGACTGTTGTTGGCGTTGGTGAATCGCCGCGATGTCCTGGCAATCGAGTTGCGCTGGGTCGCACAGAATCGGCTCGATCTGGTGCTCGAAGCGCCGCGCCGTCGTTACGGGTTGTTCTGGCAGTCGCTGTGGCTTCGTGCGATGTGTATTCGCGCCGCCCGCGCGCTGAAAAGGCATTTGCTCGAGTACTGATGCGAGGCGGCTTCCGCCGCGCCCCCGAGAAGTGCGAAGGGTTTTCGTGTCAGCCCGGCAACATCGCCAAAGATCAGGCAGCCAATGCTCCGCCGCAGCTCGATCCCTGTCCTGCGGTGCAGCCGTAACAGTGGCCTGCAACTGCGATGCGACGCGGAACGGGCGCGCGCAACAGATCGCGCAGATGTGTGGGTCGATTGCCCAGCGGCAGGCGCAGCATCTGATTGAAATCGCAATCGAAGACCTCGCCCTGGTAATCCACACTGAGCAGCGAGCGGCACATCACGCCCGACAGGTTTTCGTCTTTGTGCGCATCGATCAGTTTCAGCAGGTACTCATCGAACTTGCCCTTCGACACCAGCCACGAACCGAAGCGCTGAATGGGCATGTTCGCCAGCGCATACAACGCATTGAAGCGGATGCCGAAGTTCTCGCCCAGAAGGCGCTTGTAATCGACTTCGAGCTTCTGCTGATTTGGCGGCAGGAACGCGCCGTTCGGGTTGTACACCAGATTCAGCGGCAAGCGCGGATCGCTGCCGTAGCCAAGTTCGTTCAAGCGCTGCAAGGAGCGGATCGAGGAATCGAACACGCCGTTGCCGCGTTGCTCATCGACATTGTTTTGGCTGTAGCACGGCAGCGAGGCGACCACTTCGATTTGGTGTTGAGCGAGGAACTCGCCCACCCATTCGTAGCCTCGCTCTTCCATGATTGTGGGGTTGAGCCTATCCATCACGTGCAAGCCGTGTTCGCGCGCGGTTGCCACCAGCCAGCGGAAGTGCGGGTTCATCTCGGGCGAGCCGCCGGTCAGGTCCAAGCGGCGCACGGAAAAATGCGCGGCGACGTCGAGCGCGAGTTGCATGGTCTCGCGGTCCATCAATTCCTTGCGCTTGGGCCCGGCGTTGACGTGGCAATGGATGCAACTCAAGTTGCACAGATAACCGAGGTTGAGCTGCAAGGTATCGATGCGTTCGCGTTCGATGGCAGGAAACACGTGCGCCTGCAGGCGCGGCAGGACGTCGTGCATGGCTGCGCGGTTACTGTTTTTCGCAGGCAGCGATCGCGGCGCGATAGCGCGCGTCGTTGCCCGGGTCAGCAGTGCGCAATCCGCGCCGAGCTTCTTCGTTGGTACAGTCGTAGTCCTTGAGCACCGTTTCGAAGTTGTTCGCCGCATCCTCCATGTTGCCGAAGCGCATTTGCGACGTGGCTGCGGATAACTTCTCCGACATTTCGATCAGCTTCTCCTGCGACAGGATGACCGCCGGAATGTCGCGGTCTGCATCGGTTTGCGCAGACTCTTCGCGTGGCCAGAAAACACCTGCGGCCGCGATGATCGCCACGATCGCGATTCCGCCGATGACCAGCGGCAGCTTGGACGGCGCAGGCTCGGCGCGGGGTGTCGGGGCAGCGGGCGCAGGCGCGGCGGGTGCCGGTGCGGAAGCGGGCGCCGGTTTTGCTGGCGCGGCCCCCAGCGGTTGCGATACGGCCGTCGCCGCATCCAGCGACACCGGCGCGTGCGCCGCGGTTGCATCGTCGGACGCGAGCTTGCGAAGCTTGTCCGACAACGGCGACATCGCGGCAGTGTCGACACGCCGCGTTGCCGGCTCGGCGGCACCTGGCGCGCCCGCGCGGTACTTGCGAAACGCGGCGACCATATCCGCCGCACTCTGGAAGCGATCCTTCGGATCCTTGGCCAGCAGCTTGTTGATCGCGCCTTGAAAGCGCGCATGCTCGGGCGGCAGCGGAGGCACCGGCTCATACACATGCGCATAGGACACAGCGAAAGTGTCGCGGCCCTCGAAGACTTTGTGCCCGGTGAGCATTTCGTAGAACATCACGCCCATCGCATACAAATCCGAGCGCGCATCGGTGGGCTTGCCCATGCAGCGTTCCGGACTCATGTAGTGCGGCGTACCCACCACAGCGCCCACCTGCGTGAAGCTCGATTCGGTTTCGCCTTCTTTGGCGATACCGAAATCCACCAGCACGGCTTTGCCGCTCTCGTGGAACATCACGTTCTCAGGCTTGATGTCGCGATGCAGCACCTTGCGCTTGTGCGCGTGATCGAGCGCATTGCCGATCTGGATCATGACCTCCACTGCATCTTCAGGGCGTAACCCTTTTTTGATGCGCTCGGTCAAATCTCCGCCCGGCAAAACCTCCATCGCCATGTAGTAATGGTTGTCGATGACGCCGCAGGCGAATACCGTAACCACGTTGTCGTGGTTCAGACTGGCAACCGTATCGCCTTCGAGCTTCAACGAGGCCAGGAACGAAGGGTCTGGTGCGCTGCCCGGCGAGACGATCTTGATCGCCACCTCGCGCTTGGGCTGCAACTGGCGCGCCAGATACACCCGAGACATGCCGCCACGCCCAAGCTCCCGCACAAACTCGAAATTGGGAACTTGAATCGGAGCGTCCATGGGCACCGGAACGATTGAATAGTCGCGAGATCATAGCTAGGTTGGCGAGCGTTTATTGCTCCATCGCCGAATCGAGATTGGACCTTTTTGACGCCCATTTACGCGTACGTTGAGGGTGCGCAAATTGCGGCGCAATCATCCTGGAGACAAAGACTGATGCGAAGCTACTTCCTTTTGGCAGTTGCTCTGTACGCTTCAACTGGCTTGGCAAGCGAGATCGCTTTGATCTCCGAAGGCGCCACGCTGGGCCAGCCGAGTACCGATCGCGGCGCCAATATTGCCCTGGGTAATGCCGACGACCGGTATTTCCTACTCGATTCGACGTCGACGAACATTGTGCCCGATTGGACGACGGGCACCCGGCAGGTTGTACGCTTCGATCGCCAAACCGACACGCGCGTCATCGTTTCGCAACGCGACGGCGAGCTGGGCAACGGAATCAGTCATGCAGTCGGCATCAGTCGCGACGGTCGCTACGCTGTGTTTTCTTCGACTTCGACCAACCTCGTCTTCGGCTCGCCGGCTGAGGATGCGCTCTATCGAAAGGACCTGTCGACCGGAACGTTGGTTCGCATCGGGCAGACCGGATTCAACGGCGGCGGTATCTATTTCCTGCCGCGTGTGGCAGCAAATGGTCGGACGATGCAAGCGCTGGCTACGGCCTCTGACTGGATCGCAGGTGCGCCAGATGAGTTCCGCGCGCTGACCTTCGATTTCCAAACGGGCTTGGTGTCGACCGTGACGACGCTGCGCCCTCTGCTGGCCGACACCTTTATCAGCTTCTCCGACAACGTGAATTGCTTCGCCTATACGTCGCAGGATCGGCAACTTTGGCTGCGGCGGCCGGACGGCACAGAGCTGCAAGCGGATGTACCAGCCGCGGGCGGCATACCCAACGGTGTCGCCGGCTCCGCCGCGATCAGCGCCGATTGTCGATTTGTCGCGTTCCACTCATCGGCGAGCAACTTGATTGCATCGGTCAACTCATCGCCCCATGTCTATCGTTACGATGCGTTGGGGCAGCAGTTGGAGTGGGTGTCGGCGGGCTCCGAACCTTTGCCGACGGATCAGCCGGCGACGCTCACCATGAGCCCGAATGGCCGCCACATCTACTTCAGCCGGTATGGCGAGAATGCAGTAGCTATGAGATTTTTTGGGTATCGATACGGCTACCGCGACATGCTGGCATCCTTCGCCATCCCGATGCCGCGTAACGACATCGATCCCGTCAGCATTGGCGATTCGGGCGCTTACCAGGCTAAGACTTATCTGCCTTTCGACACCGATCGCAATCAGGAACTCGATTTGCTTTGGAGTGCGGGGCCCGCGGCCACACCTGAACTGCTGATGGGGCCTGTTGCTACCACGCCAGGCATGACGGCGAACGGTAGCAGCAAGGTCAGTATGGAAGCTCAGCGAACGGAGTCGCGTGACGGGCGTTACTACTTCTTCGCGTCGAACGCCAGCAACCTGGTGTTGGGGGCTTCCCAAGCCGCCACCAGCACCGATCTCTTCGTACGCGATATGCAAACCCACAGCACGCAGCGCGTGCTCAACGTGCCGTTGCCGATTGAGGGCGATATCGAAGTGCTCGACGTGTCGGGCGACGCCCGCTTCGTGTTGTTTTCGTCGACGGCGGCGAACCTCGTCGCTGGAGACAACAACCGACTGCGCGATATCTTCCTGGTAGACCGACAGTCGGGCATGATCGAGCGCGTTAATGTAACAAGCAACGGACAAGAGTCGGATCTGGAGTACTTCGATACCGGGTTCGCGGCCGTGTCCGACGATGGCCGGCGCGTTGTTTTCTCTTCGCCCAGCAGCGTTTTGTCCGGCGGCGCGAACGGCGCGCTGACCTGGTTTCTTCGCGAACGCAACTCTGGCGTAACGCGACGACTGTATCCGCCCAACTTCCTGCAATTTCCGGTCACGCAGTTCAGTACCGACGGGTCGATGATCGCCTATCGGTTTACCACCGTCTGTCCAACGTTTCTGTTGGGATTGGATGGACAAGCGGGTGGCTGCGTTTCGTTTCCTCCCGGCGGCGGGGTAGCGGTCTCGAGCGTAGCCACGCTCTCGCGCGATCTGCGCTTCGCGTTGTTCTTCGACCCAATCGCTTCGTCGGTTCTCATTCGCGACATTCGCACAAACGACTACCGGACGATACCGGTGCCACAGGCCGGGATGCGCCTTAGCGCGGATGGGCGATACGTTGAGTACAACGATCCGCTCGCAGACCCGGGTCGATTGCGTCTGTTCGACACTCTCCTTGGCACCTGGATTGAGGGTCAGTTTCCGGTTTCTGTGATGCGCGATCCGGCAATGGCGCAAGGCACTTGGCTCAATGCCATGTCCAACACAGACATCAGTTCTGCAGACTTGAACCGTCTGCCCGATTTGTATCGAATGACGCTGCGCGGCGACGGCATCCATGGCGGTGGCTGGCAGGGCGGGTTTGAGTAGTGCGCAGCAAACCGTTGCGCGCCTCAAAGCGCGACGACCGCATCCGGCAGGGCCGCAAACGTTCGTTCGCCCGGCGCCGGGCGAATCGTTTCGCCGCCGGTGAAACGGCCGAACGCGGGCAGCACCAGGGTGCGTTCGCGCAGGTAAAACACCGGGACGCGCTCGCTGATGCCGGGTGCTCGGAGTTTGCGATACGGATGAACGTGGCCGGCGATTTCCGGTCCGCTCGATGTGCCTGGCTGGTGTACGCCGATCAGTCGGCCAAGGGCGATGGTGGCTGCGCATTCGTCCAGATCCGCGGACACCGAATCGACCTGGCGATCGTGATTGCCGGCGGCAACGCGGATTCTGAGCGCGCCACGCGCTCGCCGCCAATCGCGCCAGCGGGCGAGCCAGGGTGCGTCGTCGGCCACCGGGCCATGCAAGAGATCGCCCAGTACGGCCAGTTCGCGGGCATGCGTGAGCGCCAGCAAGCGGTCGATACGGACCAGGTCGCCCGCGGTGCTGCCCCGCGGTATCGATATGCCGTGCTGGCGGAATATGTGGCTTTTCCCCAGGTGCCAATCGGCAATCACCAGCGTGGCGGTCTCCGGGAGCAGCAGCGCACGATCGGGCAACAGGCGCATCGCCTGGCCTTGCCATTCGATCTCGATCATGCGCGCTGTTCCATCTCAATGGCGGCCGCGCGCACGCGCGTTTGCCAATCTTCGTGGCTCAAGCTGCCGCGCAGGCGCTCGGCCCAAAGGGCGAAGGAGAACGGCGTCAACTGCGTCGGTGTGGTCAGGATGATCGGCTGGCGCTGAATGCGTTCGAGCGCGACGCGCAGGCGATCGATATCGAGCCAGTCATCGAGCACTTCCTGCGTGGCTTGCGCCAGCAATACGTGATCCGGATCGTGTTCGGCGAGCACATCGAACAGCAGGCCGCTGGAGGCCTGCAATTGCCTCAGCGTGCGCGATTTTCCCGGCGTTCCGGCATGCGTGAGGCCAGCGATCTGCGCCACATCGCGGAACTGGCGTTTGGCCATCTCGGCCAGATTGATGCTGCGCTCGATGTCCTCGATCAGCCGATCTGGAGAGAGCAATGTCCGCAGCTTTTCGGCGTCGAGTTCGAAGCGATGGCGCGAAGACAACAGCACGCCGTAGTCGTTGACCGTAAAGCTGTAGCTGCTTTTGGCAATCGACTTGAGGCGATATGCCAGCAGCGGCGCCAGTCCTTCATGCGCATGGCGTCCGGCGAACGGAAACACGCCTAAGTGATGGCCATCGCGTGTGCGCAGTTTCTCCGCCAGCAAGTGATGCTGCGAGGGCAGGGCGGAGCGCTCGGCTTGCACATGCAGCAGCGGCGCAACCAGATCGACCTCCGGGTCGTTCGGCCGCTGGTCGATCAAAGCCAATACACCGCTCGCCAGCTGACTCGACAGCGGCATTTTGCCGCCCATCCATTGCGGCACGGCGCCCGCTCGCGCGCCAGCCACTTTGACCTGCGCGACCATGTCGCGCACGCGAACCAACTCCAGCGTGCGCCCGGCAAACAGAAACCGCGCGCCCGGCGCCAGCCGCGAAATGAAGCCCTCTTCGACATGCCCGAGTACGCCGCCAGCGACAAACCGGACCTGCATTTGCCCGTCGGCGACAATGGTGCCGATCGACCAGCGGTGGCGCCGCGCGATCGACGGCGCAGAGACCACGAAGCGATCGCCATCGCGCACGACACGCTGGAAGTCCGGGTACTGGCTGAGTTTGTCGCCGCCGTGCACGATCACGTCCAGCACCCGATCGAACAAGGCATCCGATACGTCCGTGTATGCGTGCGTGGTGCGGACTTCCGCAAGCGCCTGATCTCGCGTGAAACCACCGCCCAGCGCCAGCGTGACCAGATGTTGGGCGAGCACATCGATGCAGAGCCGTTTCGGAATGCGCGCTTCCACCTCGCCGCCGACCACCGCGCGCCGCGCCGCTGCGATTTCCAGGAATTCCAGCGCTTGCGTGGCGACGAACGCGATCGATGAGCGCTCGCCGGGCCGATGGCCGCTGCGACCGGCGCGTTGCGTGACCCGACCGATGCCCTTGGGACTGCCGATCTGGATCACCGCATCGACGGCCGGAAAATCGACGCCGAGGTCGAGCGTGGAGGTGGCGACCACGCAGCGCGCGCGGCCCTCGCGCAACGCGTTTTCCACGTCCGAACGGGCATCGCGATCCAGCGAGCCGTGGTGCAGCGCCAGCGATTCAGTGTCGAGCGGCCAGACAGCGCTCAGCGCCTCGAACCACAGTTCCGCTTGCGAGCGTGTGTTCGCAAACACCAGCGCGTTGCGCGCGGCGAGTACGCGCTCCAACACGCGCGGCAGTTGCTTCAAGCCCAAATGGCCCGCCCACGGGAAGCGCTCGATGCTGGACGGACGCAGCGACTCGATGACGATGCGTTTGTGCTGCGCTGCAGTGACAACAGCAGCATCGTTGCCGACCAGCACCTGGGCGGCCTGATCGACATTGCCGAGCGTGGCCGAACTGCCCCAGATCTTCAAGTTCGGCGCCAGACACTTGAGCCGCGCCAGACACAATTCCAACTGCACGCCGCGTTTGCTGCCGAGCAGCTCATGCCATTCATCGACGATGACCGCATCCAGCGCGTGGAAACGCGCTTGCTCATCCGCATACGAGAGCAGCAGCGACAAACTTTCGGGCGTCGTCACCAGCGCAAACGACCCCTCGCGCTTGAAGCGCGCGCGCTCGGCGGCGCCGGCATCTGCAGTGCGACGGGCCACGCGCAGATCGATGCCCAGCTCATCGAGCGCGCTTTGCAGGTGCTTTTGCGTATCGCCCGCCAGCGCGCGCAACGGCGTGATCCAGAGCACCTTAAGCGCGCCGCGTGCGGTCCTGGCTGCCAGCGCCAACGGACCGCCCCAAAGCGCCAAGGTTTTGCCGCTGCCCGTCGGCGCATGCAACAAACCGCTGCGGCCCGAGAGGTAAGCAGACCAGCACTGGCGTTGAAAGTCCGCGGGCGCATAACCGCGCTTTGCGAACAGGTTTTCGATAGCAGAAGCGTCCATCTCGCGACAGTAGCGGTTTCGAAGCGAAATGCGCGTGGGCTCGCACCGGGTACGCATTTGCTGTTGATTCTTGGTACGCGGACCCACGGTCCGCAGTTTCGCTGTTGCTCCCTGCACGCGGCCCCACGGCCCGCAGCTTTGCTGTTGCTTTTTGGTACGCGGCCCCACGGTCCGCAGCTTAGCTGTTGCTTTTTGGTACGCGGACCCACGGTCCGCAGCTTTGCTGTTGCTCCCCGCACGCGGCCCCACAGTCGCTTTTGGTACGCGGACCCATGGTCCGCAGCTTTGCTGTTGCTTTTGGTACGCGGACCCACGGTCCGCAGCTTAGCTGTTGCTTTTTGGTACGCGGACCCACGGTCCGCAGCTTCGCTGTTGCTCCCGGCACGCGGCCCCACGGTCGCTTTTTGGCACGCGGCCCCACCGCCCGCAGCTTTGCTGTTGCTTTTGGTACGCGGACCCACGGTCCGCAGCTTAGCTGTTGCTTTTTGGTACGCGGACCGGCGGTCCGCAGCTTTGCTGTTGCTCCCAGCACGCGGACCCACGGTCCGCAGCTTCGCTGTTGCTCCCAGCACGCGGCCCCACAGCCCACAGCTTCGCTGTTGCTCCCCGCACGCGACCCCACAGCCCAAAGCTTCGTTGTTGCCCAATCTGCAGCAGCATGGGAGAGTTTCGCCCATCTACAACAAGGGACAAACCACCGATGTCGATCAAAGCCATCCAATGCGTCGCCTGGGGCGGCCCTGAGCTGCTGCAACTGCGCGATGTGGAACTGCCCGAGCCTGGCCCCAGGCAAGTGCGCGTGCGCGTCCACGCGGCGGGCGTGAACTTCCCGGATGTGCTCATCATTCAGAAGAAGTACCAGATGCAGCCGCCGCTGCCGTTTACGCCGGGCGCCGAAGTGGCGGGTGTCGTCGAGGCCGTCGGTTCGGACGTGACCACGCTCAAAGTGGGCACCACCGTCGCTGCGGTCTGTGGCATCGGCGGATTCGCGCAGGCCTGCATCGTCGAGGCAGCGCAGTGCATGCCGCTGCCGCCCGGCACGCCGATGGATCTCGCCGCGAGTTTCGGATTGGCGTATGGCACCAGTTGGCACGCCGTGCGCGACCGCGCCGCTTTGCAGCCTGGCGAAACGTTGCTGGTGCTCGGCGCCGCTGGCGGCGTCGGCCTTGCGGCGGTGGAGATCGGCAAAGCCATCGGCGCGCGCGTGATCGCTGCCGCCAGCGACGAAGCCAAACTCGCCATCTGCAAAGAACACGGCGCCGATGAGGTGATCAATTACGAAGACGATGATCTTCGCGCGGCGCTGAAAGCGCTGACCGATGGCAAAGGCCCAGACGTGATTTTCGATCCGGTCGGCGGCAAATTCGCCGAGGCCGCGTTTCGCAGCATCGCATGGCGCGGTCGCTATCTGGTGATCGGCTTCGCCGCTGGCGAGGTGCCCTCGCTGCCGCTCAATCTGCCGCTGCTCAAAGGTGCTTCAATCGTCGGCGTGTTCTGGGGCGAGTTCGCCAAACGCGAACCCGCAGCCAACGCCCGCGGCATGCTGGAGCTGGTGCGCTGGATGGGCGAGGGCAAAATAAAGCCGCGCATTTCCAAGCACTATGCGCTGAGCGAGGCGCCGCAGGCGCTGATGGACATGGCCGCGCGGCGGGTGGTGGGCAAGGTGGTGGTGGCGCCGTAAGGGCAAGAATCGATCGAGCCTCTGCCGGGTGTCGCGTAAGGCCAGCGAGAGCGCCGTGACTTCGGATCCACAGCCGAACAGGCGCCAGAGCCGGCGATCAATCGCTAAAGGTAATCTCCAGATTCGGATCGCAGAAGTCGTAGCGCGCCACGGTCGACCAGGTGTTGCTGGCGAAGCGTGCGCGCAGCGACCATTGGCAGCCGGTGCCGTAGGTCGATTCGTCCCACACCAGGGTCATCGTGTCGCCGGAATTGATGCCGCGGCCGATGTCGAAGTCGAGCCAGTTGCGGCCATCCTCGCTGGCTTGAAGTCGGATCAGGCGGTACTCGGAATAGTTGACCACATCGAAGGTAAATTCGTCGGCGTGGCCCATCGGGCTGGCGATGAGCGCAGCGAGGGCAATCATGGAATAGCGCATGGCTTCGCTCCTGGCGGCTTAGGGGTGCAGCAAAAATACAGCCCGGTCGCCGCAAAGAGCTTGGGCATGACGCGGGCTGCAACAACGTCAACAACGCTCGCAACCGAATCGACATCGCGCCTGAGCGTTTACGAATGGTAGTGTGGCGCGTCTTTTAAAACCTGCGCGCCCATGTCGTCGACCAGCCAGTTTGCGCTTTTAACCGAACGACGCTTCCTGCCGTTTTTTCTGGCCCAAGGGTTGACGGCGTTCAACGACAACGTTTTCAAGCAAGGCTTTGTTGCGCTTGTGGTGTTCGTAGGGGCCATCGACGTGGGCATCAGCGATGCGAATTTTTCGCTGCTGGCCGGGGCGCTGTTTATCCTGCCGTTCTTCTTGTTCTCAGCGCTCGGCGGGCAGCTCGCGGACAAGTACGACAAGGCGCGGGTGGCGCGCTGGGTGAAGTTCCTGGAAGTGCTGTTGATGACGCTGGCGTGCGCCGGATTCCTGCTGAAGAGCGCGCCGATGCTGCTGGGCGTGCTGTTCCTGCTGGGCCTGCAGGCGACACTGTTCGGGCCGCTCAAGTACGGCATCTTGCCGCAGGTGCTCGATGGCGAAGAACTGACCGGCGGCAATGGCCTCGTCGAGAGCGCAACCATGGTGGCGATCCTCCTGGGCACGCTCCTTGGCACGTGGCTGGTGGGTTTGCCGGAGAACAGTTTGTTGCTGATCTCGGCCACGGTGCTGGGCTTTTCCCTGGCCGGCTGGCTGGCGAGCTTGTTCATGCCCGCGCTCGCGCCGGTCGATCCTGCACTCAAGCTCAACTTCAATCCCTTCACCGAGACCTGGCGCAGCTTGAAGTTTCTGGCGAGCAATCGCACCGTGTTCTTGAGCTGCCTGGGCATCAGCTGGTTCTGGTTCTTCGCATCGATGTACTTTCTGATCCTGCCGGTCTACGTGCGCGATGTCATCGGTGGATCGACCGCGGTTTACACGCTGCTGCTCGCGGTGTTCTCGATCGGCACTGGCGTTGGCGCATTGTTGTGCGAGCTGTTGTCGCGCCGCAAAGTCGAGATCGGTCTGGTGCCGTTCGGCGCGATCGGCATGACATTGTTCGGGCTCGATATCTACTTCGCTTTGCCAGCCGCCAGCGGCAACGCGGACTTGACGATGGCAGGCTATCTGGCCACCGATTACGGCTGGCGGCTGACCATCGATCTGGTGTTGATGGCGGTGTTCTCGGGCTTTTTCATCGTGCCGCTGTTTGCGCTGATTCAGCAGCGCAGCGATCCGTCCCGGCGTTCGCGCGTAATCGGCGCCAACAACATCTTGAATGCCGTGTTTATGGTCGCCGCATCGCTGGTGGGCTTTGCGCTGTCGAGCGGTTTTGGGTTGACGCTGCCGCAGGTTCTGCTCGTCACCGCGCTGCTCAACGCCATCGTGGCGATCTACATTTTCACCCTGGTGCCGGAGTTCTTGCTGCGCTTCATCGCGTGGATTCTGATCAATGTGCTGTATCGCGTGCGCATCCGCGGCATCGATGAAATCCCCGACGAAGGCGCGGCGCTGCTGGTGTGCAACCACATCTCCTACGTAGACGCGTTGGTGGTTTTGGGCTCTGTGCCGCGCCCGGTGCGCTTTGTCATGTACTACAAAATCTTCGATATGCCGATCGCAAAGCAGGTGTTTCGCTGGGCCAAGGCCATTCCCATCGCGGGGGTCAAGGAAGATCCGGCGATCATGACGCGCGCTTTCGATGAGGTGTCTCGTGAACTCAAGGATGGCAACGTCGTCTGCATCTTTCCCGAAGGCGGCCTCACGCGCGATGGCGAAATCGCACGATTCCGGCCGGGCGTCGAAAAAATCCTGGAGCGCGACCCGGTGCCGGTGATTCCGATGGCCCTGCAGGGACTTTGGGGCAGCTTGTTTTCGCGTCGCGATGCTGCCGAGAAGCGCATCAAGATTCCGCGCCGTTTCTACTCGCGCGTGGGTCTGGTGATTGGCAAAGCTCGCGGTCCGAACGCGCAGGCGGAGGAGCTGGAGGCGGACGTACGCGTGCTGCGGGGCGATCTGGCGTGATCCGAACCGAGCGACTGCTGCTGCGGCGCGCGCGCCCCGAGGATCTGCCCGGCATGCATGCCGTGCTCAGCGACCCCATCGCGATGCGTTATTGGTCGACACCGCCGCACACCGACATCGAGCAGACGCGGCAATGGGTGCAGGCGATGGTCGATGCCGATCCAGCCGTATGCGACGACTTCATCGTCGAACTCGATGGAGAGGTCATCGGCAAAGCCGGCTGCTGGCGCCTGCCCGAGATCGGTTTCATATTGCGCAGCGACCACTGGCGGCGCGGCTTCGCGTTCGAGGCATTGCGCGCTGCGATTGCCCACATCTTCGCCCATCACGCCATCGAAGCGATCACCGCCGACGCCGACCCACGCAACAACGGCTCGCTCGGCGTGTTGCGCAAACTCGGCTTCACCGAAACCCACCGCGCCCCGCGCACCTGGCTGGTAGGCGGAGAGTGGTGCGACAGCGTGTACCTGCGATTGGCGCGCTCCGCCGCCGATCGTTTCTGACTTGGTCGTTGCTTCGGCACGCGAACCCACGTCCCGCAGCTTCGCTGTTGCTTTTGGTACGCGGACCCACGGTCCGCAGCTTTGCTGTTGCTTCTGGTACGCGGACCCACGGTCCGCAGCTTTGCTGTTGCTTTTTGGTACGCGGACCCATGGTCCGCAGCTTTTGCTGTTGCTCCCGCTACGCACTTGTGCCCGATCGATGTGAATCACGCGCAGCTCGTGAACTCAGCCCCGAAGGGGCGAAATGCAATAGCCCAGGGCGCAGCCCTGGGTTGCACATTGCGAAACAATAGAGCCCTGAAGGGGCGAAACAGCGCGGTTGCGCCCTTTCAGGGCTTGGTTATTGAATGCGCTTGACCCAGGGCTGACGCCCTGGGCTATTACATTGCGCCCCTTCGGGACTTCGAGCTCTGCGCGTCGAGATCGGGTGCGGCGACATGTTCGATGCGGTCTTGCAGTGCTCGGGTCATGCGGCGTGATGCGGCGTTCCTTCAGAACGCGGTCATCGCTACTGGTCGCGACCCAGGGCGTTGCCCTGGGCTGGTATGCGTTGCCCCGTCGGGGCGGTCGGCCATGTTTTTTCAACGCATCCAATTCCAAAACCTAACGTCTGAAAAGCCACGCTGCGCGTGCAGCGGGGGAAGTCTCCCCCGCACCCCCTCAAGAGTTCTTAAGCTTCAGATGATCAGAGATCAGAGGGATCAGAGGGATCAGAGGTCAGAGGGTCTAAACAGGGAAGGACGCAACACCACACGGAAACCCACATTGAAGAGGCGAAAGTGCGTGAGACCCCAGTCGCGAAACGCACAGCGCGCGTAGCCACGATGATCGACCCACGAGCCGCCGCGCAGAACCCTGAGTACATCGCTTCCCGCGTCAAGATTTTCGCGACGGGCATCGTTGACGTCGTAGGGATAACTGAAGTCTGGGAGTTCCCATTTGTCGCCCCACAAGCTACGCGTCCATTCCCAAACGTTGCCGCTCATCTCTTCGCAGCCATAGACACTGGCACCACGGGGCCAGCAGCCGATGGCGCTGGTCGAGCCGATCATCGATTCGACGTTGGCGGATTGTGCGTCGAAATCCTCGCCCCAGGGATAGTCGCGAGCTGGATGTGGATTGTGCACTAATGACGAGTTCACCGGCAGTATCGATGGCAGTTGGTCCAACGTTCCCCACAGCGGCGTGCCACGCACGGCAAGTCCGCCGCGCGCAGCTTTCTCCCATTCTGCCTCCGACGGCAGGGCCGCCACATAACCCTTCGGCAGCTTGCTCTCCCAGTGCTGGGTCAGCTTGTCGCAAAAGCGCCGAGCGTCGTGCCAGCTCACATGGGTGACGGGGTCATTCGAGCGCTGATCGACGCCAGGGCTCTCCATCGTCCCACCATGGCGTTCCAGATATTCGCGCCACTGTGCAACGGTTAGCGGGAAGCGCGCAATGAAGTACGGGTAGTTCAAGTGGACCGTGTGCTGCGGTTTTTCGTCGCCATAGCGATCGCTACCCATCACAAACGGCCCAGCCGGTACGAAGCAGAACTGCATGTCATCGAGATGCATCACCTCGGGTCTGGGATCGCCCAGTGTCGCGAGCGTGCGCCCGGCGAGTGCGCGCTCGGTGCCGGGCAAACACGTGCCGGTCAGGATGGTGCATTGCCAGTTGCGCACGCGCTCCAGCTTGGGCGTGTCGCGTGGTGCGATGTGAGCGAGATCGGCGCATTCGGCGAGGACGCGGCCGGCGAGCAATGCGCCCCAATGACTGGCGGCATCGGCCTGCGCATCCGGCGCGGCCGGGCAGAGGGTTTCGGCCAACGTCCAGATATTGAGCGACGATCCGCGGCCGGATTTAGCGGCGGCGAGCAGCGCCACTTCTCGCCAGCGATTCGGATCGCGCTGCGCCAGTTTCGCGAGCTTGTCGGGAAAGTCGTCGTCCGTCAGGTGACAGGCCGCGAGGTATTCCTGGAAGGTGCGATGCGGGAACTGGTACATCTCGCTGCCGTGCTCCAACAGCAAGCCGGCGCGTTGGCTCAGGTAGCGCTGCAGAAGCTTGAGATTTGGCTGGAGATCGCCACTGGCGCGCAGCAGCGCTGAGATGACCTTCTCCTGAGGTATATCGGCGGTGTCGGTTTGCGGTTCCTGGCTTTCGTGCGCTTCGAAAGCCAGACGGTTAAGTTGCCGCCGGATCGCATCGCGGTCGGCATTCAAGTATTCGCCGAGGCTGGGCTCAACAACCTCGGCGCCGTTGTCGTCGAAGCTGATTTTAGTGTGCTCCCAACGATCGAGCAGCATCTCCACCGCTTTGTCGTAAAGCTCCTCAGGTTTTTCCGGCAACGAACCTTGGCGCTCGGTTTGCAGTTGCGCAATCAAGGTGAGCAGCAGCGGACGCTCGGCGAGGCCGCGCAGGCGGGTATTGCGCTCGGCCGCCTGCTTCAGCACGCCGGCGCGATGAGCGGCATTTGCGGCGGTCAATCGCTCCAGGCCCACCATGTGCGCATACCACGCGTCCACGAAGCCGGCGATCTGTTCTGGCGTGAACGCTTGCAACTGTACTTGCGCAAAACCGTCGAGCTTCCATTCCTGCTTCTGGTACGCATAGGTGCGCGAGGTGACCAGAAAGCGACAGCGCGCAAACGTTGCGACGAAGTCCTGCACGGCTTGCTTGATTTGCTTGCGGCGCGTGTGTGCTTCCGGCACTTCATCGAGGCCGTCCAGCAGGATCAGGCCGCCGCGCTCGATCAGTGTTTGATGCAGATGGGGCGCGAACTCGCCGAGCGCTGCTTTGTCGAGTTGCCCATGAATGAAGTTCCAAATGGTCTGCGCGTTCGTTGCTTTGCCGCCCTCGGGCAATTGGGTGGCAAGATCGCGCAGCGTGATCAGCACCGGCAGCAGCGCGCCGTGCGTCCAGCGTTGCGGCGCTGGAGGTTCTTTGTCTTGTTCCTGGCCTGGCAATGGCCTCGTGAGGGTGGCCAGATTGGGGCCGGTCGGGCGTTCAAGCAGCTCGCCAGCCATGGCGAGTGCAACGAAGTTGACGAAGGTGCTCTTGCCGCTGCCGGGCCCACCGAGCAGCACCAGTAGGCGTTCGGCATCGAGCACGTCGAGCGCCGACAAGCGTTTGGCATCGCGCTCGTGTGCTGCGCGGTTACGCGATTGAGCAAGCTCGCGGAGATTGTCGTCCTCGCTGCGCGTGGTCAGCAGCGCTGTGTAGACGGCCGAGAGCTGCAACTGCGCGTTGGCGCCCTCGCCAACGAATACCGGCAATTGGTTCGATTGATTGAGGATGCGCGCCAGATACGCGCGGCGCAGGTCCGATTCGCTGGCACCGGGTTTTATGCCCTTTTGAATCAGCACGCCAAGGTTGATGGTGCCGTGATTATCGCCGCCGATGCCGACGCCGCCAGCGCCCACGGCGAAGGAATCTTGCCCTTGCGCGATGGCGCCGCTGCCTGCGAATTGCGCGGACATCGCGGCGACAGCGGCATCGAAGGTTCCCTGATCGATCAGGTTTGCATCGAGCGCGCGGCGAAGTTGTTCGATGCGGCTTTGCAGTGCTTGGGTCACGCGATCAACCGCTCCGTCGACCGGTGTAGCCATCGAGAATACGGCGCATCGACGACGGTTGCTCGACGTCGAATCTCGCAAATTCTGACACCGGGTTTGCGCCGGCCAAAGCGACGCTTGCGCGTGCCAAAATCGGGGCCAAGTTCCTAAGGGGCCTTCGACCGATGGTCATCAAGAAGATCTTTCTCGCTTCATCGGCAGAGCTGAAAGCAGATCGCGATGCCTTCGAGGTTGCCGTTTGCCGGAAGAACAAAGAATGGATCAAACGGGGTGTCTTCCTCGAAGTGGTCATGTGGGAAGACTTCCTCGATGTGATGTCCAGGACGCGCCTGCAGGATGAGTACAACCGCGCCGTTCGCGAGTGCGATTTGTTTGTGATGTTGTTCTGGACCAAAGTCGGCAAATACACCACCGAAGAATTCGAGGCCGCGTTCAAGCAGTTCCAGGCGACACAAAAGCCGTTCTTGCTCATCTATTTGAAAGATGCGCCGATCCAGACCGGCAGCATCGACGAGGACGATTTGATGAGCCTGCTGGCGTTCAAGAAAAAGCTCAACTCGCTGGGTCATTTCCCAACCCACTACGAGAACAAGGATCGGTTGGAAAACCACTTCAACCGGCAGCTTGAAAAACTGGCGGCCAACGGGTTCGTCGAGTTCAAGCGCGATCCCTCGCCCGTGCCCACCCGGGCGCGGGCAAGTCTTAAGGCCAACAACGCCGGAAGCGGCGCAGCTGCGGCCGGCAATGACTCAACTGCAGTGGGCAAACGCGGCGTGATAATTCGCGGCGACAACCACGGGGACATCAACACCGGGACGCAAGTCAACCTCGGTAGCAAACCCCGGCGCGAAACTGACTGAGCGTAGCCATGTATAACGCGGAGATTGCAGCACTCAAAAAACGAATCGCCAGCTTTGCTGTTGCTTCTGGTACGCGGACCCACGGTCCGCAGCTTTTGCTGTTGCTTCTGGTACGCGGACCCACGGTCCGCAGCTTTTGCTGTTGCTTCTGGTACGCGGAAACAGGTGACGCGGCGCGACGTTGGGTCGCGCGGGTGGGACGGTTACTTCATTCCCACCTCGCTGCCGTTTTTATAGATCGCGGCGATATTGCGTGTGGCGGTGATATCCGTCGTCGGATCGCCATTGACGAGCAGGATGTCCGCGCGCAAACCCGGTGCGATCTGGCCTCGGTCGGTGAGCGAAAATGCCGCGGCGGGTGCGCTGGTCGCGGCAGCCAGGGCGGCTTCGTTGCTCAGCCCCGCTTTGACCAGTTGCGCCATCTCCTCGTGGATGCTGGCGCCGTGCGCGGTGCCGGGATTGGGGGCATCGCTGCCGGCCAGAATGGGCACGCCTGCGGCATGCAGCAGGCGCACGTTTTCTCGCGACCGTTCGATGAGTTCGGGATACTTTGCGCCGCTCCTGTTGAAGCGGGCGTTGAGCGTTTGCAGTTGCTCAGGCGTCAAGCGCGGGGCGAGTGCCGGGTCGGTCGCTACGCTGGGCGATTCGCCGGCCATGCCTGCGATCACGGTGAGGGTGGGCGTGATGAAGAACGGGCGACTGCTTGCCGCCGCCGTAAACGCCGGCGTGGTCACTTCGTCCTGAAAGATGTGCACCAGGCCGTTGGCGCCAGCGTCGAACACCATTTGCGCGCTGGATAGCTTGGACACATGCACCACCGCCATCAGCTCGTTCGCGTGGGCGGCCTCGACGAGTGCGCGAACGCTGGCCTCTGCGAGCGTCGGCCAGCGCTCGCTGGTGCGGTAGGCGCTCAAGTCTTCGACGACGATCTTGATGAAATCGGAGTTTTCGCGCTTGCGATCTGCAACCCACGACGCGGCGACTTCGGCGCTATCGACGGTTGGGATTTGCATGCCGAACTGCGTGCCGTGGCCGCCGCTCACCGTGGCGAGTGTGCCGGCGGAGAAGAAGTCGGCGCGTTGTGTGGGCGTCAGTGCCAGCCGCTGTTCGCGCGCCTCGCTGAGCTGTTCGCTGGCCGAAAACATATCGAGCATTGACGTGACGCCAAAGCGCAATGCGTCTTCGCGCGCACTTCCCCAGGTATGCACATGGCTGTCGATCAGGCCGGGCAGGGCGGTTTTGCCGCTGCCATCGATCCGCTTGACGGCGGAGGGAGCCGACACCTCGCCGACCGCCACGATCAAGCCATCGCGCACATGGATCGAGGCTTTGGTCAGCGTAGTGCGACCGTCGAACACGCGTGCGTTTTCGATCACAAATTCGCGCGGTGCGGATTCGGCGACTGCCGTGCGCGGCGGGCGCGGCATGGCGGCGCGCTCGAAGGTGGCGAGTACGTAGACCAGGATCAAGGCCAGGACGACGGCCAGGATGCGCAGTGCGATATTGCTCATGAAGTGTTTTCCTTTTTTCGTTTCTGCGGTCTTTTGCAAGGCTTGGGCAAGTCTCTTTTCCGGACATGGTGTCGGCTGCAGCGTCCACCCTCTCCCTAACCCTCCCCCGCCAGCGGGGGAGGGGACGCGCCTGACAATGTTGCGACTTGGGTCAGTCGACCAGCCGATGGCATGGCAGCGAAGGACTGAGCCACTTTTTCGTTTCTGCAGCTGGGCGCCGGCTGCAGCGTTCGCCCTCCCTAACCCTCCCCCGCCAGCGGGGGAGGGGACGCGCCTGACAATGTTGCGACTTGGGTCAGTCGACCAGCCGATGGCATGGCAGCGAAGGTCTGGGCCACACAACCGGACTACAACCGACAGCCAAGAACCAAGAACCAAGAACCAAGAACCCCAAAGCTAAGACCCTCGCCGCAGGTTCAGCGTGGCCAGAACCAGGAACAGCGCGGACATCAGCAGCAACACCAGCGTATGCATCATCATCGGCACGTTCTGGACTTGCCCGACTACACCCAGGGACATCTGCGCCAGGTGCCATGCCGGCCATACCACCGCGAGCTTTTGCATGAACTCAGGGAATACGAACAGCGGCATCCACAGGCCCGAGAGCACCGCCATCGGCAGGTACACAAGATTGACGATGGCCACGGCGGCCTGTCCGCCGACCATCGATCCGATCCATAGACCCAAAGCGCAGAATGGCAGCACGCCGATCAACAAAACGGCGCACAGGTGCAGCCACTCGGCGAGCCTGATGTCGACATCGCCGAACACGATTCCGACGAACGACAGCAGGCTGTATATGATCAGCGCGAACACCAGGCTCATGACGATCTTGGCGAAGAAGTACGCCGAGATCGGCATCGGCGAGACACGCTTGAGGCGCAGCAGTCCTTGCTGTTGCTCCATCGCCAGACCTACGCCGAAACCGAACAGCGCCGGGCCGATGACGCCGAACACACCATACGTGGCCAGCAAATAGGTGGCTTTCTGATAGCCGCCCCAGTTTCCCGGCAACAGGATTGCGAACAGGGCGTAGAAGACCACTGGAAAAGCCAGACTTGGGATGACGAATGCGGGCTGCCGCAGCGTTTTCAGCAGCTCGTAGTACGACTCCCAGAAATGAATGCGCAAGCTCATGGTGCGGCTCCTTGGGTCAGCGAGAGAAAGGCATCTTCAAGACTCAGCGCTTCCACGGTGAGATCGCTCAGGTGCGGATCGGCTGCGAGCCATTGCCGAAGCACGTCCTCGACGCGCGGACTTCGCAGCGTGACCCGACCTTCGGACAGCGTTACCTCTCCGGCGTGCGCAAAGGCACGCACCGATTCGATGGGAAGGGTAGTTCGCGCACCGACTCGTCGGCCCTGCACGCGCGCCTTGATCGCCGCCGGCGTGCCATCCGCGAGTACACGCCCCTTGCCGATGACCACGATTCGATCGGCCAACGCATCGGCTTCTTCAAGATAGTGCGTGGTCAGCACAATGCTCACGCCGCGCGCTTTGAGTTCGCGGATCACTTGCCAGAATTGCCGACGCGCGCCGACGTCCAGACCGGTGGTCGGTTCGTCGATCAGCAGCAGTTTCGGGTTGCCCACCAGCGCGATCGCGAACTGCACCCGGCGCTTCTGGCCACCGGAGAGCTGATCGAAGCGTCGCGTCGCCAGTTCGGTCAATCCGGATATCGCCAGCGTTTCATCGACGGCTAGCGGCGCGTCGAAGTACTGGGCCTGCTGATGGACCAATTCGCGGACCTTGAGTTTCTCCGGCAACTCCGCCTCCTGCAGCATCACGCCCAGGCGCTTGCGTTGCGAGGGCAGCGTCGGGTCGCCGCCGAACAGTTCGACGCTCCCTTCGTCGGCCTTCAATTGGCCAGTCAAAAGCGACAGCGCCGTCGTCTTGCCCGCACCATTGACACCGAGCAGCGACAACAACTCGCCGCCGCGAATCTCAAGATCGATCCGCGTCACCGCCGTGATCGCGCCGTAACGTTTGGTCACTCCGCGCAGCGCCGCCAATGCCTGCGATGCCATGTCTGCCTCCGATGACTGTCGATGGGTACAGTCTGGCGATGGCCACGGAGTTGTCGCAGTGTGGCCCGTCAGCTGTTGCACCTGACAACTGTCACGAAACCTGGCCAGTTGGAATGGAAAGCGTCGATAAACGTATGGCACCCGCAAGCCCAGAAGCCCGTTCTTGGAGCGCATGCAATCGAGCCCATCACTCAGAGCGCGTATCCTCAACCCGTCCCCGGTGCGCCAGATGAGTTCTATGGTCGATGTTGCTCAGCACACGACGCAGTTCCTGTTGCTCCGCTCGCGCGCGGGCGACTCGGGAGCGCGTGCGGCTCTGGTGGCGCGCATCGAGCCGCTGCTGCGACGCTTCGCGCATGGCCGCCTGCCGCAAATGTTGCGCCATGAGCAAGACACCTCCGACCTTGTACAGCTGACCTGGCTGAAAGTGCTCAACAAACTCGACAGCATCGATCTGCAGGAGCCGGGCGATTTCTTCAGCTATTTGCGCACGGTGCTGCTGAACGCGCTGCGCGAGGCGCTGCGCAAGCACGGGCGATCGCAGGTCGATCATGTGGGTACTGATGCGGCAGTTGTATTGCCTGCCGAAAATGTCGCGCCAGACGACTGGTTGGCTTACGAGCAGGCTTTGCAGGCGATGCCCCAGGAACATCGAACGCTGGTGGTCATGCGCTTCGAGTTCGGCATGAGCTTTGCGGAAATCGCCGATGAGTTCGGCGAATCGGCGGACACCATGCGCATGCGCGTCAATCGCGCGATCGCGCGGATTGCGGCGGTTGCCGACGGCAGCTGATGCCGATCGCGTAATACTTGCCGGACCAGTGTACCTTTAAGGGCTTCGCAGCCTGAAGTTCGTACTGGCTGGTTTCATCCACCTTTACGTGCGTCGACGCGCAAGCCAGCACGGCAACGTGCGGTTTGGGTTGTGACGCACACGAGTGACCGCTTACGCCAAGCACGGATCGCCAATGAAACTCCAAGGCCTTAAAGTCCTCGACCTTTCGCTGTTCCTGCCCGGTCCGCATCTGACGATGATGCTGGCCGATCATGGTGCGCAGGTCATCAAGATCGAACCGCCGTCGGGCGAGCCGGTGCGCGGCGTGGGCTTGCGTCAGGGCGAGCATTCGGTGTGGTTCCGGAACACGCATCGCGGCAAGCAGAGCGTTGTGTTGAATCTGAAGAACGCCGCCGATCTCGAGGTGCTGCTGGCGCTCAGCGATCAGGCCGATGTGTTTGTCGAAGCGTTTCGTCCTGGCGTGATGGATCGGCTTGGGCTCAGTGCGGACTTGCTGCGCTTTCGTAATCCGCGCCTGGTCGTGTGCTCGATCGCAGCCTTCGGGCAATCAGGACCGCTGCGCGACAAACCCGCGCACGATCTGGCCATCCAGGCGATGAGCGGCGCGGTGAGCGTGAATCTGGGTAGCGATGGCCAGCCGTGCAATCCGAACATGCCGGCCGCCGATATGGCGGCGTCGTTGATGGCGCTGTCCGGCATCTTGATGGCCCTGTACCGCCGCCAGAGCACCGGACATGGCGATTACATCGATATCTCGATGCAGGATGCGCTGATGGCGTGGATGCCAAACGTGACCGGGCCGATCTTTGCCGAGGACCGCGCGCCAGTCGCAAAGCACGAGCGTTCCTGGGGTGGCAACGCGTTGTATCGGATCTACGCCTGCAGCGACGGGCGCCATGTCGCGCTCGGCGGCAGCGAGCACAAGTTCGTTGAAGCGCTCGCGCGCGCGCTCGGCGTGTTCGAACTGGCAGTGCTTGCGGAGCAAGGGCCGGGTCCGCATCAGCAACCGCTGGTGGATGCGATTGCAACCGCGTTTGCGTCGCGCACATTGGCAGAGGTCAGTGCGCTGCTGGAGCCTCTGGATGTCTGCTGGGCGCCGGTGTTGAATCTTCACGAGGCCTGGAATTCCGAACAGGTTCGTGCGCGGCAAATGCGGATCGGAAACGAGGGATGCGACCACATTGGCGTGCCGATTCGCTTTAGCGACGAACCGGCCAGGCCGAATTGGCGTGTGCCCGGCTTGGATGAGGATGGCATCCATGTGCGTGCTGCCATATCGGCTGGGCGAAGCGGATGGGGAGACACGGAGTGATTCGTTCTGTCATTCGATGGCTGCGACCGACAACCCAAGAGCCTGTCGGCCTTGAAGACCAGGGCAAGAGGACAAGAGGTCACGAGGGCACGCGCAACCTGCGGGTGTCTTCCCAATGCATCGGTGTCGGCCGATGCGAATCAAGAGAACGGTCGCACGTGCCCTCGTGCCCTCGCGCCCTCGTGCCCTCGCTTTTCTACTCAGTGCTCACCGCGACCGTCCTGTTTCTTGCCGCGTGCTCGACGACGTCACCGCCCACCACTACCCTGCAACCGCCCACCGATACCGCAACGGTCGAACTGGACGCGGGCCTGGCGCGCATCAGCGAGTGGTTCGCGGGCGACTTCGACAACTATGCGCAGGTGGTCACCGGGCGCGAAGCGAAATCGGCCTTCGTGCATGAGCGCATCCACTTGAGCTTCGTTCCTGTGGAGGTGCCGGCCATCGGCGGGTCGGTGTTTTTCGCCAGACAGTCGCTGGACGACGATCCACGGCCGATCCGGCTGCGGTTGTATCGTTTTGCGATGGAGGGCGAGCGCATTCGACTCGATCAGTATCGTTTCAACGACGAGGCGCCGTGGCGTGGCGCCCTGGATGCGCAGCGACTGCGTGAACTGAGCCGATCGGCGCTCAGCGTAGCGCCCGATTGCGCCGTGTACTTTTCATACGACCCTGCCCGCGAGCGCTTCATCGGTGCGACGGAAGCCGGCAAATGCCGCGTCGCCTCGGAGCGTTTCGAGGCTGGCGTGGTGGTCGAAGACCGCATTGAGATTGCGCGCGACGAGGTGCTCGTCGCCAGCAGCGCTCGCGATGCGAACGGGAACCTGATTTACGGTCATCCGCAGGGCGTGGCGCATCGCCATCGCAAGGCGCAGTGGTTTGGCGGCCTTGTGGTGGTCAACGAGGCAGGACGCAATGCCCGTCCCGATCAGCGCGACTGGCGCACGCTCAGGGACGTTCGCATCCACAACGAAGGTGGATGGTTGCCGCTCGTTGGTGGCGATGGCCGACGGCTTGGTATCTCCTTGCGACTGGCGCGCGTGCGCTTCGGCGACGATCCGGACCCGGCTCTGGTGCTTTATGTCCTCGACGACGCCACCGGTCAGTCCATCTCCTATGCGCTGGCCGATGCAACGAGCAAGCGCATCGGCATCAACCTGAAATGGGTGCAAGTGCAATTGCAGCTTAGCCGTTGATTTCCCGGCGCCCTGCGTGCGACGCATGCGCAGAGCGGTTTCAAAACCGGAACCGGGCCTGCTGCGGGAAATGTCGGCACGCTCAGGTTGCCGCCTCCACACCGCGCGCCGCCACGGACACCAACCAGGCCAGTTCGTCGGGCGTCGCTACGTAGGGCGGCATGAAGTAAACGGTATTGCCCAACGGCCGCAGTAGTGCGCCTTCGGTGAGCGCGTGCTGATAGACGCGCAGCCCGCGGCGTTCTTGCCATGGGTAAGGTTGACCCTTGCCATCGACCAGATCGAAAGCCGCGATCATGCCCATGCGCCGAATGCCGCGGACGTGCGGGTGGCCGGCGAGTTCGCGGAGCGCTTTGTCCATGGCAGTGCCCAGCTTGGCGTTTCGCGCCAGCACCGGTTCGGTGGCGAAGATGTCCAGGCTTGCCAACGCTGCCGCGCAAGCCAGAGGATTGCCGGTGAAGCTGTGCGAATGCAGGAAGGCCTTGAGCGTCCGGTACTCGTCGTAAAAGGCAGCGTACACATGCTCGTTGGTCAGCACGCAGGAAAGCGGCAGGTAGCCACCGGTAAGGCCTTTCCCAAGGCACAGGAAATCCGGCCGAATGCCGGCTTTTTGATGGGCGAACATAGCGCCGGTGCGGCCAAAGCCGACCGCGACTTCGTCGGCGATCAGGTGCACCGAATATCGATCGCACAACGAGCGCAGCCGCGAGAGGAAACCCGGGTCGTGCATACGCATGCCTGCCGCACATTGCACCAAGGGTTCGATGACCACGGCCGCCACCGTTTCGGCGTAGGTCTCAAGCAGGGTGCGGAGCGCATCGAGGGAGGCAGCGGATGCGGCCGGATCGACCGAGCCGAACGCGCCACTGGGCGAGGGCGCGACCAGAGGATCGAGCAGCAGCGCGCCGTAGGTTTCGCGGTACAGCGGGACTTGCGTCATCGACAACGCGCCCAGCGTTTCGCCGTGGTACGCGCCATCGAAAACGACAAATCGCTGTTTGCCCGGCTGGCCGACATTGCGCCAGAAATGAAAACTCATTTTCAGCGCAACTTCGATTGCAGCGGAACCCGAGTCGGCATAAAACACCCGCGAAAATGGCGGCCCGACGAGCGCCAGCAGGCGTTCTGCGAGTTCGATGGCAGGCCGATGCGTGAAGCCGGCGAGGATGACATGTTCGAGCGTATGCGCTTGCTTTGCTACGGCTGCGCTGATGGTGGGATTGGCGTGACCGAACAAATTCACCCACCAGCTGGAAATGCCGTCGAAATAGCGTTTGCCGCTTTCGGCAATCAACCACGGGCCTTCGCCGCGCGCGATGGGAACCAGCGGCAACCACTCGTGGTCTTGCATTTGCGTGCACGGGTGCCACAGCACGCGTAGATCGCGAGCGCAAAGGTCACTCACATTGGACCGCCTTGGTACAGGAGCTTGTCATTACCCGCTCATCTTAGTTGATCTCAGAGAATACGCCGGAGCTATGATGCTGCGAACGAACATATGGACAATTCCATGTCGCGCCAAGCTGGCTTCACTTTGCTCGAAATCCTGGTAGTGGTGTCGATCATTGCCATCTTGTCGACGGTCGTGATCGTCAATCTCGCCGATGAGCCCGGCGAGGCGCGCGTTGCGCGCGCTAAACAGGACATCGCCTCGCTGGTCAGTGCGCTCGAAATGTACAAGCTCGACAACATCCAGTATCCGTCCACGCAACAAGGGCTGGAGGCGCTGACCGCGCGGCCCAGCGGCGAACCTGCGGCGCCCAACTGGAAGCCTTATGTGCAAAAGCTGCCGCCGGATCCGTGGGGCCGGCCTTATCAGTATTTGAGCCCAGGACAGCGTGGCAGCTTCGATGTGTTCTCGCTCGGCGCCGACGGCAAAATCGGCGGCGATGGCGAGAACGCTGATGTAGGCAACTGGTAGCGAGATATGCATAGCGTGCGCGGCTTCACCCTGCTGGAAACGCTGGTGGTCGTAGCGCTCATTGCCATCATCGCCGGCAGCGTGGTCTTGAGCGCTGGCGCTGGTACCGCACGCGAGCTGGAGACGCATGCTCAGCGTCTGCGCGTGGTCGCCGAATTGGTGTGCGATAAAGCTACGATCGAGGCGGGGTTCTTTGGGCTCGGCTTTGCGCAGCGCGCCTATAGCGGCTTTCGTTTTGGCAACAACGGTTGGGAGCCGGTACGCGAGAGCGGACCGCTGGTCGCGCATGCATTGCCCGAGGGGTATTCCTTGCGTCGAGGAGAAGCGCCCTTAGAGCGCGACTTGCCGGGCGAGCCGCAATGGATTTGCTCGCCCGCTGGCGATAGTGCGCCCCTGGATGTCATCGTCGCCAGCGCCGACGGCGAGTGGCGCATTGGCATAGACGAGCAGGGTCGATGGCAAACAGCCGCGGTTTCACGCTGATCGAGGTGCTCGTGGCGCTCGCCGTTCTGGCGATTGCGCTGTCGGCTGCGGTAATGGCGTCTGGCCAATATGCGCGTGGACAGGCGCAGCGCCAGGAGCTGGTGTTCGCGCGCATGGTCGCGGCGAATGTGATTGCCGAGGCGCGCCTCGCCGAGCGTTGGCCGCAAGCTGGCGAGCGCGACGGCGATGCGCAAATGGCTGGGCGCGATTGGCGCTGGCGATTGCGCGTCAGCGATACGCCCGATGGCGATATCCGGCGGCTCGATGCCAGCGTCTTCGCTGCCGATGCCGATCCGGCTGTCGACACGCCGATCGCCACGGTCACCGGTTTTGCCGGCGCGCGATCGAGAACGCCATGAAAGCTCGCGGTTTCACGCTGATCGAGATTCTGGTCGCGCTGGCGGTGTTCTCGGTGATCGCCGTGATGTCGTATCAGGGTCTCGCCGGCATGGCGCGCAACCAGGAAGGCATTGAGCGCGCAGCCGAGCGCCAGCGCGCTATCGAGTTGGCGATGCTGCGACTGGAGCGCGATTTGACCCAGGCGCTTGCGCGTCCTGCGCGTGGACCCTACGGGGAAAACTTGCCGGCGATGGTGGGCGGCGAGCAAGGCGCCGAGTGGACCACGCTCGATCTTGTTGCAGCGCAGGGCGGCGTCGGGCCGCAAACGCTGCGCGTCTCGTACGCGCTCGTGGGCAGCGATTGGCGACGGCGCGCTGATCAGGTTGTCGATCGCTCGCCGCGCGACACCGCGCGCGCGCGCGTGGCGCTGGCAGACGTCGAGCGTGTCAGTTGGCGTTACATCGATAGTGGCGTGACGCGCGTCGACCAGTGGCCGCCGCGCCTTGGAAGCCTGCCGCCCGAACGTTTGCCGCGGGCGGTAGAAGTGCGACTGGTGCTCGCCGATGTCGGCGAAATCGTGCGTCTGATCGAATTGCCGGAGACCGCGCTGTGACCCGGTCTTCGCGCGTCGCAATCGCTTTTCGGTGCGCGGACCCACAGTTCGCATCCGCGCTCAACGCCGAGAACAACCTGCGGACCACAGTTCCGCGAAAAACCATTCAACCGCGCACTCAGAACCTCCCGCACAAGCAGCGCGGCGTGGCGCTGTTGATGGCACTGCTGGTGGTCGCCATCGCGACGCTCATCGCCGTTCGGATCTTCAGCATCTCCACCACCAGCATTGCGCGCACCGAATCGCAGGCGCGTCTGGATGACGCCATGCACCTGTCCAAAGGCATGGAGGATTGGGCCATCGTGCTGCTGTGGCGCGATGCCGAATCCGGCGATGGCATCGATACGCGCAACGACACTTGGGCCGCCACCTTGCCTCCCTTACCAGTCCCCGGCGGTTTGGTGGCCGGCAAGCTGGAGGATTTGGATGGTCGCTTCAATCTCAACTCGCTGGTGCGCAACGGCGCGCGAGATCCGGTGGCGATGGCGCGTTTCGCGCGATTGCTGACCGCGCTCAAGATCGACCCGGCGCTGGCGGATGTGGCCGCCGATTGGATCGATGGCGATGCGCAAGTCCAGGGCCAGGGCGCGGAGGACCTGGAGTATTTGCGCGCCGATCCGCCGTATCGGGCTGCCAATCGTGCCTTCGTGCACATCTCTGAAATGCGCAAACTCAAAGGCGTCGACGACAAAATTTACGCGCGTCTGGCGCCAGAGATTGCGGCGTTGCCGATCGCGACTGGCTTTAACGTCAACACCGCGAGCGTTGCTGGTTTCATGAGCCTCGCCGATGGCATCAGCGAGGAGTTAGCCAAGCGCCTGTGGGCGCAAGGCCGCGCGCAATACCGCAACATTACCGATGTTGTCGATGCCATCACCCAGGCCGGTGTGGCGCTCGATCCGGCCTCCATGCAGGACCTGAAAGTGTCCTCGAACTTTTTCATTGCCCGCGCCGACGTCAAGCTCGGCGATCGAGAGTTTCGCTTCTACAGCCTCATCGAACGCACGCCAGCCGGCGGGCGTGTGCGGCAGCGCTCGCAGGGGGCGTTTTTCTGAAGTCTTGTGTGTTGTTGTGTATGAGTCGATGCGATAGCTTCGCGGACATGAGAGTTGAGATCGACATCGACGACGACATTCTGCGCGATGCTCGCGAGCGAGCTGCCCGCCATTCGATCAGCATTGACGCAGTTATCAATCAACTCGCGCGATCAGGCATTCAAGCGCTGAGCGGCATTCTCGTTGGTGCGGTTGGGTCGACGGCGCGATTCGGGTTTGCGCCTAAGCATGCCGCAGGTCGCGTTGTCAGTAACAAAATGATCGATCGACTGCGCGCTGAAGTCGGGGATTAGCGAGCCTCGACATCGGGCGGTCGCCTTGTCTCTGATTTTCAGTGGGTCAACGTAAGAATAGCCAACCCAGGTAGACGACGAGGAATAGCCATGAAAGCGTCATGGTGACTACTCCCGCGAGCACCATCAGCTTTGCATTGAAGCTCAAGCCGACCAGCATCAGCAGCGCTGTTCCGAGCCAAAGGAGAAGGTAGCCGCCAGCAAAAAACCGTTCGGTTCTATTTGGTCTCATAGACACCAATTTGGCGAAGACTGCTGCTTTCGTCTCGTGCCACAGGTCACGCCAGCAAGCGAACGCACAGGCCAGCTATTCTCTGGGCTACCACGCCAGCAGAATTCCGTTATGACCCATCTTCTTACTGCCCGCGGTCCGCGCGATTTGTCGGTATTGCTCAAACTCGCCAATCGCCACGGGCTGATCGCAGGTGCCACCGGCACGGGCAAAAGCGTCTCGTTAATGGTGCTGGCCGAAGGTTTCTCCAAAGCCGGCGTCCCCGTGTTTCTGGCTGACGTGAAAGGCGATCTGGCGGGCCTGTCGCAAGCGGCGCAGATGAGCGACAAGTTAGGCAAGCGCCTGGATATGCTCGGGATCAGGGACCGTTGGCAGCCGCACGCCAGTCCGGTGGTGTTCTGGGACATCTACGGTCAGAACGGACATCCGCTGCGAACCACGATCAGCGAGATGGGCCCGATTTTGCTGGCGCGCCTGCTGGAATTGAACGAGATCCAGCAGGGTGTGCTCAACATCGCGTTTCGCGTGGCCGATGAGGAAGGCTTGCTGCTGATCGATTTGAACGATCTGCGCGCGATGCTGACCTACGTCGCCGAAAACGCCAAGGCGATTTCGGCCGAGTACGGACTGGTATCCGCCGCTTCGATTGCCGCCGTGCAGCGCGCGGTCCTGGGACTGGAAGACGCTGGCGCACAGGCGTTCTTTGGCGAGCCTGCGTTCGAGTTGAAGGAGTTTTTCCGTATCTCGCCGCAGGGCCATGGCGTCATCAATTTGATGGCGGCCGAGCAGCTGATCCTGCGGCCGAAGCTGTATTCCAGTTTTCTTTTGTGGCTGCTGTCGGAACTCTTCGAGCAGTTGCCGGAGGTGGGCGATCTCGACAAGCCGAAAATGGTGTTCTTCTTCGACGAAGCGCACCTTTTGTTCGACGATGCACCACCGGCGCTGGTGCAACGCGTCGAGCAAGTTGTCCGTCTCATTCGCAGCAAGGGCGTTGGCGTGTATTTCTGCAGCCAGAACCCCGACGATGTGCCGAACACGATTCTTGGGCAGCTTGGGCATCGCATCCAGCATGCGCTGCGGGCGTTCACGCCGCGCGATCAGAAAGCGGTCAAGAGCGCAGCGGAGACCTTCGTGGCGAACCCGCAATTGAACGTTGTCGATGCGATCACGCAGTTGAATGTTGGTGAGGCTTTGGTGTCCTTTCTGGAGGACGGCGGGCGTCCGGGTATGGTCGAGCGCGCCTGGATCATGACGCCGGGATGTCGCATCGGTGCCATTACGCCCGAGGAACGCGCGGCATTGCGCAGCGCATCGCCGGTCGGCACGCGTTTCGATACGCCGGTTGATCGCGAATCCGCTTACGAGATTCTGAAGGCCCGGGCCGAAGGTCCGCCGCCGGAGCCGGTGGCGCCGCCGCCCGTGCAGCAAGGATCGGGCGAATGGTCTTTGAACTGGCCTTGGGGCAACAAGTCTGCCGGGTTGCCGCCACCGCCCGCGCCGGAAGCGAAACCGCGCGTGCGTACGCCGCCACGAAGTTCCGCGCCCGCGCCCGCGCCGGCACCGCGCGCGCCGCGAGCCAGCAATCGCCAGAGCGTCGGCGAGGCCTTCGCGAAATCGGTGGCGCGCACAGTCGGCAGCCAGCTGGGACGGTCCGTGATTCGCGGCGTGTTGGGCGCGATCCTGCGGAAGTAGTCACTGGCGCTGGAGCGAAATGCGCGAACGACGCCAAGGGAATCGGGCCTGGCGCAGCTGCAGCCGCCAGCGATCCACGTCATGGAAGCACAAGTCCAGTGCGCAGTCGTCGACGACGCTGACGCGATCCAGGAGAAAACTGCCGTAGGGCACCGCCAGGCCGGTCTCTGCCACGATCCGGAGTTTCGCGTCGAGCAGCGTGAAGTGCGTAGATTCTTCGAACGGACAGCTAAAGTCCGTGATCAGCAACACGCCGTGCCGGGTTTGGTATTGATGAAGTAACTGGTAGCCCTCGACGTTCGCGCCTGTCGCTTCGCCATGGCGAAGTAACGGCGTTCGCAGCGGCCACGTTGTGTAGTCGCCAGGATGCTGGACGAGGGAAAAGCAAGAGAGCGGGGTCATCTACTATGCATGCGTTGAGTAAGGTGCCGGTTGCCAAGTTGTCCATGTACTGATGAAATGCGCGCGTAGGTAATAGATGGACAAGGTGACCAGAATCACTCAAGACCCAAGCGTCATGGGCGGCAGACCTTGTATTCGTGGGATGCGCGTAACGGTTGGGATGATCGTCGGCCAAGTTGCGGCAGGCCGGAGCTTCGACCAAATACTGGCAGACTATCCGTACCTCCAACGCGATGACCTGGTAGACGCACTGCTTTATGCTGCCTGGCGCTCGGAGGAGCGAGAGATTGTCCTGTCAGCTGCGTGAAACTGCTCATAGATATGAACCTATCGCCGCGCTGGGTTCAGTATCTGACCGAGGCTGGATTTAGCGCATGCCACTGGACTTCGATCGGGCCGCAGGAGGCGCCTGACGAGAGCATTCTGGCGTACGCGGCCGCAGAGAAGCTCGTTGTTCTGACGCATGACCTGGACTTCAGCGCGATCCTTGCAGCCACGAAAGGGAACAGTCCGAGCGTAGTGCAGGTTCATTAGGAAGTGCTCGCGCCGGAAGCAATTGGCCTGCAAGTCGTAGCTGATTGAAGCAGATGCAAACAGTACTTGCGGCAGGCGCGTTGATCTCAGTCGATCCCAAACGGGCTCGCGTTCGGATGTTGCCACTTCCATGAGTGCTGTCCCCATTCACTTGCCACCATTGATCGCGAGTTAAACCAAATGGCTTATTTCTGGACCAAAACGCTGCACATCCTGTTCGTCATCGCCTGGATGGCGGCGGTCTTTTATCTGCCGCGAATTCTGGTGAATCTGGCGGAGGCCGGAGATCACCCGGCGGTACGCGAGCGGCTGGTATTGATGGGCCGGCGCCTCTATGGCTTCGGCCATGCGATGTTCGGGATCGCATTGATCCTGGGCATGGTGCTGTGGATGCATTTCAGGATCGGCGGCGGATGGATGCACGCCAAGCTGACCCTGGTGCTTGTACTGATGGGCTATTACATTGTCACGGGCCGCTATGTGAAGCGCGCTGCTGCGGGCGGCGCTTTGCCGAGTGCGACGTTCTTTCGCTGGTTCAACGAAGCGCCGTTGTTGCTCGCGATCCCGATCATCTATCTGGTGGTCGCCAAGCCGTTCTGATGCGCAGCCAGCCGCCATCGCCGGGTTCTCTTCTTGCGGCTGCGCTGAGCGTCGATGCTGCCAGTGTCGATGCCTTGTATGGTCTGGAACCGGTGTTCGAGCCCGGCAGCGATCCGCGCCAGCGGCCCTTGACCGATTGGGCGAAGATCGAATGTCCGCACTGCTGGCAGTCGTATGAGATCGCTATCGATCTGACGTTGGGCGATCAGCAGTTGCTGGAAGACTGCCAGCACTGCTGCCGCGGTCTGGCGATTTTCGTGGCAGTCGTCGACGATGGCCGGGCGATGCAAGTCCACACCGAGAAGGCCTTCGATTGACGCGGCGCGTGATCGTGGTTGGCGCCGGGCCGGCCGGACTGATGGCCGCGCAAACCGCGCTGGCGGCTGGCGCCAGGGTCGATGTATTCGACCAGATGGCGTCCCCCGCGCGAAAGTTCTTGATCGCCGGAAAAGGCGGACTGAACTTGACGCACAGCGAGCCCTTCGAGCGTTTCGTTGCCCGCTATGGCGTGCGTGCGGCCATCGTGCGCGGTTGGTTACAGGCATTCGATGCCGATGCAATGCGGGCCTGGAGTGCGAGCCTGGGTTATCCCACCGTCGTCGGCTCGTCGGGGCGCGTGTTTCCCCACGACTTCAAAGCCGGGCCGCTGCTGCGCGCATGGCTGCGGCACCTGCGCGCTTGCGGCATGCGCTTGCACGCGGGCGCGCGCTGGACCGGCATCGATGGCGATGCGCTCTGTTTCGAGCGCGACGGCGAAACGCTCCGGTGCGATTACGACGCTGCGATCTTCGCGCTCGGCGGCGGCAGCTGGGCCAAACTCGGCAGCGATGCGCGCTGGGTCGACAGGTTCGCCGCACTCGGTATCGACATCGCGCCGCTGAAGCCCGCCAATGTCGGCTTCGAACGCACCTGGAGTCCGGTGTTCATCGACCGCTTCGCGGGAACGCCGTTGAAGAATATCGAATGCTCGATCGGCGCCGTGCGCCGTCGCGGCGAGGCGTTGATCACCAGCTACGGCATCGAAGGTTCGGTGGTTTATGCGCTGGGCGCGGCGATTCGCGATGCGGCCGAGCGCATCGTCGCGATCGATCTGGTGCCGGACCGATCGCTTGCAGCGTTGCAGATGGCGCTCGACCGACCCCGTGGCAAGCGAAGCATGAGCGAGCATCTGCGGCGCGCCGGCATCGACGCACTGCGCTTTGCCTTGCTCCGCGAGTGCGCGCCGGACGCCATCCAGAACATCGCGTCGATGGCGGCAGCCCTGAAAGCGCTGCCCGTGCGTCTTGGCCCGCCGCGACCGATCGACGAAGCCATCAGCACCGCCGGCGGCGTACGTCTTGAGGAGCTCGATCACAACTTGCAGGTGCGCTCGCGACCCGGCTGGTATTGCGTCGGCGAAATGCTCGACTGGGAGGCGCCCACGGGCGGTTATCTGCTGACGGCGTGTATGGCGTCCGGCGTTGTGGCTGGCCGCCACGCTGCTTCAGGCAATCCAGGCTGACCGTCCGGGCGACTTTCAGGCGCGCGCTCGCGCCAGCGTTTGTCGACAATGCGCCAACACCCGATCGACCGCGTGGGTGGTAGCGCGTTCGATGCTGCAAATGCGTTCGAGCACGTGCTGGGCGCGTTCGTGACTCCACCCGACATAGCTGGTCAAGATATCGGTGTCGTTGCGAGGCGGGTTCGAATAGAGTTTGTCGATCAACGCATCGAGCATCGCCGCAATCGCCGGACGATCGCGAATGGCCATGCGTTGCAGTAAAGCACGCAACAGCGACCATTCGACCTGCGCAAAAGCCGCGTCGATGACCCGCGCCGGCGCAGCAGGTTCGTCTGCTGCGCGCAGTAGTTCGCGTACGATCGTCTGCTCGCATCCCAGCGGCCGCAGCGTCGTTTCATCGTTATTGCCGCTGCCCGACAGCGATGCGCGATCCTCCCAGAGGTACATTGCGCCGCAGGATTTGCACCGCGCCAGATCGAAATCGAGCGCCAGGTCCTCGAACCGCAACATGCGCGTCGCGTCCGGCAACCTGTCTGCGCGTCCGCTGTTGGCGCGCAACGGTTGCGCCAGCGGAGCGCAATCTGGACATCGATCCTGGATCATCGGGGAATGATACGGCGCGTTGACCGCGTCGCCACGATGGCGCGACTATGGTCGCGGCCCCTGTCGATATCGGAGTGCTTGCATGCCTACAGCCTTGATCACTGGCGCCAGCGGTGGCGTGGGCCGCGCGCTCGCCGCGCGCTTGCGTACCGCCGGATGGCGCCTGGTTCTCGTCAGCCGCGATGTGTCGCAGTTGGATTCGGCCGACGGCGATATCGTGGTGCAATCGGACGTATCGACGCCCGGTGGCGCGGACGCTGCGCTGGCGTTGGCCGCGGAGCGCGGGGCTGGCGTGCCCGATGCGCTCATCAATTGCGCCGGCAGCACGTTGATCGCGCCCCTTGGCCGGGTCACAGCCGACTCGCTTCGACAATGTATGGAGGCAAACCTCAACACCGCATTCTTCTCCACGCAATCGTACGCGCGCGCCGCCGCGGCGGCGCAAACGGCCGGCGCGGTGGTCGTGTTCAGCTCTGTTGTTGCCGGCATGGGCGTCAGCAACCACGCCGCGATCGCGGCGGCGAAAGGCGCTGTCGAGGCCTTCGTGCGCTCGGTGGCGGCGGATCTGTCCCACCAGCGCATCCGCATAAACGCGATCGCGCCCGGTTTGATGCGCACGCCGCTCACCGAGCGCATGCTGACCAACGAACGCAGCCAGCAGAACATCGCCGCGCAGTATCCGCTCGGCCATTTCGGCGAGGCGGCGGATGGCGCGGCTGTCGCGCAGTGGCTGATCTCGGAAGACGCGCGCTGGATCACCGGGCAGGTGATCCACCTCGACGGCGGCTTCAGCGCGGTGCGACCGATGGTCAAGCCGGCGTGAGGCGCGCCCTGGTATGGCTGCGTCGCGATCTGCGGCTGGCCGACAATCCCGCTCTGCACGCTGCGATTGGCGCCGGCTATGCGCCGATCCTGGCCTACATCCACGCGCCCGAAGAAGATGCGCCCTGGCAACCGGGCGCGGCGACGAAGTGGTGGCTGCACCACAGTCTTGCAGCGCTGACGGGCGGTATCGAGAAACTCGGCGGGCGGCTGTTGTTGCGCGCTGGCCACAGCGCAGCTGCGCTCGATGCGTTGATCGCCGACACTGGCGCCACGGCGGTGTACTGGAATCGATTGTATGAGCCTGCAACGCGCGAGCGCGATACCGTCATCAAAGCGAACCTGAAATCCCGCGGCATCGATGCCCAGAGCTTTGCCGGCCATTTGCTCAGCGAGCCGTTTTCGATCAAAACCGGAGCGGGTGAGCCATACCGTGTGTTCACCCCGTATTGGCGCAATTTGTCGCAGCGCATCGACAGCAGCGCGCCTTTGCCGGCGCCGCGCGAACTGCCCGGAATCGCTGCGCACAGCCTGGCTCTCGATGCCCTCGCTTTGTTGCCTTCGATTCGTTGGGACAGCGGTTTCTCCGAACGCTTCACCCCCGGCGAGACCGGTGCGAACGAGGCGTTGGAGTTTTTCTGCGAAAGCGCACTGGAAAGCTACGCGAACGGTCGCGATCTGCCGGATCGCCATGGCACGTCGCGCTTGTCGCCACACCTGCATTTTGGCGAGATTTCGCCACGCGCCATTGTGCATCGGCTGCTCGCGCACGCCGCGCCAGCGGCGAAACTGGTCGCCGAACCGTACTTGCGCGAACTTGGCTGGCGCGACTTCGGGCATCACCTGCTATTTCATTTTCCCCACTTGCACGACCAGCCGATGCAGCCGGCTTTCCAGGCTTTTCCGTGGGCGGAGGTGGACGCTGGGAAGCTGCGCGCATGGCAGCGCGGCCAAACTGGCATCCCGATCATCGACGCCGGCATGCGCGAGCTATGGCAGACCGGGTGGATGCACAACCGCGTGCGCATGATCGTGGCCAGTTTTCTGACCAAGAACCTTCGCTATCACTGGCTGCACGGCGCGCGTTGGTTCTGGGATACCCTGCTTGACGCGGATCTGGCGAACAACACGCAGGGCTGGCAATGGACCGCCGGCTGCGGTGCCGACGCCGCGCCCTATTTCCGCGTGTTCAACCCCGTCGCGCAGGGCGAGCGATTCGATCCGCTTGGCGTTTACGTCAAGCGCTTCGTGCCCGAGCTTAAGCAGCTTTCGCCGAAGGTCATCCATCAGCCGTGGAGCGTGGGCGGCGTGAGCGGTTATCCGAAGGCGCTGGTCGATTTGAAGCTGACGCGCGAGTCGGCATTGGCGGCGTTTGCGCAGATGCGAGCGAGCCTGTTGGAGCCAAACGCTACCGCGCAAACTCGCCCCAGCGATTGACGATGGTGCAGAACAAGTCGGCGGTCTGCTCGGCATCGTAGACGGCCGAGTGCGCCTGGCTGGTATCCCAATCGATGCCGGCGGCTTTGAGCGCTTTGGCCAGTACCGTCTGGCCGTATGCCAGCGCCGCGAGGCTCACCGTGTCGAAGGTGCTGAACGGATGGAACGGCGAGCGTTTGTGGCCGGTTCTGGCGATGGCGGCGTTCAAAAAGCCGAGGTCGAACGCGGCGTTGTGGCCGACCAGTATCGTGCGTTGGCAGTCGTATCGCTTCTGCGCTTTGCGCACCGGTTCGAAAATCGCATCGAGCGCCTCGCGTTCCGGCAACGCGCCTCGCAGCGGATGGTAAGGATCGGGAATGCCGATCACTTCGAGCGCTTTAGGATCGAGTTTGGCTCCCGGAAACGGCAATACATGTGCCGAGACCGTGTTGCCGCGGACGAGCCTCCCGTCTTGCCAGTCGAGCATCACGGCGGCGATTTCCAGCAGCGCATGCTGGGTGTGATCGAAACCGCCGCATTCGACATCGACGACGACGGGATAGAAGCCGCGAAACCGTTCTGCCAGCGTGGTTGTGTTCAACCGACAATCTCCAGGCGATCGACTCGCTGCAAGCCGCGTGGCAGCAAGCCGCCGCGTTGCGCGCGTGTGCCGCGGTAGGCATCCAGATCGCCGCCTTTCAGGCGCGTGATGCGCCCGCCGGCGACGACCACCAGTTCTTGGTTCGGCTGGAACACGGCAATGGTCAGCATTCCAGCGCCCGCTTCGCGCTTGCTCGCTGGCAGATTGATGATCTTGTTGCCTTTGCCCTTGTCCAGCTCCGGCAGCTCGCTCAGCGGGAACACGAGCAAATGCCCGTCGCTCGTTGCCGCTGCAATCAACGCGCTGCTCACGGCCCCTGGCACGATCACCGGTTCGATCACCGTGCTGCCCTCGGGAACGGTCAACACCTGTTTGCCGGCGCGATGGCGCGAAACCAGCGACTCCAGTTTGGTCACGAAGCCATAACCGGCGCTCGTCGCAAGCACCAGCGCGCTCGATTCCTCGCCGGCAATCGCCGCCAGGAAGCGCGCGCCGCTGGGTGGATCGAAGCGCCCCGTGAGCGGCTCGCCCTGGCCGCGCGCGCTCGGCAAGGTGTGCGCGGCGCACGCATAGGCGCGACCGGTGCTATCGAGGAACACCGCTTGTTGGTTGCTGCGGCCGCGCGCGCCAGCGAGGAAGCGATCGCCCTCGCGATAGCTGAGTTGAGCCGCATCAATGTCGTGGCCCTTCGCGGCTCGCGCCCAGCCTTTTTCGCTCAGGATGATCGTGACCGGCTCGGATGGCGTCAGATCGGCCTCGCTGAGCGCCTTGGCCACCTCGCGCTCGACCAGCGGCGATTGGCGATCGTCGCCGTAAGTCTTGGCATCGGCCTCCAGCTCTTTTTTGATCAGATTCTTGAGTTTGGTTTTCGAGGCCAGGAGCGCGTTGAGATCGGCCTGCTCTTTGGCCAACTCCTGCTGCTCGCCGCGAATCTTCATCTCTTCCAGGCGCGCCAGTTGCCGCAGCTTGGTTTCGAGGATGTATTCGGCCTGCGCATCCGACAACGCAAAACGCGCAATCAGGACCGGCTTGGGTTCGTCCTCAGTGCGGACGATGCGAATCACTTCATCCAGATTCAGGAAGGCGATCAGCAAGCCTTCCAAAAGGTGCAGGCGCTTCTCGATTTTTTCCAGGCGATGGCTGATGCGACGCTTGACCGTATCGGTGCGGAAGGTCAGCCACTCGGTCAGCATCAGCTTCAGCGGCTTGACCTGCGGGCGGCCGTCCAGGCCGATCATGTTCAAGTTGACGCGATAGCTTTTTTCGAGCTCGGTTGTCGCGAACAGATGTTGCATCAACTCATCGACATCGACGCGATTGCTGCGCGGCATGATCAGGATGCGGATCGGTTGGCGATGGTCGCCCTCGTCGCGCAGGTCTTCCACCATCGGCAATTTCTTCGCCTTAATCTGCTCGGCGATCTGCTCCATGATCTTCGTCGGCGACACCTGATAGGGCAGGGCGGTGATGACGATGTTGCCGTTCTCGCGGGTGTATATCGCACGGGCGCGGACGGAGCCGTTGCCGGTCTCGTAGAGCTTCAGGAGTTCCGTGCGCGGCGTGATGATTTCCGCAGCGGTTGGAAAATCCGGACCACGCACGTGTTCGCACAAGTCCTGCGTGGTGGCGTCCGGATCGTCCAGCAGGCGAATGCAGGCGCTCACCACTTCGCGCACGTTGTGCGGTGGGATATCGGTCGCCATGCCCACGGCGATGCCGGTGGTGCCGTTGATCAGCACATTCGGCAAGCGCGATGGCAGCCACGAGGGCTCTTCGCGCGAGCCGTCGTAATTGGCTTCCCACTCGACCGTGCCCTGGCCCAACTCGTCGAGCAGCACCTTGGCGTACTGCGTCATCTTCGCTTCGGTGTAGCGCATCGCCGCAAAGCTCTTCGGGTTGTCCTGCGAGCCGAAGTTGCCCTGGCCATCGATCAGCGGATAGCGATAGCTGAAAGGCTGCGCCATCAACACCAGCGCGTCGTAACAGGCGGTGTCGCCGTGCGGATGGTAGTTACCGATCACATCGCCAACGGTTTTGGCGCACTTGCGATGCTTGGCCTGAAAGCTCAAGCCGAGATCGCTCATCGCATACAAGATGCGCCGCTGCACCGGCTTCAAGCCGTCGCCAATGAACGGCAGCGCGCGGTCCAGCACCACATACATCGAGTAGTCGAGATACGCTCTTTCGGCGTATTCCTTGAGCGGGATCTGCTCAAAGGGCGTCATTTCCGTAGCCATTCGCTGCGACACATCCAACTGAACGAAGCCCGCCAATCTAGCGCATCTGAGCGCGCCATATGGTTGACGCGCTTTGAGCTGCGCGGCTATCGTTCACGGCTCTCGTCGATCCGTCTGGATCCGCACGGGCGGTTAGCTCAGCGGTAGAGCACTGCTTTCACACGGCAGGGGTCACTGGTTCGATCCCAGTACCGCCCACCAATCCGACTAGTGAAGTGATTTGCAGCGCCGACCTGGCGCTAGTCGCGTATTGGCCAAATGCGGGTCATTGCATGCGCCGCGGCGCCCACGTTGGCGGCATCAGACGTTTGCAACTGTCGTAACTTCCAGCCTCTGGCCCAACGCAGCTAACGCAACTTCCACTTGGTCGAGACGCGAGGCGTGGTTCATGTCGAGCAGGCGATCGACTTGCGGCATGTGCCAGCCCAAGCGCCGCGCCAGTTCGCTCTTGCGCACACCTTGATCGCGCATCGTCTGGTAGATCGATAGCGAGATGCATGCCTGCGCTGTGGGGCGTACGGTGTGCTGGTCACGTTTGGGTTTGCTGGCTTTTGGCAGGTCGGTTCCGTCGTCGGTATAGAACGACAACGCGGATTCCAGCGCATCGACGGCGCGCATTAACGCTTCGGCTTCATCGTCGCCGAAGGTATGCGCTTCGGGCACGTCCGGAAAACTCACCAGAAATGAGCCGTTGGTGTCCGGCGTCAACGTGACCGGGTAATCCAGGTTGATCGACTTTTTCATTTCAATCCCAAGTCCTTCTTTATCGATTGCTCCAATCCTTTGCCGATCTCGCGCGAACCATGCATCGGCAGAACTGAGCGCCTGCCGTTCAGCTCTACCTTCAAGTGACCGCCTTTGCCCGGTGTGAACGTGGCACCGAGCGTTGCCAGCCAGCGCTTGAATTGGTTGCTGTTCATCGTCGAAATTTCAACACATTGGTTGCATCAAGCGCAACAATTCTGTTGCGCAGGTTCGGCCGACGATTCTCATCCAGCCACGTAGCCCTCTGGCGGCGCCGATCCGGGGCCGAAGAAATACTTCTCGACTTCAACCGCAAGAAACTGGCGGGCTTTGGGATCGAGCGGGGACAATCGGTTTTCGTTGATCAGCATGGTTTGATGCGCCAGCCACTCGCTCCAGGCTTTGCGCGAGACCGAGGTCAGGATGCGTTGGCCCAGCTCGCCTGGGAGCGGGGCGCGGGCGAGGGGTTCTTGGCCGGCGCCATAGCGGATGCAGATGAAGTCGCTCATGGTGTGTCTCGAGTGGAAGGTTTGCAGGAACCGAATTGTGCTGATGCCACGTTGGTCGTTTATCGCTTCCTGACACGCGGACCCATGGTCCGCACGCTCGCGCAGCGAGTCGCTGCGTGCGGACCATGGGTCCGCGTACCAAAAAGCAACGCTTGAGTCCCAGCCACGATCCCGCTGCTGCGGGGACTATCGGCGTTTTCGAAACTCAGTCATCCGAAGGAGGTTTCAACTAGTGTGGTGTCCCAAAAATAACTGGAATTATGTCCGCGTCTTTCGACCCGAATGCTACGTTGCTCGTCGTCGCCATAGCGCTGCTATGACGCCCGGCCCGGCGGCACAGCCGCCGGGCGTTCAAGTCGGCTCGCGGCATGCCGCGAAAGCAGCCGACTTTCACCCTTCTCGCGCCTTGCCTCGGGCCGAAATCCATCGGACATTTCTTCCAGTTATTTTTGGGACACCACACTAGCCCGCGCTCAACCGCAGGAAATCGGCGCTGACTGACAGTCGTATCGCATCCAGGCGCACGCGCGCATCGGGGATGGCGCTGCGCAATGCCGACAGTTGTTGCGCCAGGGCATCGATCTCGCTGTCGCGGATGCCGGGATTGACGCGTTTGAGCGCGCGCAGGCGTTCGAACTCGGCGCCGAGTTCGTGTTCCACGCGCTCGCTCGCGGCGGCGATCAAACGTTTGGCGCGCGCCGTGGCAAATTCCTCCGCGGCCTTTTTCATCGGCGGGACAAGCGCCGTCAGGATCGGGCGAAAACGTGCCAGATCGACGGGCTTGTCATCGCTGCGCGAAATCACCTGCGGCAATGCCGAGTAGTCGCGCTCGCTGAGCTTGGAATCGACCGTCACGGTGATCGGCGTGGGCGGCAGATAGCGCTCGACATCGAGCTTTCGATCGGCCACGCATTCGAGCAGGAACACCGCTGTGATCCATGCCGAGCGCGCCGGCAACGTGGGATCGACCAGGAAGGCGGCATTGCCGGTTTCGCCGCTGATCAACAGTTCCAGGGCACCGGCGACCATGGGTTGGTCGAGACGCAGCAACGGCAAGTCTTCGCGCGAGAGCGCGATGTCGCGATCGAAGGTGCCGGTGATCGGCCCGTCGGCCGGCCATGGGAAATCTTCGCTCGACAGATATTCGGGATCGAGGCGGTGCGTGCGCTGGCCGACATCGTCGGTTTCGATTCCGAACTGCTCCAGCAGCTTGAGCACAAAGTCGTCGCTGGTTCGATCGGCGTCGGTACTCGCAAGCGCCGCGCGCAGCGCTGCGCCGCGATCGCCAAATCGCGTTGCCAGTTCCAGCAGGCGATCGCGCCCTGACGAAATGGCCTGACTCAGCTTCTCGTGGGCTGCGCGGGTTGCTTCGATCAGCGCCTCCAATTGCCCCTGGGTCGAATCGCCATCCGCATGCGCGCCAGCCAGTTCGATCAACTGCGGGCCGAAGCGCTTGTACAGCTCGCGCCCGTCGGCAGGGCTGGTGCGCAGCGCATCGAGTGCTTCCAGATACCAGCGTGCGAGCACTTGTTGTGCGCTGCCAGGCAACACGGCGTGATGAATCGAGACCTCGGAGGTTTGTCCGATACGATCCAGGCGCCCGATGCGCTGCTCCAGCAAGTCCGGATCGGCCGGCAGATCCCACAGCACCAGATGATGCGCGAACTGGAAGTTGCGACCTTCCGAGCCGATTTCCGAGGCGAGCAGGACGCGCGCACCGTCCTCTTGGCTGAAATACGCGGCGTTGCGATCGCGCTGCGCGAGCGTCAAGCCTTCATGGAAACGCGCCACGCGTGCGCTGCTTTTCAGTCGCAGCGCGGCTTCGAGCAGCTCGACTTTGGCGCGCGTGCGGCAAATCAGCAGGATCTTCGCCGGCGCCAGTTTATCGATCAGCGTAACCAGCCACATCAAGCGCGGATCGCGCGTCAGCGCCAGCACCGCAGGATGCACAGTGTCCGCGGCCTCCTCGGTCGCGGCCGACAAGCTCGACAGCGGAGCGGGGGCAGGCCGCAAGCCGACATCGCTCTCGAACTCCTGGCGCAGCTCGGCGAGGTATTTGTCCTGATCCTCGTGCGGCAGGTGCAGCGTCTCGATCAGCGGCACGCGTTTGGGAAAGCCGCCCACGCTGACGCGGCGATTGCGATACATCACGCGGCCAGTTCCATGGCGATCGATGAGCGCGGCCAGCAATCGCTGGCGTGCCGCCGCATCCGGCTCAGGCACAATCAGCGGCGCCAGATCGGGCTCATCGCCCAGCGTCTTGCGCAAGGCCGTGGCGGTTTTGGCGGGAATCGTCGGCGCATCGAGCAAGGCTTCGGCCAGATCGGAAATCCGCGAATAACTTTGGGCTTCGTGCTCGAAGCTGGAAAGATCGTTATAGCGCGCCGGATCGAGCAGGCGCAGCCGCGCGAAGTGGCCGCTGCGACCCAATTGTTCGGGCGTGGCAGTCAGCAGCACCACGCTCGGCGCCTTGAACGCCAGTTGCTCGACCAGCGCGTACTCGGCGCTGATCTCGTCCGGCGACCACGCCAAATGGTGCGCTTCATCGACAATCAGCAAATCCCAACCCACATCGATCAATTGCTGCGCGCGTTTTGGGCTCTTGGTGAGAAAACCCAGATCGGTGAGCACCAGCTGATCGTCGTCGAAGGGATTGCGTTCGCTCCCTTGACCGATGGAATCGGCGCGCTCGGCGTCGTAGATCGCGAACTTCAGGTTGAAACGACGCAACAGTTCAACAAACCATTGGTAGACCAGGGCTTCGGGCACCAGTACCAGCGCGCGCTGCGCGCGACCCGTGGCGACCATGCGCGCCAGGATCAGGCCGGCCTCGATGGTTTTTCCCAAGCCGACTTCATCGGCGAGCAGCACACGCGGCTGCGGTTGCGCCAGCGCCGCTTCAACAACCGCCAGCTGATGCTGCAATAAAGAAATGCGCGCACCGGCGATACCAAAGGCGGCGCTGGCCCGTGCCGCCGCGCGGCGCGCCAGCGCTTCGCTGCGCAGCGCAAAACGCGCGTTGGTATCGACTCGGCCCGCGGTCAGGCGCTCATCGGCGGCGCTCGCCGCCTGCACGTCGTCGAGCTGCGGTTCGGCGAACCATTGCGCGCCAGCTTGATAGAACATCAGTCCGGCGCGGTCTTCGATCGCATCGACGACGTACAGCGTGCCCTCGACGCTGATCTGATCGCCGACGCGAAACTCGGCGCGGGACAGCGGCGCGCTCGTGAGCGCATAACGGCGCAGCATGCCAGCCTTGGTGAACAGCAGCTCCAGCGCGCGGCCATCGACTTTCTTGATGGTGCCTAGGCCCAGCTCAGGTTCGGCGGTGGAGTACCAGCGTTGGCCGGCGACGAGTTTGAAGGCCATAAGCGGCAATCCATTGACAACAGTTGAGTTCGATTATGCGGCGCGCCGTCCGGTCGTGCGCTATTTCAGAAACGGCAGCCATTGCTGCACCCACACGGTGGCCTCGGTGCCGAGGAAGAACAGCGCATAGAAAAACGCGCCGAAGTAGGCGACGCTGGCGACCAGCCAAAAAACCGACATCGGCACCATCAGCCCGTCGCGTTCCAGGATCGCGATCGCGCCGAACAGGCAACCCAAGGCCGGCACCGTGTTGTTGAACGGCAGAACCGGCACTGGCACCGCGAGCAGCAGCCCCCCGGCGAAGATCAAAGCACCACAGATGCGTTCGCCGGTGCGGCCATCCACCCAGCCGACGAAGCGCTCGCGGGTGAGCCTTGCGAGCATGCGGATAACGAATTGGCAAACGCCCAGCAGGCGCTCCCAGACTTTGCGCGACGGCTTGATCGCATAAATCTTCTGCGGCAGCCAAAGCTTTTGCTGGCCGCGATACAACTGCCAACCGAGCGATGCGAGTACCAGGCCGCCAGCCGTCGAGACCGGACCCAAGGTCACGGGCGTCAGGAACGGTAGCGACAGCAGAACCGCCGATAGCGCCAGCGCCGACGTGCTCAAGCTCGCCAAAACGTCACCAAGGCTCAGTTCATCGATTTCGGCGCGCTCGACACAGTCTTCCAGCACGCGGATCAGCGTTTGTCGGTGTTCCATCGGTCTGCCGGCTGATGTCGAAGGGCGCGAAGCATAACGAGACTGATGGCAAAAGCGTTCGCGCGGGCAACGGATGGCCTGCGGTCCAGTCAGGTCCAAGTTTTCTCATCAATTTCGCGACGGCATGCCATCATCCTCACGCCCATTCCCGTTTTGAGGGTTCTCGCGATGCCTGGATCCGCACCGAATCTCAGTGTCAAAAACCTGACCCCCGTGCTCGCCATCGTGGCTGTTGGCGTGATTGCCTGGGGGTTCATGTCCAGCTATTACACGGTCCAGCCGGAGGAGCGTGCAGTCGTCAAGCGCTTCGGCAAGGTGGTTGCGATCAACGATCCTGGATTGCACTTCAAGTTGCCGTTCGGTGTCGACACGGTGCAAAAAGTCGCCACCGAGCGCGTCATGAAGCAGGAGTTCGGGTTCCGCTCAGCCGACACCGACGGCGAGCGCACCGAGTACTCGACCGAAGACTTTCCCGATGAATCGCTGATGCTGTCGGGCGATCTCAACATCATCGACGTCGAGTGGGTGGTGCAATACCGCATTTCCGATCCGATGAAGTTTCTCTATCAGCAGCGAGACGCCGAGCGCACGCTGCGCGATATTTCTGAGTCGGTGATGCGCCGGGTCGTCGGCAATCGCCTCGGCAGCGAAGTGTTGACCACCGCACGCGTGGCGATTTCGGCGCTGGCGCGCGACGAAATTCAGGAGGCCATGCAGAGCTACGACAATGGCATCCACGTCGTGACCGTGGAATTGCAGGACGTGGTTCCGCCCGCAGCGGTACAACCAGCGTTCAACGAGGTCAACGAGGCGCGCCAGGAGCGCGAGCGGATGATCAACGAGGCCACCAAACAAGCGAACCAGGAAATCCCCAAGGCCAGGGGCGAGGCCAACCGCGTGTTATCTGAAGCACAAGGCTATGCCGCAGAGCGCATCAACTACGCCAAAGGCGAAACCGCGCGCTTCAACGCCATTCTCGCCGAGTACCGAGTTGCGCCAGAGGTCACACGCACGCGCATGTATCTGGAAACCCTGTTCCAGGTGCTGCCGAATGTTGGCGCCGTGTATGTGGTGAAGGATGGCACCAGTACACCGCTGCCAGTGATGGATTTGCGTCGCCCACGCCCGGCTGCACAGGAGGCCGCACAATGAATCGCCTGATCGCCATTATCGTCATCGCTTTCATCGCGTTCGTGTTGCTCAAGCCGGCAACCTTCGTCATCGATCAATCCGAACAGGGCATCAAGGTGCAGTTCGGCGAGCCGGTCGGCGAGGTCATCAGCGAGCCTGGACTGCATTTCAAGCTGCCCTTCGTTCAGGACGTGCGTCGTTTCGATAAGCGCATCCTGCCGTGGGATGGCGATGTCAGTCAGGTGCCAACCTTGGGCCGCGAGTTCATCCTGGTCGACGCCACCGCGCGCTGGCGCATCTCCGATCCGTTGAAGTTCATGCAGTCGGTGCGCGATGAGCAGGGCGCACGCACGCGTCTGGATGACATCATCGATTCGGTGGTGCGCGACATCATCTCCGGCACGGATTTGGAAGAGATCGTGCGCTCGGCCGATTGGGAAGTCGATGCCAAGGCGGTCGCAGAAGAAGGCGTGCCTGTGGGCGATGTCGATCTGGACAAGCCCAAGAAGGGCCGCGAGAAACTCGAGCAGGAGATCCGCCTCGCGGCCGCTAAGCAAACGCCAGAACTCGGCATCGAGTTGGTGGATGTGCGCCTCAAGCGCATCAACTACATCGACAGCGTCCGCGCGCAGGTGGAGAACCGCATGATCAGCGAACGCCAGTCGATCGCTGAGCGCTTCCGATCGGAAGGCCAGGGACGTAGCCAGGAAATCCTGGGTGAGATGCAGCGCGAGCTGCGCGAGATCCGCTCGAACGCAGAGCGCCAGGCTGCCGAAATCCGCGGCAAAGCCGATGCCGAAGCCACGCAGATTTACGGCGAGGCTTTCGGTGCCGATCCGGAGTTCTACGCGTTCATGCGCACGCTCGAAAGCTACGGCGCGATGGGCGAAAACACGACATTGATGCTGGATGCCGATTCGGAGTTTTACCGGTATTTGGAGTCGACTCGTCCACGGTAAAGCTGCCGGTCGTTCGCCTCCCAACTGGCACTGAAGCGCGAATCTCTGGTTCTCGCTTTGGGCCGCATCAAGGATTCGTTGGATGATTCGCTATTCGGATGCTGAGCTGGAGAGGATGCTAGGGGATCTCGAATCGGATCGTGTCGAGCGCAAACAGTCGTTCAAGGGCGACGCGCCAACCACGGTTCGCGAGGCGGTGTGTGCGTTCGCCAATGACCTTGCGGGTCATGATTCGGCCGGCGTTGTGTTTATTGGGGCGAAGGACGATGGCGAGGTTGTCGACGACTTCGTTGTTTCCGACGAGTTGCTTGTCCAGTTGGCGGATATCAAGTCAGACGGAAACATTACTCCGCCACCGACCATGTTGGTAGAGAAGCGGCGTTTGTTTGATTGCGATCTTGCGGTGATCACGGTCATGCCCAGCGATTCGCCACCAGTGCGCCTCAAGGGACGGATTCATGTGCGCTGGGGGCCTAGGCGCGGGATCGCCAGCGCTCAAGACGAGCGCATTCTGAACGAGCGGCGTCGATTTGGTGATCGACCCTACGATGTTCGACCTCTCCGAGGGGCGACACTCGATGATCTGGACCGCTTGCGATTTGAACAAGAGTACTTGCCATCAGTGGTCGCCCGAGATGTGATAGCGGCAAACGACCGAAGCTACGAGCAGAAGCTGGCAGCAACTAAATTGATCGCAAGCGTTTCCGATCAAACTCCAACCGTACTAGGCATTCTCGTGATCGGACGAAGCCCAGTGGATTGGTTGCCCGGCGCATACACTCAGTTCCTTCGTGTGGGTGGGACCGACTTGACCGCATCGGTTCTAGATGAAGACTTGATCTACGGCACAGTCGCGGACCAAATTAGGAAACTCGAAGAAAAGCTGCACGCGCATAATCAGGTAGCTGTGCGATTCGCCGATCGTGAACAGGAATTGCGCGAGGAAACTTATCCGATGGAAGCGTTGCGGCAATTGGTCCGCAATGCGCAAATGCACCGTAGCTTCGAGGCGACGCACGCACCAGTTCGCGTGTATTGGTTCGACGATCGCATAGAGATACACAATCCCGGCGGCCCGTTCGGTAGCGTCACTTTGGGAAACTTTGGTCAGCTCGGCATCGCCGACTATCGCAATCCTAACTTGGCGGAATCGATGCGAGCGCTGGGCTATGTGCAGCGATTCGGCGCTGGCATCGCCATCGCGCGCCGGGCACTGGGAGGGCGACTAAGATTCGAAGTGCAGCCTGGATTTGTTGCGGCCATTGTCGCGAAAGGAAGCACATGATCAGTATCGCGTTCTTCAATAACAAGGGTGGTGTGGGCAAGACCTCGCTTGTGTATCACACAGCTTGGATGTTCGCCGAATTGGGGCACCGTGTGCTGGCAGTAGACCTCGATCCTCAGTCCAATCTGAGCATCATGGCGCTCGACGAGGAGCGACTTGAAGAGCTTTGGCCAGACAACGACAATCCGGACACGCTCCACGGAGCGTTGGCACCGCTCGTCGGCGGAACGGGCGATGTTCGACCGGCTCACATTGAATCGCTCGCCGGCCCGCTCGGCATGCTGGTTGGCGATCTTGCGCTTTCCCGTATCGAAGACGACCTGTCCACCGAATGGCCGAGATGCCTTGAAGGTCGCGAACGAGCATTTCGGGTGACTACCGCATTCTGGCGCGTCATCCGCGAGGCTGCCGATCGGCATCAAGCAAGTCTGGTTCTGATCGACGTAGGCCCCAATCTGGGCGCTATTAACCGCGCAGCTTTGGTTGCAGCTTCGCATGTGGTCGTCCCCGTCGCGCCTGACCTTTTTTCCCTGCAAGGGCTGAGGAATTTGGGGCCGACGCTCAGACAATGGCGACAGTCTTGGAGTCAGGCCTTCGTGAAGCGCCCTGCGACTCTGATGGAATTGCCAAAAGGCGAAATGAACCCAGTAGGGTATGTTCTTGTGCAGCATGCGGAACGGCTTGGACGCCCGACAAAAGCGTATGGAAAATGGGAGCGGCAACTGCCCGAGGTTTACTCTGAAAGCGTTGTAGGTCAGTCCGATGCATTCAGCGCTACAAATCAGATCCATCGCATCAAGCACTACCGAAGCCTAATGCCTTTGGCGATGGCAGCGCGTAAGCCGATGTTTGCTTTGCGGTCGGCCGACGGTGCGATCGGTGCGCACCAGACGAGCGTACAAAAGTGCCACGAAGATTTCACCACATTGAGCCGCGAAATCGCTCGACGCGTCGGATTGCGCCAATGATCGCCGCTCGGGAGAGTTAAGCGGCGGCTCGCTCTGTGCCGAATTTCTGCTCGCAACTTGTCATCCCGTGGCAGACTTTGTCTTCCAAAGGCCGGTAGAGGACGAGCGCAATGCGCAAATTGGTAATGGGAATCTTGTTGGCCTTGCCAGCGCTGGCCAGCGCGCAGAAGGCTTTCGATGTCGACGATCTGGTCCGTCTGAAGCGCGTCTCTGACGTCCAGCTCAAACCCGATGGCAGCGCGCTGGCCTTTGTGCTGCGCGAGACCGATTACGCGGCGAATAAGGCGTCGCAGGGCATCTTCGAACTGGATCTCAAATCGGGCGCGATGCCGCGGCGCTTGACGCAGACTGGCTCGTCGGCGATGCATCCGCGCTATGACGGCGAGGCGCTGTATTTCCTGTCCTCGCGCTCGGGTTCCATGCAGGTGTGGAAGCTCGACGGACCCGGCGAGGCGCAGCCTGTGACCGCATTGCCGTTGGACGTCGGCGGTTTCCTTTTGTCCCCCGACGGCAAGAAAATTTCGCTCGCATTGGAGGTGTTTCCGGAGTGCGGCGCGGACTTCGATTGCACCAAGAAAAAGCTCACCGCGGACGCGGAGGAAAAACACACCGGCACGCTGCACGACAAACTCTTCGTGCGCCATTGGGACACCTGGAAGAATGGCACGCGCTCGCAGTTGTTCGTATTCGATATCACGCCCGAGGGCGCTGCGAATCCGCGCTGGGTGAGCAAAGGTCTGGATGGCGATGCGCCCACCAAACCCTTTGGCGACATGGGCGAAGTCGCCTTCACGCCCGATAGCGCCAGCATCACCTTTACGCTGCGCATCGCCGGCAAGAGCGAGCCGTGGTCGACCAACACCGATCTCTACAACGTGTCCCTGAACGGCGGTGACGCGAAGAATCTGACGGCTGATTTTCCCGGCTACGACAACACGCCGGTGTACTCGGCCGATGGCAAGCGTCTGTACTGGCGCTCGATGGCACGCGCCGGTTATGAGGCCGATCGCAATCGCATCATGGAGCGCGTGCTGGCCAGCGGCGCCACGCGCGAAGTTGCGCCCGATTGGGATCGCTCGCCGGATGGGCTGACGCTCTCCAGTGACGGCCGTACGATCTACAGCTATACCGACGATATCGGCCAACGTCGGCTCTTCGCGATCGACGTCAAGAGCGGCAAAGCGACGCGCTTGACCGAGTCCGGTGCGGTCAGCGGCTTTGCGCTCGGCAAGGACCGCATTTACGCGGTGCTGGATGATTTGGATTCCCCGGCCGATATCCACTCGCTCGGCCTGAAGGGCGGTGGGACCACGCAGCTGACCAACGTCAATAAAGACGCCCTGGCGCAGCTCAAGTTCGGTGCGTTCGAGCAGTTTTCCTTCGAAGGCTGGAACGGGCAAACGGTGTATGCGTGGGTCGTCAAGCCGGTCGATTTCGATCCAGCGAAGAAGTATCCGATCGCGTTTATCGTCCACGGCGGACCGCAAGGCAGCATGGGCAATTCCTTCCACTATCGCTGGAACCCGCAAACCTATGCGGGCAAGGGCTTCGCCGCGGTGTTCGTCGATTTCCACGGCTCCACCGGTTACGGTCAAGCGTTCACCGATGCGATTCGCGGCGATTGGGGCGGCAAACCGCTGGAAGACTTGCAAAAGGGCATGGCCGCAGCGCTGTCGAAGTACAGTTTTCTCGATGGCTCGCGCGCCTGCGCGCTTGGCGCCAGCTACGGCGGCTACATGATGAACTGGATTGCCGGGGCGTGGAACGATGGCTTCAAGTGCATCGTCAATCATGCCGGCATCTTCGACAATCGCTTCATGAGCTACAGCACCGAAGAGCTGTGGTTCGACGAATGGGAGTTCGAAGGCACTGCTTTCGATCGCCCGGGCGATTTCGAGAAGCAGAACCCCGTCAATCGCGTCAAGGATTGGCGTACGCCGATGTTGGTGACGCACGGCATGCTCGATTTCCGCGTGCCCTTCGAGCAAGGTATTGCGGCATTCACGGCGCTGCAGCGTCGCGGCATCGACAGCCAGTTCCTGTGGTTCCCCGACGAGAACCACTGGATTCTGAAGCCACACAATTCGGTGCAATGGCACCGCGCCGTCGAGGCCTGGTTGACGCGCTGGACGGCGGAGACCAACGCGCCGTGATGCGTTGGTTGGCAATGGGCGCGCTGCTGGCGACGGCGGCGCACGCCGATCCGTGGGCTGATCGCTGGGGTTCGTTTCTTGGCAGCGCTGAACTGCCAGCGGTCATGGCGCAGTACCGAGTGCTCGATGCGCTCGATGGCATCGAGGACAAGGAAGAAGGATGCGCCCAACACGGTGCCAGCCTTCGGCGGGCACGCGATGCGCAGCCTTTCAGCCCGGCGCTGCAGCTGGCGATGGTGCGTTGCGCTGTGGGCGAAAAGGCCCGCACCGAGGCGTTGGCGTTGCTCGGCGCGCAACGGGCGTTTTTGCTTCGCGAGGGGCGCGGCCAAAGCGTGCTTCGCCCGGTTTTGGTCGCCACCGAATCGGATGCCGCGGCGCTGGTGGAAGGTGCCGGCTGGACGCCGCTGTATGGGCGCTACAAAGTCGGTGCGCCCGGCGGCAGCTTGCCGTTCATCGCAATCTTTCTCGATGAGCGCGGGCAGGAAAAGCAACTGTACTTCGATTTCCTCCGCGTATGGCAGCGTCTGGATCGCGATCAGCCGGATGCGCGCTTTCCTGCTTATCTGGCGGCACTGAGCGCGCAGTTTTTGCGCGGCGCAGAGGGTGTGCGCAATCCCGCCGCCGAGTTGGCGAACATCAGTGCGCGGCTTGGCGATGGCAAGCTCGAATTGCTGGATGCCAGTGTCGCCATTGAGCGCTTGGCCCTCGATGGTTACCCGCCTGCGGCGTTCGAGATGCTGCCGTTATGTCTGGTCGCGCAAGATACTGCCTGCCTGAAATCGGCGCGCGCATTGGTCGCCCCGCTTGCCGAGCGCGGATTGTCCGAGGCGCACCTGGTGCTGGCGCTGGCGTTCGATGTCGACGGCGACAAGCGCGCCGCGAGCAAGCACATCGATCGTGCCGCAAAGCGCTTGGGTCAGGCGCAAGCCAATCTTGCATACGCGCAACTGGCCTTCAGTCTGGGAGAACGAGGCCGCACGCTGCTCGCCCGGCAGTGTCTGGAACGCGCCGCGCGCGCTGACCTGGCCGATGCCGCCTTTTTGCAGGCGCAACTCGCCAAACCCAATCGCCAACGCAATTGGCTGGAGCGTGCGGCCAAAGCGGGTTCGCCGGCAGCTGCGGCGCAACTGGCGTTGAATGCGTGGCGTGCGAAAAACGCCAGGCAAGCGCGCCAGTGGATGAAAACAGCGGCCGATGCCGGTGACCCGGCGGGCTTGGCCTTGATGGCGCTGGCGGCCGAAGTGGGTTCGAATCAGGTGGCGCCGGATCTCGATCGCGCCTATCGCTACTTTCTGCGCGCGGCCGATGCCGGCAACGCTGGTGCGATGCGCAGACTCGGGCGCGCCTTCGCACGTGGCGAGCTTGGTCGCAGCGTCGATGTGGTGGAAGCCGAAGGCTGGTACTTGAGCGCCTCGGTGCGCGGCAACCAGACGGCCGCGCTGGCGCTGGGCGAACTCTATCTCGACGGGCACGAGGGATTACGCGGCAGCGCGCAGGATGGGCTGCGGATCATCGAGGAGTTGGCGGGCGGCGGCCTTGTCGCTGCGAGGTTGCGTCTTGCCAGTGTCCTGATCGAGCGCAATAGCGACGGCGACGCCGAGCGCGGGCTGAAGTTATTGGTCGAATTGGCTGATGAGGGGCAGGCGGCAGCAAGCTTTCGCTTGGGGCAGATCGCCGAATTCGGTCAGGCCGGGCAGGCGGCCGATGCGACGCTGGCGCGCGCGCATTACCAACGCGCCGCAACCGCGGGCCACGCAGCCGCGCGCGACTACCTGGCGCGTGCGCTATACGATGGCCGCGGCGGGCCCAGAGACCGCGCTGCCGCGCTGCGTTGGTGGACGCAGGCAGCCGACGCCGGCTGGCGCCCGGCAGCCAATTCGCTGGCCTGGGTGCAGTGCAGCAGTCGCGATCCTGCCGTGCGCGATCCGCAAGCCGGTACCCGGCGCATTTCCGAGGTGCTCGGCGTCGATCGCAACGCCAACTACCAAGACACGCTCGCCGCGTGTCTGGCCGCCTCAGGCTTGCTCGATCAGGCGATCGAAACCCAGCGCGAAGCGATCGCCCAGGCGATGGAAGCGACCGATATCAGCGACTCGCAACGCGCAGACTTTGAGCGGCGTCTTGCGTCCTATCTGGCCGGCGAAGCATGGGAAGAGAACTAACCTCGACGGCAGCAGCGTGCCGACTGCGTCGGCCCCATGCGGGAGGCCAACGCCTTTCCTCAGCAATCGCTTAGCGATTCGATTGCAAGCCCGCTCAGCGGCAACTCGTGGGCAGATAGCGCGTATCGACGTTCGACGTGCAACTCCAGCTCAGCGACTCCGCGTCCAACGTCAAATACAGCTCTTTCCCGGCCAGTTTTGGCGGCGCGGCACTGGCGAATGTGATCTGCATGCCACAACCGCCACCATCGAATTCGCCGACCAGGCTGTCCCCGATCAGCGGTGAGCTCGGTTTCGCTCCGCCGCTCAGCTGCGACCAATCGTTGGGACAACTCCCGTCGCTGGCGACGAACTCCGCGATGGCCGTCTTCGCCGGTCCGGTGGTGGCCAGAACTTCATTTGCTTTCGCGCGTACCGTGTAGTCGTGATAGGCAGGAATGGCAATTGCCGCGAGAATGCTGAGGGGAACCAGCGCTACGACAAACACGATTAACCCGATCACCAAACCCGACATACGTTGCTGTTGCTTCTCAGGGGATGCGCTGAAGGCCCAGCGATCGACGACCAGCGTACCGGCCACGAAGTCATGCAGCGCCTGCTTGCGCTCGGTGAGCGCTGCGAGCAGGAAGCCGATATAGAAGGTCAGGTACGAAAGGCTGGACGCGAGCCAACGACCGAGCGCGCGGCCGAAGCTAATTCGTCGACCTTCCAGATCGACAACCTTGATGCCAATCAGACGTTTGCCGATCGTTGCCTGCCACTCCGAACTCTCGAGGCTCGCGTAATAGGCAGGCGCTGCCAGAAGCCACAACAGATAAATCACGGCTGTGCCGCCATCTTCTCCCGCCGCACCGAACATCATTGGAGCGATGATCGCGGCGATCACAGCCAGTGGCAGAACCAGCACGATGGAATCGACGATCAGCGCCACCCACCGGCGCAGGAACCCGCCGTAGACCACGGGTCCGCCGCTAACCGGCAAGCCGATTGGATCCTCATGGGCCTGGGTTCTGGGCGGCGCGAAAGGGCTCGGCGGCGGGGGCGGGCCGAGGATCGCCTCCGGATACAGCGACAGCGGTTGCCACTCCGCCATGCCCTGACGCCAAACCAGAGTGTTGTCGTGAACGACCCCGCGGCGCCGCAGTTCGGTCAGTTCCGCAGGACTGACGGGCCCACGCTGTTGACCTTGATCGTTATAAAACCACTGGTTCATTTTGCGCCCTCTTGCCAGTTTCCTCGCTCGCTACTCTTCGCCAGTCAGAGCGGTTTGGCAAGGTCCGCAGCGCGAGCTGGGCGCCGAGCATTGGCATCGTAACCGGCGCCGTTTTGCAGCGACCTCGCGCGAGTGCCGCTTCTGCATGCCGGTGCAATTCTTCAGTAGATTTCGCCCACCATGCAGCGCAGCGAGCCGCCGGCTTTCTCCAGCTCGTCCAGCTCGGCGCTGCACAGATCGAAGCCGAGCGCCTTGAGCCGACGCGACGTCGAGCCGTGGATGGCCGCCATCGCCACGGCACTCAGCCACAGATCGTTGTCGCCGAGCGCAATGCAATTTCCGACAAATCGGTTCTTCTCCACCGTGTCGATCTCGACGACCGCCTCGCCATAGATTTTGCGCAACGCCTCCATCACGCCGCGCGTGGCGATGCCATCCGGGCAGACGAGAACGCCGCGGCCCGCCAGCGCGCTCATCACCACGTTGGTGTGGTACTCGCCAGCCGCCAGATCGAAGACCAGCGTTGCGCTCAGGCCAAAGGCATCGTGCATAGCGCGAGCACCCGCAAGCGTGCAGCGTTCGGTGAGGCCGCAAAAGCCGATGCCCCGCGCCCGATCGATGACCAGACAACCGGTCAGTTCGGCGACCAGCGATTGCTGCGACAGATCGATGCAGGCGTAGCGCAACACGGCAGCGAACCAGCGGCGAATGTCCATGCGCTCGGCTTCGCGGCGGCGCACCGCGTGCTTCATCGCCCCGACGATAAGGCGCCCCGGCGCAGTGGCAAAGACGTTGTTCGGAAACACTGCATCTGGCGTACTGGCATCGCCGGGAAACACTTGCGTGGGTATCCCGCGCCGGCTCAATTGTTCGGCGAAGCGCTGATGTTGCAGGCATGCGCGGGCCGAATCGACCGGCTGCTGCATTTGCATGTAAGCGTTGTCCTGCGCCGATTGCCCGGCAAGACGAAAGTCCGAGGGCGAAACCAGAAACACACCGCGTGGCACACCAGGGGCGCGCGGCGGCAATCGGCTGGCAAGATCCGCAAAGGCGGATGGATCGGTGAACAGCGGCATGGTCAATGGCTCCTGTCGAAAAAACAAAACCCGCAGCCGATAAACGACTGCGGGCTTGCTTCTCCTCCCCGGCCGGCGTGCCGACGCGCGGATGATCCAGATTTCGCGGGCCGCTTAACAAGCTGCGATGCAGCATTCATCGGTCGATCTGGAGTTCAACGCTGGGCAAGCGCCGATTGAGATCGGCGAACACTGCTGCGGTGCGGTCGCAGCCGCAATCGGGACTGACGTACAAAAGCTCGTTGCGATCGAGCAGCGCAAGAGCCGACTCGGCTTCTGCGACCGCCGTCTTGGCGGCATCGATGGCCGCGTCGACGGTGGCGATCGCGCGCTGGTTGGCCTCGATCAGGCGCACTTCCGCAGCTTCGGCAGCGCTCTCGATCTGGTGAATCTCGCGTGCGATGCGCAAACGCTCAGCGCTTTGCGTTTTGTCCAGCCCGCGCAGCTGCGATTGAAGTTTTGCGATCTCCGGCTGGTATTCGGTGCGGATGCGCGCCAGTTCGGCGTCGACTGCGTCTAGCAATCCGGATAACGCCGTGGAATGCGTGTACGCCTCGCTGAGATCGGCCACCAGGATGTGCCCTGCATGAGCGCTGTTTGCCATCGCGAATAACGCAAGCGCCAGCAATCGCCTCATCGGACCTCCGGAAATTTTTCCGCCAGCGCCATGCTGACAGCCATGGTCGCATCGTCCGCCGCGATGCCCAGGCGCTTGGCGGTGGCCGGGCGCATCGCCATGTCGGCATTCGCTTTCTCGGCCGCGGCCGCAATCAGCTGCGGCAGTGCGTCCAGCATGTCGCTCTGGCGTTGCCATTGCGCCTGTGCCCCGCTATCGCCGGCGATCGGCGCCGGCGTCTCACTCGACAGACCAAAGCGCGCTTCGATTGCCTCGATATCGACGATCACCACGCGCGTCGGCGCGGCAGCCAAAGCGCCTGCCAAGAGAACGCCATACACCATCACAGCACTTGCTCCATGACGCGGTACTGAGCATCGACCATACCGAGTGTTTGGTAGGTAGCTTGTGCAGCGGCATTGTGGTCTTCCACGTATAGCCGCAGGCTGAAGGCGCCGGCCGCCCGCGCTGCCTGCGCGACCAGACGATACAGGGCGCTGAATACACCGCCGCGACGGGCGCTGGGCCGCACGTAGACGCTCTGAATCCACCAGTAATCGCAGGCGCGCCAATCGCTCCACTCGCGCGTGACCAGAAGCGCGCCGATCGCGCCGGTGCTGTCTGCGGCCACGAAATACTGGCCGCGCAAGGGTTCGGCAAACACACCGAGCACTCCCGCCATCACGGTTGGCGGATCGAGTGTCTTGCCCTCGGTCTCAAGCGCCATCGCAATATTGAACTCGGCGAGCGCTTCAGCGTCTGAGGGGATTGCTGGACGAACTATGAATTGGGGTTGCATAGCTGCGGAATGCTAGTTTTCCGGCGCGGTCCTTTGCTGGCAATTTGATGGCGATTACCGGTTGAAAAGTCGACGCCGCGCTCCCACGATGCGCGCTGTCTGGTGAGAACGGAGGAGACGATGCGTTTATTGCTGATGGCCGGACTGCTGCTGGCAAGCACCAAAGCCCTGGCGGTTCTGCCGGCGGAGGTCGATGGCCAACCCTTACCATCATTGGCGCCGATGGTTGAGCGGGTGACGCCGGCGGTGGTCAACGTGTCGAGCAAGACGCGCGTACAGGTGCGCAATCCTTTTTTCGACGATCCGTTTTTTCGCCGTTTTTTCGATATGCCCAACGTGCCGCAAGAGCGCGTCCAGTCGTCCCTGGGGTCCGGTGTGATCGTCGATGCGGCTAGGGGCCTGGTCATTACCAACAACCACGTGATCGAGCGTGCCGACGAAGTCAGCGTCACCTTGCATGACGGGCGCACCTTGCCGGCCGAGATCGTCGGTCGCGATCCAGACACCGACGTTGCCGTTGTGCGCGTCAAGGCAGACAACCTCACGGCAATCGCGCTGGCGCCCTCGGACAAACTGCGCGTGGGCGATTTTGTCGTCGCCATCGGCAATCCGTTCGGCCTCGGGCAATCGGTGACCAGCGGCATCGTCAGCGCACTCGGTCGCAGCGGCTTGCGTGGTCTTGGCTATCAGAACTTCATCCAGACCGATGCCTCGATTAATCCTGGCAACTCGGGCGGGGCGCTGGTGAATTTGCGCGGCGAGCTGATCGGCATCAACACCGCGATTTTCTCGCCGTCTGGTGGCAATGTCGGTATCGGATTTGCCATTCCCTCCGATCTGGCGCGCAACGTGATGAACCAGCTCATCGCTTTTGGCGAGGTCAAACGCGGTTCGCTGGGCGTGGAGACGCAGGATCTGGACGAACGTCTGGCCCGCGCGCTTGGCTTGAAGCAAGGCCGCGGCGCTGTCGTCACCCGTGTGGTGCCCGAATCGCCAGCGGAAGCGGCGGGTCTGCGCACCGGAGACGTGATTACCGATATCGACGGCAAGCCCATCGTTGGCGCCGAAGCGCTGGCCAATACAGAAGGATTACTGCCGATTGGGCGGCCGCTGCCGATTCGTCTGTTGCGCGACGGCAAAGTGCAGGGCCTGGAGTTGACGTTGATCGCATCCAGCGCGCAGCAGCTCGGTGGCGACAAGCTCGATGCGCGCTTGTCCGGTGCGCGTTTTGGCGAGTTGAGCCAACGCGAAAAGCAGGCGGGCATTGTTGGCGTCAAAGTGCTCGATGTTCGTGCCGAAAGCGCTGCAGCGCGCACCGGTCTGGAGGCTGGAGACATCATCTTCGGCGTCGATCGTTTCACGGTCGGCAGCCTCGCGGACTTGAGCAAGCGCGTGCGCGGGCAGGCGGCATTTACCTTTTCGCTGTACCGCGGTCGCCGCGCTTACTACCTGCCGGTCGAATGAGCGCCCGGCTGGCGGTCTTCGGACATCCGATTGCGCATTCGCGTTCGCCGGTGATTCATCGCGCGTTTGCCGCGCAGACGGGAATCGATCTGGTCTATGAGGCGATCGATTCCCCGCCCGAACGCTTCGTCGATGATCTCCATGATTTCGACGGGATCGGCGCCAACGTCACGCTGCCGCTGAAGGGCCTCGCAGCGATGCAGTGCGCGCGTTTGAGCGAACGCGCGCAGCGTGCGGGCGCGGTCAACACGCTCAAGCGCGAGACCGGCGGTTGGTTCGGCGACAACACCGATGGCGCGGGATTGTGCGACGATCTGGCGCGGCTCGGTATCGCCCTCAGCGACGCGCGCGTGCTCATTCTCGGCGCCGGCGGCGCCACGCGCGGCATCCTGGCGCCGCTGCTCGCGCAGCGCCCGGCGCAAATCGTGGTCGCCAATCGCACGCTGGAAACGGCGCAGCACCTGGCGGCGCAGTTCGCAGCGCTCGGGCCGATAGCGGCATGCGACAACGGCCTCGCCGGGCAGTCGGACTTCGACCTCGTCATCCACGCCAGCGCCGCATTCCACAGCGGCGGCGAGTTCGCGTTTGCCACGCAAGTCTTCGATGGCGCAGCGGTCGTCGATTTGTCTTACGGCAAGGCCCACGCGCCGCTGCGCGAATTGGCCATCGCCAGCGGCGCGCGTGCCGTCCACGATGGCCTTGGCATGCTCGTCGGGCAAGCAGCGCGTTCGTTCGAATGCTGGTTCGGCGTGCGTCCGAATCCGTGGGCGGTGCTAGCGGAGCTATTGCTACGGGACCGAGAATTGCGTTGAGTTATCGCGCTTCTTGCGCCTTGCGCTCTGCGCGCTTACGAGTTTTGTATTCAGCGAGATTTTTGATCACATGCTGTAACCGGGCAGCTTGCTCGGTATTCAGCGGCGCTCGTTTTGCCTTGCTCAAGATCGCTTTAAACATGTAGCCGGAACGGAAGAAGTACGGGCGAAGCTCAAGAAAGCAGATTGCAGCTTCCATGGATTCGGCGTCGCCGTCGAGAATTCTCTGCCCAGCCCCTCGATAGCCGCCTGGGAACGCTAAATCGTCGTATTGACGGTGAAATGCTTCGCATGCCCGCTTCCATTCTTTTAGCTTTTCAGGGCTACGGTCACACAACACATAGGTTTGGTGAATGCGCGAATGCAGCCGAGCGATTTCGATGGCGTTTGCCTGGATTCTCAGCTTTAGAACATCAGATGGATGCGGCATGTCGAAGCTACTTCAAGAATTCAATCCACCAACGCCTCACGCTGCAGCCGCTGTAGTTCCGCAATGCCACTACGCGCCAGCGCCAGCATCGCCGCCAGCTCTTCATCGCGGAAAGCATGGCCTTCGGCCGTGCCTTGCAGCTCAATGAAGGCGCCGGCGTCGTTCTGCACTACGTTCATATCGGTCTCGCAATCGGAGTCCTCGGCATAGTCGAGATCGAGCACCGGCTGGCCGCGCCAGATGCCCACAGACACGGCGGCGACCTGGCCATGCAACGGATCTTTGGCAATGATTTTGTTACGCAGCAGTTTGCGAACGGCGTCGACCAGCGCCACATAGGCGCCGGTGATCGCCGCAGTGCGTGTGCCGCCATCGGCTTGCAGCACATCGCAATCGAGCACGATCTGACGCTCGCCGAGCGCTTTGCGGTCGACCACGGCGCGCAGCGCGCGACCGATCAGGCGTTGGATCTCGTGCGTGCGCCCGGACACGCCGCGCGAGGACTCGCGGACGCTGCGCGAGTGCGTGGCGCGCGGCAGCATGCTGTATTCGGCGGTGACCCAGCCTTCGCCCGTGCCGCGCAGCCACGGCGGCGGCTTGTCGTCGACACTCGCGGTGCACAGCACGCGCGTATCGCCGAACGACACCAGCACCGAGCCCTCGGCGTGGCGGGTGAAGTTGCGGATAAACGAAATGTGGCGCAGCGCGTTGGTCGCGCGACCGCTGGGGCGGGCAGGGTGCATGAGATTGCTCGAATCGACTAAACGACGATGTTAGCAGTCCAGCTCAACTTGCATCGCCCAGCTCATTGCTGCCATCGCCCAGCTCATTGCGCCCGCGCTGGAATCTGGCGAGCTCCGTCCATGTTGGATCGGCGGCGCTGAGCAGGCGTTCGACGATGGCGGCTTCGAGTTGTTCCACATCGAACTTTGCCCAATCGACAACTTCGAGCTTCACATCGTGCCAGTGGTGCGCCGCCTCGCGAAGGTCATAGCGCAGGACATCGACCACCCGCTGCGCCTCGTCGCGGGTCAGCGACTCTGCTGCCATCACGTACTCGCGCGCTTTCGCCATGACGTCCAATAGCGACGACGCGGCGTGCATTTCGGCATTCGGCAACTCCTCTCGAAGCCAATGCCGGGCAGTGTCGTATGCGCGTTGGAGTGCACTGTTCATGTGGCCCATTGTAGCTGCGAACCACCGATTTGGTGTGGGCCCGTTCTCATCCCTTTTGAGCGGCGACGAATTGCACTGGCCACGGAGCCCGGCCGTGGCCGGGCTCCGGGCGTTCCGTGCTTAGCGGACGGTGATGGTGATGCTGCGCGTAAACAATATGCTGCCGGATGCACTTCGGGCGACAGCGTTGATGGTTCGCGCACCGGCACTCAAGTTGGCGCTGGCGCGGAAGCCATCGGCCGCTTGTGTACTGCTTGCGATCGTAGAGCCACCCAATTGATAGTCCACGCGGACGACCGCCTCATTGCTGGCAACGCTGAATGCGACGCTGCCGGCGTTCACGGTCTGGCCGTTCTGTGGCGAGATAAACCCAAGATTCGTCACGCTCGCGTTTTGCGTGTTGGACGCGGTGGAACGTCCATCCGTGCTTCGACCATTGGCGCTGATAAAGACCGTGCGCTCGGTTTGTCCTGGAAAAATCGTCACTGGCGAGGGGTCGATCAAGTACTGCGCGCCTTCGGTGCGTCGATCGACCGTGACTGCGCCGCCATATCCAGACACGGTTACGCGGGCGATCGTCGAACCGGCGCTCAATGCAAACGGGCGTCCGTTGCCGATCAGGGCACCGGCATCGAACGGAAAGCGCACGCTCACTGGATCGGTGGTGACGGCTGTTGCCGCTGCGACCGCGTCGACGATCCCGGCGCCGCCCCGCGCGTTGAAGCTGGCCGGGACGCCAACTTCAGCATCCGGAACCGGCTTTGCGGTCGCTTGCAGGAATGCGCGCAGCGTGTCCGGCGTCGGCTGGCGATTGGTCGCTGCGAGCAACAGTGCGGCAATGCCAGCCAGATGCGGCGCCGAGGCCGAGGTGCCGAAGAAGTTGGGCACGCCGGTGTTGTCGAAGTCGCCGCTCGATAGCGAGAAGAAGGTGGTGTCGGCGCCGTCGGGTCCGGTCAGTTCAGGCTTTCGGCGTACGATCGGTGTGCTCAGCAAATTGCCCTGAGCGTCGTAAAACAACGGCGTGCCGCCGCGCGACGAGAACGATTGCAGCGTGGCAGGAGAGGCAGCGTTCGCCAGATTGATGGTGTCGTAACGCGCTGCGGCCACGGTCACGGCACGCGCCGCATTGGATGAGGCGATCAAGGTCTGCGCGTTGTTTGCCGTCAAATACTCGATGCCGTTCACCGGTAAGGAGGTGCTGGCGTCGATCCACCGCAGGTGCCCGGGGTTGCCCGGCGATTCTGCGCGCCGGCCAACGATCAGGTACAGCGGAATGCCAAGATCGATAACGCCATCCTGCCGCGAGACGAGGTTGAACTGCGCGTCGAAGATCAGCGTCTCGAAGCCTTCGAGCGGATCGTTTCCGACGTTGTCGCCGCCGCGTGCGCTGACGATGAAGATCGTGTCACCGGCGCTATCGGTGCCTTCGAAAAACACCAGAGGTGCGGCACTTGCCAGACCCGTGCCGGCGTAGACGATGCCATCGACGCTCGGACTGATCGATAGGAATACATCGACTTCCGTTGTCGCACCGCCGGCCTGCCCTTCGCTGAGGTGGCGATCGTTCCACTGCAACAGAGGACGGAAATCGCCATTCGGAGAAAGCTGCTGGAAGTAATCCGGCGCGCCGTTGGGATTGGGATTGAAGTTATGCAGCTCGTAGTTGCCGATTGTTGTGCCATTGGTGAGGCGGCTCAACGTTTGCACCGGGCCTGGGCGATAGCCCTGGGTAAAGCCGCGCGAACCGAAGTTGCCCGCAGAAATGACGTAATGGATGCCTCGTCCAACCAGCTCGTCGATCTTCTGCGCCACGATGCCGTCGCGCAGGAAGGGCTGGCGGAAGCTCACCGTATCGTCGGTGATGACGTTGCAATTGCGCGCGGCGAGCTGATCGAGCAACTGCACATGGCGTGCTTGCGATCCGGCGAACCAGGAACCGAAAGCCAGCGTTGCCGCCGGCGCGATGTCGTGGACGATTTGCGCCATCGCGCGACCCTCATCGATTCTCGCGGGGCCCTCTTCGATGATTTCCACGGGCGTCGATCGGCCAAAAGGATTACCCACGCCGGGCAAGTCGCCGCTGCGAATGTCAGCGGCGGCGTCCGGACGCCCGGGAATCGCCGGCAAGGTGGCGAAGGAGTCGGAAACGATGCACACCTTCACACCAGCACCTTGCGTACCCAGGTTGGTGCGAGCTTGATCGGCGCGCACACGCGCCACGCCTTGCGAGGTCACGGCGCCTGCAGCGGTGGCATTGAATGGCCGATCGGCGGCGACATCGCTGACGCTTGAGAAGCTGTGCACTTGCTGCAAAGCCGAGACCGGCAACTCGGCGTTGATCGCCGTGCCGGCGACACTGATTCGCCGCGCGCCGGCCTGCTGCAGTTCGCTACGCGCCTGAATCTCACTGGCGCCCGGTGCGATCGCGGCAATGATGCGGATATAGCCATCGCCGAGCAGCGCCGATTCGCTCGTCGATGTTTTGAGCGTAATCGGCGGCAGCTGTCGCTTGTTTTGGCTGCGTTTTCCGGGCGAGCGTTGTTCGCTCTGCAGTTGGCTGGCGATTTCGCTGCTGGGTAGCAGTTGACGAGCAACGCTATCGTCGATGCGTGCGGCATGAGCAGTAGAGGCCAGCGCAAAGCCGGCGAGCGTGGCAGCCCAGGGTTGATAAACGATCTTGTACGACACGATAAACCTCCCAGTTCGATGTTCCGCGCCGGATGGCACGGCGGGGCGCAAGCTACGGCAGTGGACGTCTAGACGTCTAGACGTCCATTATGAAAAAAGCGCGCTATGCCGATGACCAATGGTTATGGGGTGTTGGTGGCTGCCGAACATCGCTGTGATCTTTCTCACAGAGCCAGGCGAGGCGCCTTGCGACAGTCGCGCGCGGGACAAGACGGGTAAGGCGTAATCCCGCGTAGGGTGGAACCCGCACACGCTTCATCGTGCGGATTCCACCGCCACGTGCACAACCCGCGTAAGGCGGATTCCCGTGTAGGGTGGAACCCGCGCACGCTCCATCGTGCGGATTCCACCACCACGCGCACGGCACGATGGTGAGTCGGTGGGCGGATGGCGGAATCCGCGCGGGCGGATGGCGGCAATGTCATTTGTCCACGGCGTGCGGGTTCCGCTCTGTTCCAGGGTTTCACCCTTCGCTGTCAACGTTGGCCCCTTTGGGGCCGAGGTTGCCCGACACCTGCGCACGCGCCTTACCCGAGGTACTCCGCGCTGGCACGTACGCGCCCCGGCGCCCGAGATTTTCCATGCCAACGGCATGGACGGCGATAGCGAAGGGTGAAGCGAGGAACGAGCGCAACCCTGGTGACAGGCCTGACGAGATGCCCCGGATCGGTTCCACGAGCCCAGAGATGCTGGCGGGTACTTCGGTCGTGCTCGCTCTGCACGTCGCCGATGCGGATGTGGTGTTCCGTCGGGCACTTGACGCGGGAGCGATACAGATCTACCCGTTGGCTGATCAGTTCTACGGCGATCGGGCAGGGCGTGTGCGAGATCCTTTCGGTCACCACTGGATCATTGCGACACAAATCCGCGAGGTTCCCGAAGCGGAGATGGTTGCAGCGTTCAAGGCGATGTTCGAGGGCGCCTGAATACGGCGGGCAAGCCACCTGGCTCCTGGGCGTTCGACTGCGAAATCATGCGCTCAATGCGCCATGCTCTCTTGCCGCCATGAATGGAGCATCCCGATGAAAGGCACTTGTCACTGTGGCGCCGTTGAATGGCATCTCGATGGCGATCCTGGCTCGATCACTGCTTGCAACTGCACGATTTGCAGGCGCTACGGGGCGTTGTGGGCGTATGACTGGGAGGGGGAGCGCATCCATATCGCCGGTACCACCGCGATCTATACGCGCAAGGAGCGGGATGACCCGTTCCTCGAGTTCCACTTCTGCCCCAGCTGCGCCTGCGTGCTCGCATGGCGAGCGCTGCGGCCAGACGACGATGGGCGCCGACGCATCGCCGTCAACATCCGGCTTGCACCGCCCGATGCAGTCGCTGATCTGCCGATCGACCACTTCGACGGACTCGACACCTTTGAAGATCTGCCGAGGGATCATCGCTGCGTCCGGGACATGTGGTCCTGAACCCGCGTAAGGCGGATTACACCGCCAGGGCGAACAGCAAGATGGACGATGGCGTGTCGGGGGCGGGATGGCGAGGGCGCTTCACCTTTACGTCTCGACGAACGAGGGTGCCGCGGTGCGTGCGGCGGAATCCGCGCGGGTGGATGGCGGCATTGCCATTTGTCCTCGGCGCGCGGGTTCCGCCCTACGTCTGGCACATACGCGCCCCGGCGCACGAGATTTTCCATGCCAACGGCATGGACGGTGATAGCGAAGGGTGAAGCGAGGAACGAGCGCAACCCTGGTGACGGCCCAAAAAACAAGAACCGCCCCAACGGGGCGGACGGTGGCATCGTGCGGCGACGCGCCATTGCTCGAATCGGATCGCGAAAGACCCCCGATGCTAGTCCCAAAGACGTGTGACGCGCCCCGGCAAAAAGCCACGGTGCGGCGGGGCGGTGGGCTATCATCGCCGCATTCTCAAAACCGCAGACAGACGATGCCGAAGCGCTGGTGGTGGGTGCTTGCGTTGGTGGGCTTGCTGACCTGCGGCAACGCTGCCGCCGTCGCGCCGCTGCTGATCAGTCTCGCGCCCGCCCTGTCGGCGGAGGACGACACCATGCTCTACAAGGTGGTGAAGAACGACGAGGATCAGTACGGCATCTGGCCCGCAGACCGCGAAAACGCGCTCGGCTGGACAGACGCCGGCAAGACCTGCACAAAGGCCGAATGTGTGGCCTGGATCGGGGAAGTCTGGACCGACATGCGGCCCGAAAGCCTGCGCAAGGCCATGGAATCCAGCGGCGCAACGTCGCAGCCGGCAGCCGCGCCGACCAGTCCGCCTGCAGCGCCCGCGGCACCCGACGAATCCACTGCCGCACAGGCGCCGGCCGCTGAGCCGGCTGCGGCTGAAGAGGAAGAGGAGGAAGAAGCAGCGGCACCCGAAGAATCAGCGCCGGAAGACGCGGCGCCATCCGACGAAGAATCGTTCGCCGACGACGAAGCGCCCGCCGACGCAGAAGACGCCGCCGAAGACGCAACGGATGCCACCGAGGAAGCCGGCTGCGTCGACGAATACGGCGAACCGGTGGAAGGGCCCTGCGAGTAGGCGGCGCAAAGCCGGCCGCCCGGAAGCTCCCGCTAACCGCAGTCTGCTCCTATCGGCCCCGGATTCGCTGCTTTGCGGTCAGCGCGGCGCCTGGACAGAAGGCGCCGGCAATCGCTCCAGCACGCCTTTGCGCTTGACGATGTTCTTGTAGTCCCACTGGATCGTCCGCGCCTTCTCCAGCCAACGCTTCAAGTCAGCCTCGCTCACGGCCGCGGCGGCGTTGTAGAACACCGAAGCATCCTTGAACGTCTTGCCCACCACATTCAACCCCGCCTCCCCAAAGTCCGCGCCACTCCAGAACATCAGCCGGATACCCGGCTTCTGCCGGCTATACCCCGCCACCGGATTGCCATCCAGGAACCACACCGGATGCCCATGCCACAACTTGTTCTGTGCGTCCGGCAGATAGCGGTCGATCGTTTCCGCCAGCAGCGCGCAGATTTCGCGATGCGGCGGGTTTTGGTGCTGGTTGTAGAGGTGGGTGTTGGGGTGCATGGGGGGATTTCTGCCTCTAGTGAACAGGAAGAACAGCGAACCCAGATCAAAAATGCCACCTCTATGCGCAAGCTTAAGTGGAAAGAATCACAGACTTGGTCCGAAGTTTAGAAGGCTTTCTCATCCACGCAATTTTAAGTCTGCCTATTTTTGGAAGGCAATAACCACATTGAGGCTGGAACCCAGGTCTTGCGAATCAGCGACTTGCAGGCGTAGCCTTCGTGTCGGCTACTTTTAGTTATGAACAGGGAGGGCACGTGGAAGCTGACAGGATCTACTTCAAAGACAATCCTTGGCCTGAGGGGCACCCAGTCAAGGAATTCACGTGGTCAGCCAAGGAAGTAGACGGCGATGTATGGTTCGACATGCATCTCAAGTCGGCTGACTACTACACAGAACGTTATATTGAAGATGACGACGATGCAGATTATCCATCGGGCTGGGCAGCGCCGATCGTATGGGGCAACTACCACGCTTGCACTTTATCTTCGAATTACTGGCATGATGGTGGATTCAGACTTTGCGCGAAGGCGGACTACACGCCTGATTTCTTGGACGGTCTTGAGGTAGAGGTGGACCCCAGCCCTGAAGCTATAGAAGAGTGGGATGACCTCGCATTCCACATATACCTACTAGGGCATGATGCGGTGGCCAGGCACAGGATTCGGTTTGAACGGATTGGTACTACGACGCGTTTCAAGATTATCTGGTCAGGCCTGATTGCCCAGGCCTACGTCGGAGACTACGACTTTAAGCACGAATTCTCTGTTATTGTTTCGTCCGCTGAGTTTCCAGAGCTCGAAGCGAAAGTCATATAACAACAGATTGAAGCGGACGGATTCGCCGGGGCTCCAAATAATGCCATTTCGCAGCGTGGCCGAGTCAGCAAGTGACCCGACACCCGATATGGCCAGGCAATTGCACCGATTTGAGACTTGGTTCGAGACTGCGCTACATCCTCGAACACGACCGCACCGCCACCAGCGGCACCGTCACGCGGGAGATCCCGCTCGACCAGTTCCCCAGCCCGGCCGAACTCTGGGCCCGCTACCGCGCCGCGAAAGGTTTCACGCCAGAGCAGGAATCGAATACTTCGGCGACCCGGTCTACACCTACTCGCTGCGCCAGGGCATCTCCGACGGCTTTCTCGCGCCGTACAAAGTGGTGCGCATCGGCATCGACAAGGACAACCTCGACGGCTGGCGCCCGGAAATCGGCCAGACCGATAAGTACGGCAACACCCATCGAAGACCGCGAGTACAACGACAGCGACTACGACCGCCATCTGATTCTGGAAAAGCGCACCACGCGAGCAGCCTGTCGAGCCTTCAACGCGAAGTGCGCGGTGCGGCTGGGCGAATGGATGCAGGGCGCGGCGCGCAGGCAATGATTCTTCCGTTGCCTCGGAAGTCGGGTTTTAGAATGCGCGTCGTCGGACGGATACCTTTGCAGGGAATGTCGATCACCCGCATGATGTACCGGGCGATGATTGGCCTAAACAACGCAGGAACAAGCAATGAACATTCTCGAACAAGCGCTGGAGGCTAAACGCCTGAAGCAGGAGCTGGACGACACTGCGGAGCGCGCTCAGGCGGCGAAGGAAAGCAGCAGGCGCACCTTGTTTTTTGATGAGTTCGACGCCCGAATCAGAGACATTAGGCCCGTCCTTGAGAAGTTCCTCGTCGACGCAAACGGTCTCGGATTCGAAGCGCAAATCAAAGAGACGCGTCCTCTCCATGTAATCGGGCTATCCCTTGAGCCGGACAGACAAAGATATCCTTTTTCTGTGGGTGGGCCTTATGAGCTTACGATTACGCCGGACCCGCAGGCGGGGTCCGTGCGAATCACTAGCTACGCAGAAACTGGCTTCGCTGAAACGATAGTTTCCCGCCAACTGACCGTTGAATACATTAACGTTTTGCTTCGGAAATTCAGTGACGGGATCGCAGAACACTTGACCAGATAGCTTCATTTCGCCACCATGGCGACTTATGGTGAGACTCCGCTTGCAAGCCAAAACGACGACAACCATTCATCGAACTTCCAAGCAGCACATTTGGCCGTCGAGATGTTCAGACGCCTGAAAGTAGTTATGGAAGTAAGGTGGCACAAAAGAGTCCACAAAAGAGACACCCAGTTTTTGAAGTGCGCACGAAGTGGCGGAAGAAACAAACATCCAGTTTCCGTCGAGACGAGGCACGCTTCACGCAATCACTGGTAGTATGGGAGGATACTTTCCACCACAGATCGGACGCCGAATTGCTAACGTTAACCGCCGTGTCGGGCTACAGAAAGGGAGCTGTGCCCACTCCGTCACTTGAGGAACGGGACATTTACAATGAAGTCTAGTCAGCCAGGGGAACACTATCTACAGAGTGAGTTGATACTCCGGGAGTACGATCAAGCTTGGCAGCATTACAGACATCTTGAAAACGACAGATCAATAACACTTGGGTTTTTCTTCACGGTAACTCTAACGGCAGCCGGCTGGCTGGGCAAGATCGGTGTTGATCACGAGAGATTGTTAATGTCGCTGTTCGTCGTCTTTGTCGTAGGAGGACTCTCGTTGCTGGTTGCTATTAGGGTTGCGCGCATAAACATCCTTTGCCTACATTATGACAGCGTTATTAAGTTCATTCGTAAGAAGGCGTACGGTAAGGACTTCGGGCACTACAACCTCTCTTTGAACGCCCATTCCAGCAGACCGGTTCTATCGTCGAAGTTCTCTGCCATTGTAATGTCGTCTCCGCCGTGGTTTGAGGTTTCGTGCGCGGCGACTTATCTGGTTTCTGCCGGACTCGGCATTTGGAATTTCGCTTCTCTTGGGCAGCTTGAGAGGTTCCTGGCGCTCATTTTGTCCTTAGCTCTGTTGGCTTTTGCGCTCACATGCGCTGTCAGGCTCAATGCCGCATCAAAACAAGCCGAAAAAGCAGTCACACCTCCTTGAGTCAGACGGTGTAAAAAAGCGGCGAAAAGTGGCTGTCTCGGATCTCCTGATCTCCTTTGCGGGGCCTGATTCGGACTTGAGCAGTGCTAGCGTGAAGTGAACAGGTCGATCTCTGTTTGGCGTCTGGCTAATAAGAGTTCATGCAGCACTTTGCCGCCAACATAGATCCATCTACGCAGCTCATGGACTGCGCTCGGCCGGTCGCGTTAGTTGATGACCCGCAGCGTTGAGACATGCGGTCGCCCGGCCCCGAGATTGAGGGTGAAGTTGACGATGGCCTCGAATCGACTTTCGGCCCGGTCGCGAGCACCGGGCAGAGACAGGATTAAACTCGAATCGGCAACGTCACCTTCGGTTGGATGGGCACCAGCGTCTTCGCATAGGCACGAAGGATTTCGTTGTAGATGTCTGCATGTTTGGGCGCTTCGACCGTAATGATCAAGGCGTAGCGAATTTTTTCGCCGTTGGTCGTTGGCCCACCAGCTTCTCGGGCGTTGTAGTGGATGTCGAACACTGGGTTGTCGAGGCTGCTACCCCGCATGGATTTGTTGCCGTGCAGAACAGTCTCCCACTTGCCCATGTCGGAGCGACGCTCTTCCTCCGTAGCGTACTTCTTCATGCTGAAGAATCCCTTTGTGTCGGCGTTGGCCTTGCCTTCCTTGACCTTCTTGTCACTGGGGCGGAACACAACTTCCAAGCCAGCGCGCGTGTAGGCGACAGCATCTTGCGGGTCTGTAGGCGACGCATAGCAGAAAGTCGCCTTTAGCCGAATGTTGCCTTTTAGGCCGCCTACGGGTAAGGGAAGTGTGGCGCGCAGGAACTTGCCTGGCTTCAACTCACCCTGATAGACCACTCTTGCCACGCCAGTCGGGCAAGCGATGACCTCCATCAGATCTTCCGGAATCTTGCCCCAGCCCACTTCGAGCTTGTCGTGGGTGGATGAATCGGCGGCGTGAACGAGCAGAGCCTTGATGGCCAGCGGGGTCAAATCCGAACCGAGGATCGCTCGAACACCGACGGCATTGCGCAACAGGTACGGGGACGCAAAGCTGGTGCCCAACTGCGGGACCAGGATTGGCTTTGTGCCTGCTCCCAGCACATGGAAGTACTTGGAGCTGGCAGCATCGCCACCAAAAGCCATGAGGTCAGGTTTCACCACGCCGGGACTACGCCCAGGCCCAATGGCGCTGTAGGCGGCGCGCGACCACGTCGCATCCACGTTATCCGCAGCACCCACCGACAATGCGTTGACGCAGTCCGAGGGCACCTGCACACGGGCATTGCCCACCGAGCGATCCATTTCGCCGTTGTTGCCAACGGCAACGGTCATCAATGTGTCGCCATCGCTTAGCAGATCATCAATCACCGATGTCCAGGCATGCACATCTGTGTCCTCAATCGGAAGATCGGGCCCCAGACTGAGGTTGAGGAATTGGTATTGGCGTGAAAGGAGCACTTCTTCGACCAGTCCCAGAGTGCGGTACAGCTCGAGGGGATCTTCCGATTCAGCCTCTCGATCCAAAACGCGCAGGTGGTCGACGTAGGAATACGGACGTGCCGCAGTACTGTTCGGGGCGATTGGACCGAAAAGGAATGCCGATGTCACGCCGAGGCCATGCTCCAATCCGCTCGGGTCGTCCGCCGCGTTTTCATCCAGTGCTCGATAGGTTCGCAACCACGGAGCAATGCTGTGTTGCTCGGGAAGACCGCCGTCGAGGATGGCCACCTTGGGCTCGGATGACAGGGGTTGTTCCGTCGGCAGGCTGCACGCCACTCTAACGCTCGCAGAGCGCTGCACCGGGCGCATGCCACGCAGTTGCGGCATGGGACGAATCACGCGCACAAGGGTGAATTCAGCCAAACGCTTGATGTTTTGGTGCGAACTCTCGGCCGGGAGGAACCACAGGTTACCCGCTCTGAACGCTAGGTCGGAATGGATCGTTACACCAACATCGGCCGCGTACTTGATGAACGCACGTTGCACGAACCGGTCGTTATCACCGGGAAGTAGATGGATACCCACCTCGAAGAAGCGATCCTTCGTCTTGCCCATCGAGACGATGCGATCTTTCGGCTCAAAGGCGGAAATCCGCTCGATATGCGACAGATCCTTTGCTTCGTTCGACCCTTCGACCAACTGCGCTGCCCAGCCCTTCAACCGGCGGAACGTTTGGCGTTGTCCCACAACGAAAAGCTCGGTAGTGGCCGATTCGCGCGGTGCACCCTTCTTCGACCAGCCCTCAGGAGTGAGTTTGACGGCTCTGCTACCGACCGACTCAAGACCTGCGCTCCGTAGCATCGCCACCGGAAAGAAGGAGCGCGCGATGTAGCTCGGATTGAGCGTGAGACGAGCCACACCCAGATCTCCAGGGCACGATTTGTCGGGCAGGCTATCGAGGTTCGCCGCCACTTCGGCGAACTGCGGCATCAGTCGGCTCTTCGCTTGCTGCAACGTGTACACCTGGGCCTTGTCCATGCCACGTTTGGGACCCTTGATTTCGCGCGTCAGCAATTCGCCGCGCCCGATCAGAAAGTTGGTCTGGCTCATGCCTCACGCATCCGATTCTTGGGAACCATGGTCGAACTGTCGGTGGTGTACTTGCGAATGGTGTCCCGGCTGACTCCGGTGATGTCCGAGATACTGTGCTGGGACAGGCGCGTCCGCTTTGCCAGCAGCACTGCCATATCGATGCGGCCCTGCCGATCCAGCTGAATGGCGCGTGCCCTGATGAATTCCTCGATCAAGTCGGCATCCGGCGTTGTCCCCAACGCCACAGCACGCCGGAAGCGCTGTATCTCGCGCTCGATGTCGCTGAAGGATTGTCCTTGGAACGCGAACGCAAGAATCTCAATCCAGCGACCGAAAATGGCAAAGTCCGGCCCCAGATAGCGCTTAATGGCTTCTTTGACCGCTGCCGCTGCTGGCACCTTGAATTCCACAACCAGATCGAACCGTCGCCACAGTGCCGGATCGATTAATTCTGGGTGATTGGTGGCGGCTAGCAACAATCCGGTTGCTGGCCACTCGTCAACCTCCTGCAAGATCACGGTCACCAGCCGCTTGAGTTCACCGATGTCCGTTTCATCGCTGCGGCGTTTGGCAATTGCATCGATCTCATCCAGCAACAGTACGCAGGGAGTACGCTTGGCGAAATCCAGCGCCGCTCGCAAGTTGCTGCCACTGCGTCCAAGTAGGCTGCTCATCACGGCTGTCAGATCGAGGGCATACAACGGTACGCCCAGTTGGCCGGCCAACCAACGCGCCGTCAACGTCTTACCGACGCCCGGTTGACCGACGAAGATGGCAGAACGCGTCGGGGTCAATCCCAGCGAGGTAAGGCGGGCAGTTTGTTTGCGCTCCTGGATCAGTTGCCCGAGCGACTCTTCCAGCTCTGCAGACAACAAGGGAGCCTCTCGATTCGGGGAGTCCCTGAAGATCTTCAACAGCGACAGGCGCGACTCGTCATCCACAGGCAGCACTTGCTCCGGCAGCGACGGCGCGGTCGCCTTGCGCAACGGTGTCCCCGTTCGATGCGGCTTGGCGCGAAGAAACAGGTCCACCTGCTCAGCCAGCTCTGGCTCAGTACCTCGGTACTTTCTGACCAACCGTGCAGCGAAGAGTCGGACGTCCTCCGCTTGCTCTGCAAGCGCGAGTCGTACAACCTGGGCTAAATCAGCCTTTAAACCTGTCAATTCGCCCATAAAGTCGCCAAATAATTGATTCAGATAGTGTTTGAAAAGCACTAGATCGGACTAGTTGTAGTCTCTCACACTTCTTGAAGCGAGTGAAGGAAGCCAGGATGCGAGCGCAAACTCTAGCGTCGACTAATCGTCGGTGGATGCCACTTCACTGACCCACACTCGCAAAGCTGGCGGCAACAACCGGACCGGCAGCAACAACCGGACGGCAACAGCAACAACCCAGCAACAGCAACAGCAACAGCAACAGCAACAGCAACAGCAACAACCGGACAGCCATCGAATTGCGAGTCAATAGCCGTCTATCGGTCCTTCCGGCCTCAATGCGAAGTTTCTGGAGAGTAACTTCAGCGCACAACCAACGCGCCCAGACGCCCGCGGCGTCAAGAATTCCGTGTGATCGCTTTCACCGGGTCGCAAGACTCTGGGCATAGCCGATGCCCTTGAGCCACTGCCGCTTTCACTCGGCGGCTTTGGCTTCCAGCGCTTCCACGATGGCGATGAGGCGCCAATAACCGGAGCCGATCCCTTTGACGTGGCCGGTCCATTGATCGGCACCGAGCCCAAGCCTGCTCAGCGCGCATGGTTCGCGCTCGTCCATCTTGCCGCGTTTGCCAGGCTTGATCTGGCGGCCGCTGAAGTCAACCAACTCGATTTACTGGCGATTGCTCATCGCCAGTCGCGCAAAGGTGTCGCTGGCGGATTGCTGTGTAACCCGCGTCAGGCGGATTCCCGTGTAGGGTGGAACCCGCACACGCTTTATCGTGCGGATTCCACCGCCAGGCGAACGGCGCGACCGCCACGCGCACGGCACGATGGACGATGGTGTGTTGGTGGCGGGATGGCGAGGGCGCTTCACCTTTACGTTTCGACGAACGAGGGTGCCGCGGTGCGAGCGGCGGAATCCGCGCGGGTGGATGGCGGCATGGTCATTTGTCTATGGCGCGCGGGTTCCGCCCTACTTGCGGAATGAGATGCCGGCACGGACGCGCGGCGCAATCGGCGTCGTGTCCTGCTCGTTGGGCAAGGCGGGGGATGGCCGTTGTCCCCGAGCTCTGTCCTTCCCTCCGTTCTCCGTCACAACCTCGGCTTGGTGATCTTGCAGGCGTCGCCGCTGCCTTCGCGCGGGCGGTAGATCTGCGCAAGGTCGGCGAACTCGCCGCTGAAGTCGGGGCATGCGGCGAGCCAGATTTAGTCTGGGCGCTCGTCGTTTGACCAGTCGCCGCCGATGGTGCGTCCGTCTGCGTCCAGTTCCAGCCAGTCATCGAGGTCGGCGCTGCTGAGTCCAGACATTCGCTAACCGCTGTTGAAACGTGCCGCCGCATTCGTCTGCAGCGATCGGCAATGTTCTCTGCCAATCCATGGGCCGGCCGGCATCGCCGAATTTTTGGCCGAAGGCTGACCGCTGGCGCTCATAGGATGGGCTAGACAGGACGCAGGCTCTTGCCTTGGACGTCGTCGAACGAAGCCAATAATGACGATCAGTTTGGCCGGATCGGCGCTTGCATCGCCAACTTGGGTTGCTGCTCGAACATCGGGGCGATGTGGGAAGATTGCGCTAGTGAACGCCTGGACCAGGAATCATGCCGACAACTCCGAGTCGCTGGATGTGGCTGTTGTGCTGGACGCTGGTCGGCAGCGTGTGGGCAGCAACGTCGGAGGGCGAAAAACTGGAGGCTCTGGCGCGCTCGCGCGATCCGACGCTTGAGCTTGAAGCGATGGCTGTCTTGCAATCCGCGCTCGCGAATGGCGACACCAGAGTCGAAGCCCTGGCCAGCTTTCATCTTGCCCAGGTGGACCTCCAGCAAGGGCGACTAGCGTTGGCTATGCAGCGCGCTGAGCACGCTGAGCGGATTTTTGCCGAACTCGGCGAGTCCTTCGATGTTGGGCGCGCTCGGCGCCGACAGGGCGACATATGGAGCCGGCTCGAAGACGCCTCAGCAGCAGTCGAGCGTTTGACCTCGGCGGGTGCCGCTTTTCGGGCCGCTGCTGGGATAGTGCCGGAGACTGACATCGAGCTGCAATTGGCGCACCTCGATGCTGCGATCGGCAACGCGCTGCGCGAGCGTTCGCCGGAAGTGGCCCGGGAACACTACCAAGAGGCACTGCGTCGTTATCGTACGCTCGACTTTGCGGCTGGGATCGATGGCGTCCAGGCGAACCTGGGCACGGTGGCGCAGACGCTCGGCGATTTGCCTGGCGCTGACGCGCTGTTCGCCGCAGCGGAGCAAGGCGCCCGTGAGCGTCGCGACGACTACTTACGCAGCATTGTGCTGGCGAATCGTGCCGCGGTTGCGAATCTGCGACAGGATTACGAGCGCGCGCTGGAACTGGCACAGTCCAGCCTCGAGTTGGCCCGAGGCGATAATCGATCCACCGGCATACTAACGGCCTTGCTCCGTATCGCCCAGGCACAGCGCGGCCTGAGCGACGCCGATGCAGCGCTTGAAAGCCTGCGCGCTGCTATCGCCACGTTTGGCGACGCCCCGCCGCCGGATCTGTCCGCGGAAATTCTCGCCGAGGCGATTGCATTGTTGCGCGCTCAAGGCGAGCTCGCCGAGGCCCTGGATCTGTCCGAGCGTCGTGCGGCCTTGCGCGCGCCGCGTGGCGATGAAGCGATGTTGGGTTTCTGGCGAGCGCGCTTCGAGAGCGAACGAAAAGATGCGGAGATCCTTCAAATGGCGCACAAACACGCCCAGCAATCGGTGTTGATGGTCGCTGTAGCGCTGGTTGCTCTCATGGCGATCGGTCTGCTGGCGATGCTTTTCGCCCGGCACCGTCTTGCCGAAACTGCGCGGCGCATCGAGCACGAACAAAATACTCGCCTCCAGTCGGCGTTGGCCGACGTTGAACGCCTATCGCGAACCGACGGGCTCACCGGGCTGTGCAACCGCCGCGCTGCAGAGCTATGGTGGCTCGACAACGCCAATGCCGGTACTGTCCTGGCGCTAGCCGATATCGATCATTTCAAAGCGATTAACGATGCACAGGGTCATGCGGTGGGCGATTTGGTGCTGAAGAAAGTTGCGGATGCGCTGACCGCCGCTGTTGGCGACGGTCTCGCAGCTCGCTGGGGCGGCGAGGAGTTCCTGTTGGGATTTTCCGACGAAGCGCGCGCGAGAGATGCGTTGGATCGCATCGTCCCGGCGCTCGCTACAACCTCGGCGTTGCCCAACCTCGTGCAGCTTACGATCGGCGTCGCCCGGCGGCGGCCCGATGAGACCCTCGGGGAACTGGTGCGCCGCGCCGATGCAGCCCTGTATGCGGGCAAGAACAGCGGTCGCAACAGAATTGTCTGGGCCTAGTGTGGTGTCCCAAAAATAACTGGAATTATGTCCGTGTCTTTCGACCCGAATGCTACGTTGCTTTTAGCCCGTCGGCGCAGCCGCCGGGCGTTCGGTCGATCGCGCGGCATGCCGCGCGAGCTGATCGCCCTCACGGTCGCCATAGCGCTGCTAT
>JALHMG010000002.1:0-115059 GCA_022844135.1 Lysobacterales bacterium
GCCGGGTCAACCATTCCGCCCGGTGCGGCGGCGCAGCCGCCGCCCGTTCGAGCGGGCGCGCCGCATGCGGCGCAAGCTTGCCCGCTCTCACCCTCCTCCCGCCTCGATTCCGGCGCAAATCCCTTCGCGATCTTCCGCGTTCCCTCATGAAATATCCGGGCTAGCGAAACAGCGTGACAGCGCGAACCAGGCGAGTTTCGCGCCAGTGGGATTTGTCTGGCATCTTCGACCATGTCGCAGTTGGACTTACAGCTCAGCGATCCTCATCGCTGCCCGTCAGGCGCGCCAGATACTCATCGACGTTGACCTCGACGTGCCGCGGTCGGCGATTCAGAAGGTCCTGAATGCGCTGATTCGGATTGCTCTTGACCTCGTCCACCGTGCCGGTCAGCAGCACTTTGCCTTGATCGAGCACGGTAATCTTGTCGGCGATCTTGAAGGCGCTGTCCAGTTCGTGGGTGACGACCACGATCGTCATGCGCATCGCATCGCGAAGTTTGAGGATCAGCTCATCGAGTTCGGCCGAAACCACCGGATCGAGACCGGCCGATGGCTCATCGAAAAACAGCAACTGTGGATCCATTACGATCGCCCGCGCCAGCGCCGCGCGTTTGATCATGCCGCCCGACAACTGGCTGGGCATCAAATCCTGAAAACCGCCCAGGTTGACGACCTCAAGCTTCAGCCGCGACATGATCCGAATGGTGTTCTCGTCGAGTTTGAAGTGCTCACGTAGCGGCAGCGCCACGTTCTCGCCTACGCTCATCGAGGTGAACAACGCGCCACCCTGAAAGCTCACGCCCATCTCGCGCTTGAACTGCAGCAGATCCAGCGCCGAGAGCCGCGCAAGATCGCGGCCCAACACGCGAATACTGCCCGAGGCCGGCGTCAGAAGGCCCAGCAAATGCCGCAGCAGAGTCGACTTGCCGGACCCGGACCCACCCATAATCACGCGAATCTCGCCGGGTTCGACGACAAAATCCACTTGATCCAGGATGCGCCGCTTACCGAAGTAAGTGACGAGCTTCTCGACTTCGATGACAGGGGCGCGGGGATCGATCATGGTCGGCGATATTACGGGCTCAAGCGCCCCAATTGCTCGGCGCGCAGTCGCGCGACAGGGTAGCGCAGATGCCGCTCGTCATAGTGCGGCAGGCGGCGGTAGAAGAAACGAAGTCTTGCCGCCGCGTCGGCCGCGAACTCCGTCCGTTGAAGCTCGGCCTCGAACGCCGCCTTCAGCATTGGATCGGCAGCCATCATCTCCCGCGCCATGCGCTCCATGACGCGCGGCTCGACGTACTCGGTTTGCGTCATGAAACCATCGCCGTAGCCCATACGCACCAGAGAATCGGGGCCAGCTGGTTCCAGCAAATGCGCGATGATCGGATTGCGCGGCTGGTCGAGGGGGACCAGCACGCTGCCCACCGGAAAGCTCAGCGACTCGCGCACCGGCGTCAGATTCAACGACGCGACGCGCACGCGGCCCTCGAAGGGCTGCGGTGCGTAGGTCACGTCCGAGAAGCGATAGGTGTCGGCCTCCTCCAGTGTGATCGCTTCCTGGATGCGCACGAAACGTACGCCATGCGTTTGCAGGGCCTTGATCGCGGCGGTCCACGACGCTGGGATGAGGTAGCCATGCGGCAGCGCGACGGTCGTCTCGGGTTCCAACGTCTGCTTGAGCGGCACTTGAATGCGTTCTGGTTTAGCGCTGTAGCGCGTCCACAGCGCGCCGGACACTTCGCTCGGCACCCGCTCGTACTGGAACCCAAGAAATTCTGTGCTGTCGACTTTGTCGCCGAGCTTGAAGCGCAGGGTGTAGGGCTTGCCGGCCAACGCGGCCGCCACCGCGTCGGCGCCCTGATTGACCGTCTTCAGCGCCGCCGGATCGGCTGCGACGTGCGCGACCAGCGCAGCGATGTAGTCCTCGTTGACCTCGGTGCGCGTCTTGAAGTCTTTCAACATGTGCGTTTCGAGCAGCAGCGTCGGCCGATTCGCGGCGGCGCCGAAGCCGCTGGAAAAGCGTGGCGTGGACGCGCCCCAGGCGATGCCGCGGCGCGGATCGTCGAAAACCAATTGATCGAAATACGGCGCCAAAAGCCAGCCCTTGTTTTTCAGCGCTTCGGGAATGGCGGTATCGAACGCCGCCTTCTGCCACTGCCGGGCACCCTCGTGCACCGACGCGTGGCGTTCGTACGCGTAGGTCAGGTGATACTGATAGTCCGCGCCGTTAGTGTTGTGCATGTCGACCAGAAGATCCGGGTTCCATGCTTGCCAGTGCGCTTGCCAAGCGCGCATTTCCGGCGACTCGACCTTGAGGAAGTCGCGATTCAAGTTGTAGTTCTGTGCCGTCGAACGCCAGCCGGTTTCGTCAGGACCATTCTGATTGATGCGATGCGGACCGACGTTCTCATGTCCATCGACGCTGAAAATCGGCAATAACACCAGTACCACTTCAGCGCGCTCTGAGGCTTGCTGATCCTCGATCAGCCAATCGCGCGCCAGCGCCATCAGCGCGTCTTTGCCTTCGTTCTCGCCGGGATGGATGCAGGCCTGGATCAGCAGCACAGGTTTGCCGCTCGCGTGCGCGGCGGGCGGCGTGAACTCGCCGCCGCTGGCGATCACGACATTGAACAGAGCGCGCCCTTCCGGCGACACACCGAATTCGTTGATGGCGATTTGCGTCGGCGCTGCCGCCTTCAGGCGCTCGAAATAGGCACGTGTTTCCGCGTAACTCGGCGTGCGCGTGAACCTTGACGCCTCAGCGGGCGTGCGCCAGTCTGCGGCGAACGACGGACGCGACAACAGCAAGGCCGGAAGGACCGCGAGCAAAACCAGGAGCGCGCGCATGAGTCATCCGTTGGGTAGGGAGAGCGCGCAGCATGGCGAAGCCTGCCGCCTCGATCAATCGTCGCTACGCCGAAAGGCGGCTGGCGATTGCGCGCAGTCGAAACACGCAGGTTAACGCACTGCCCAACACGATCACCGCGAGCGCCGTCGCCAGGGCAATATTGGAACTCAGGTAAGCCAGCTCGATCGCTCCCGCGAGCAAGCCCAGCGTCATCACTGCCATCCGATGCGGCTTGGCTTGCGGCCCACGAAAATCCTGTGCCTGACCCAGGGTACCGCCGAGCACGCGAATGTAGGCTGTCAGCGCCGCGAGCAATGCCGCCAGCCAGCCGGCCCAGGCGAGGCCCGCCGCATAGCCCAAGGCGACCAGGAACAGGCTATCGGCAACGCGGTCGGGCACTTCGTTGTAGAGCGCGCCAGTGGGCGTGCCCTTTCCGCCTTCAACCGCGACCATCCCGTCGATCAGATTGCACAGCAGCCGCAGTTGCACGCACATTGCGCACAGAACGAAGGTCGCCGGCGACGGCGACCAGACAATCGCAAAGGCACCCATCAGAGCGAACAGCATGCTGAATACCGAGATCTGATTCGGTGTAATCGGTGTCGCCGCGATGGCGCGCGCGATGGTCGACGCCCAGGCAGTGCTGCGCGATTTCAGCGGGCGGCGGGCGTCGGTCATAGCTTCGGGGTCAGTCGCGCTGCCGCCATGCTAGCGCTGTTGGCGCCGGAGAGTCGGGAGCGGGGATAAGGGGCGCGGTACCTCGTAACAAATGCGAATCTCTGCGATAAAGGCAAGCTCGATTCTGACGACGGACGTGATGTTCGATTCTCTTGCTCGCTGGCTGATGCTGAGCGCCGCGCGCTGGCTCACTGGCGTGCGCGCGATCTGGCCGGATAGCGGCGTGCCGACCGGGCCGTGCGTGTTCTTCGGCAACCACGTGAGCCACGGCGACTTCGCGTTGATCTGGTCGGTGCTGCCGCCGCACCTGCGCGAGCGCACCCGGCCCGTTGCGGGCGCCGACTACTGGGAGAAGGACGCGTTGCGGCGCTACGTTGGTCGGCAGGTGGTGCGCGGTGTGCTGATAGAGCGCGACAAGGCCAAACGCACGCTCGATCCGATCGAGCAGATGAGCGCGGTGCTCGGCGCAGGCGACTCGCTGATCCTGTTTCCTGAAGGCACCCGCAATCTGACCGACGCGCCTTTGCTGCCGCTGAAAAGCGGGTTGTTTCACCTGGGCCGGCGTCACCCGAACATACCGCTGATACCAGTGTGGATCGACAACTTACACCGGGTGTTGCCCAAGGGCGAGTTGCTGCCGGTACCGCTGCTGTGCACGGCGCGATTTGGCGAGCCGATCGCGGTCGGAGATGACGACAAAGACGTCTTTCTGCAGCGGGCGGCGGCAGCGATGTTGGGGCTGAGGCCTTGCAGCGTGCGCTGAACCTTTAGCAGGCTGTTGAGAAACAGCCTGCTAGCGCGAACCATGGATGGTTCGCACATTGATCAAGCACGGCGTTTGATCAATGGAGAGCGAGTCCGGACATGCGCCGGACTCGCGACTTGAGAAACGCACAGGAAGTGCGTTTCTCAACATCGTGTTAGATGCACTCGCATATGTCCGCGATGGAACAGCATCATTTCTTGAGAGGCATTTCGATGAATCAGAAGCGAGGGCACGAGAGCACGAGGGCGCGAGGGCACGTGCTTGGTTGGGAGAACTCAGTGCTTTGGTCGACAGAGCCATCGACCTCGCTCGGTTGTCGCTGGCCTGCGCAGTTGTTTCCGCACTCAACAGTCGAAAGTCTGCGCTGTCATGCGTGCGATGGCCTTCAACGAAGCACGTGCCCTCGTGCCCTGGTGCCCTCGTGCCCTCGCTTTTCCGAACAGCCAGACCGACATCTGCAAGCGAGCGCTAGTGCCTGCATCGAAGTGAGGGAGCGCGCCCCACGGAGTTTCGCATGACTGAGACCTGGCGCTTGTTTGCGGGCATTTTCGGCGTTCTGATCATCGCCACCGCGATTGCTCAAACACTGCGTTGGCGGGTTGCGAAGTGGCAGCCGCACAGCGTGATCGACAACCTCACGGCACGCATCAACGCCTGGTGGGCGATGGTGCTGCTGATTGCGCTTGCGTTCTTCTTCGGCAAGGGCGGCGTCATCGTGCTGTTCGCGCTGTTGTCGTTCCTGGCGCTGCGCGAGTTCGTCACCTTGAGCTACACACGGCGCTCCGATCACCTGGCGTTGGCGATGTGCTTTTACGTTGCGCTGCCGGTGCAATACGCCTTCGTGTGGATCGAGTGGTATGGGATGTATTCGATCTTCATCCCGGTCTACGGTTTTTTGTTTCTACCAATCATCGCCGCCTTGCGCAGCGATACGACGCATTTCCTGGTGCGCATCGCAGAAGTGCAGTGGGCGCTGATGCTGAGTGTGTTCTGCCTGTCGCACGTGCCGGCGCTGGTGACCTTGAATATTCCTGGTTTCGAAGGCCGGCACTTGTTCCTGATCGCCTTCCTGGTCATCGTGGTGCAATCGAGCGATGTGCTGCAGTACGTCTGGGGCAAACTTTTTGGCAAGCGCAAAGTGGCGCCAGAATTGAGCCCGTCGAAGACCTGGGAAGGCCTGATCGGAGGCGTCGCCAGCGCCACTGCATTGGGCGCCGGGTTGTATTGGTTGACGCCGTTCTCGCCCCTCGAAGCTGCCGGCATTGCCCTGGCGATCAATGTGATGGGCTTTCTGGGTGGATTGGTGATGAGCGCGATCAAACGCGATCTCGGCGTCAAGGACTGGGGACATCTGATTCCAGGCCACGGCGGTGTGCTCGACAGGCTCGATTCGGTGCTGTTCTCGGCGCCGGTGTTCTTCCACATCGTGCGCTATGGCTACACACCGTGAAGCCCAGGTCCGCGACCAAATCGAGCTACGTGTGCCAGGAGTGCGGCGCGGTGTCGCCCAAATGGGCGGGACAATGCGCCGACTGCGGCGCCTGGAATTCGCTGGCCGAAGAGAGCGCCGCATCGCCGCGGCGTAGCGGCTACGCCGGTGGCGCAAGCGCGGCGGACGTAGCCGATCTTGCGAGCGTGGCGATCAGCGAAGAAGCACGGCTCGACACCGGCCTGGGCGAACTCAATCGCGTGCTCGGCGGTGGCCTGGTGAAAGGCTCGGTGGTGCTGGTCGGCGGCGATCCGGGCATCGGCAAGTCGACATTGCTGCTGCAAGTGCATGCCAGCCTCACCGCGGCCAGCCGCGTTCTGTATGTCAGCGGCGAGGAATCGCTGGGGCAGATCGCGCAGCGCGCGCGGCGCCTGGCGGTCGACGCGCACGGTTTGAAGTGCCTGGCGGAAACCGCGGTCGATCGGATTCTCGCCACGGCGGTGGTGGAAAAGCCGGACGTGATGATCATCGATTCGATCCAGACGCTGTGGCTCGCGGAGCTGCAATCGGCGCCAGGATCGGTGTCGCAAGTGCGCGAATGTGCCGCGCGGCTGGTGCGCTACGCCAAGGAGCAGGGCGTCAGCGTATTCCTGATCGGTCACGTGACCAAAGAAGGCGGCATCGCCGGCCCGCGCGTGCTGGAGCACATGGTCGATGCGGTGCTGTACTTCGAGGGCGAGTCGGGTTCGCGCTTTCGTATTCTGCGCGCGCTGAAAAACCGCTTCGGCGCAATCAATGAACTCGGCGTCTTCGCGATGACCGACCGGGGCTTGAAGGAGGTGCCGAACCCGTCGGCGATTTTCCTGTCGAACCAGAGCGAGCGCGGACCCGGCAGTACGGTCATGGTCACGCGCGAAGGCACCAGGCCGCTGCTCGTTGAAGTGCAGGCGCTGGTCGATCAAAGCCCATTGGCCAACCCGCGGCGTGTAGCGGTCGGCTACGAACCCAATCGCCTGGCGTTATTGCTGGCGGTAGCGCATCGCCATGCGGGCGTGGCGATCTACGATCAAGACGTTTTCGTCAACATCGTCGGCGGCATTCGCGTCAGCGAAACGGCGGCCGATCTGCCGGTATTGCTGGCCGTTCATTCCAGCTTTCGTAACCGCGCCATCGGTACGCACACGCTGGCCTTCGGAGAAGTCGGGCTGTCGGGCGAGATTCGCCCCATCCCGAACGGCGAGGAACGACTGCGCGAGGCCGCCCAGCATGGCTTCAAGCGCGCCATCGTGCCGGCGCCCAACAAACCCAAAAAGGAGCGCTTCGGCGAACTAGAAGTGATCGGCGTGCAAACTCTTACGCAGGCGCTGGACGCACTTCAGGCCTGAAGCGCTGGCAATCGACACCGCCTTTCGGTCAAAATCGCACGCTCGTCGTCATAAAGTGCCCCAGACCGCCCATGGGTAAAGCCGCTGACAAAGTTCTGCGCGTCCTTCTGATTGAGGATTCGGTGGAGGACGCCGAACAGGTAATCAGCATTCTGCGAAATGCGGGCATAGCGGTGCGCCCCAACCGCGTCGAAGACGGCGATCAGCTGAAGGCCGCGCTCGACGCTGGCGCCACGGATCTGGTGATGCTGAGCCCGAAGGCGAAGAAGATCGGCCTGTCGGAGACCGCAGCGATTATTTCGCGCAGCGGCAAGGACTTGTGCCTGCTGCAACTGGCCGATGCGATCACCCAGGACCTGGTGTTGCGCTCGCTCAAGGAGGGCGCGCGCGACGTCGCGCTGCGCACGGTGCCGGAGCATTTGAAGACCATTGCGCTGCGCGAGTTCGAGAATCTGACGGCGCGGCGCAACTTGCGCAAGATCGAAGCGGCGTGGCGCGAGAGCGAGCGCCGCGCGCACTCGCTGCTCGACAGCTCGCGCGATCCGATCGCTTATGTGCATGAAGGCATGCACGTGTACGCCAATCGCGCTTACCTCGAAATGTTCAATTTCGAGGAGTTCGACGAAATCGAAGGGTTGGCAATCCTCGATTTGATCTCGCCCAAAGACGCCGCGACGTTCCGAAATGTGCTGAAAACCTTGAGCAAGGGCGAGAAGCCGCCGGAGCGCTTGAATGTACAGGCGCAACGGGCCGATGGATCGACCTTCGATGCGGTGATGGAAATGGCCGAGGCCAGCATCGAGGGTGAGCCGGCGACGCAGATCATTTTCCGCCAGCAGACCGTGAGCGCCGAGCTGGCTGAGCAGCTGGACGCGCTCAAACGTCAGGATCTGGTCACCGGGCTTTACAACCGTCAGCATTTCCTGACCGAGTTGGATCGCGCCGTCGCCGCAGCGCTGGGCGGCAAGGTCGATCAAGCACTGCTGTACATCGAAATCGACAACTATCGAAAAGTGCTCGATCAGATCGGCGTCGGCGGAGCGGACTTGCTGCTTGGCGATGTAGCGACAATGCTGAAGTCGCTGGCGGGCGAGCACGATGTTCTGGCGCGTTTTGCCGATCACTCGTTTACGGTGGTGTCGGTCGGCCGCACGCACGAGGCTGCGGCGCAATGGGCAGAGCAGATTCGCAAGCGTTTCGAAGAGCGGATCTTCGACGTCGGACAACGCTCGGTGAGCCTGAACGCCAGTATCGGCGTGTGTTTATTCAGCGAAAAAATCACCGGCGCCGCGATGGTCCTGGAGAAGTCCAACGAAGCCTGTCGCAACGCGCAAAAGGACGGCGGCAATCGCATTGTCACCTTCGATCCAGCGGCGCAGGACAAGGCCGACGCTGCCAAGGATCGCGAGTGGGCCGAGCGCATCAAGACCGCCCTCGAGAAGGACAAGTTCATCTTGTTCTACCAACCTATCGTCTCGTTGCAGGGCGCCGAGGGCGAGTTTTATGAGGTGCTGCTGCGTCTGGATGGGCCGTCGGGCGAGATCTTGCCGGGTCAGTTCTTGCCGCCGGCCGAGCGCTTCGGCTTTCTGCCGCAGATCGACCGCTGGGTTATCGACCACGTCATTCGCGTGCTGCAGGAGCGCATCAAACAAGGCCGCAACACCACCTTTTTCGTCAAACTCACGCCGCCTGCCATCGAAGATGGCACCTTGCTGCCGTGGCTGGCGCAGCAGCTCAAAAACGCGCGCGTGCCGGGCGACAAGCTGGTGTTCGAAATGCCGGAAAGCAAGGTTGTGACGCACTTGAAGCAGGCGAAGTTCTTCCAGAAGGGGCTGGAGCAACTGCGCTGCGGCTTTGCTCTTGAGCAATTCGGCAGCGGCCTGAATTCCTTCCAGCTGCTCAAACACGTCAGCGCCAATTACGTCAAACTCGATCGTACCTATATGAATGAGCTGGCGAAAAGCCAGGAGAACCAGCAGCGCGTGCGCGATATGTGCGAGCAGGCGCGCGGCTTGGGGCGTATGACCGTGGCCGAATTCGTCGAGGACGCGGCCAGTATGTCGATTCTGTTCCAGGTAGGCGTCAACTTCGTGCAAGGCAATTTCTTGCAGGAGCCGCAGAAGACGATGTCCTACGATTTCGGGTAGTTTTGGCGAGGCCTCCAGCTGATCCAGGGAAGCATCTCTTGTTCACACGAAGACACGAAGACACGAAGTCAGGAAGGAGGACCGGACAGTCCGCCTCGCGACTTACCACTTCATGACTTCATGTCTTCGTGTCGGATGCTTTGGTTTTTTTGGAGGCGGGCGTTTGCGGTGGTACGGGTTTCAGGGGCTCAATTCGGGGAGACATCGATGAAAACAAGCAAGTTGCTGGTGGGCGCGATGGCGCTCGCGTTGTACGGTCAATCGGGCCTTGCGCAGGACGCCGATTTCGACGATCGCTGGTACATCGCACCGCGCGCTGGCGTGGTGTTCGCCGACAACAAACGCGAGGCCGACAACTCCATGCTGCTCGGCATCGGCATCGGCCGTTTCTTCCATCCGCGCTTCGCGATCGACCTTGAGCTGCAGCACAACAATGCTGATCTCGACATCCCGCCTGGTAAGTGGGAAAACCTGGGGCTCGGGTTGGCCGGTCGCATGTATTTCAGCGACAGCGGCAACTGGCGCCCGTACGCCATGGCCGGGATCAGTTCCCTGCGCCACGACCGCGACCGCTCCGACAGCGGCAGCGACTGGGCGTTCCAGGCCGGATTGGGGCTGCACAGCAATTTCAACGAGCGCGTCAACTTCCGCGCCGAAGTGGGCTATCGCTACGATTCGGACGACGAGTCGATACCGACCCGCGACGACTACAGCGACTACATCGCCAGCCTCGGTGTCACCATCGCCTTGGGCGATCGCAGCCAACCACCGGCGCCGGTGGAAGCTGCAGATCCGCCGCCCCAACCGATGCCGGAGAAGACCTGCGCCGATATGGACGACGATGGCGATGGCATCAACAACTGCGACGACAAATGCCCCGGCACCGCTTCGGGCGTGATGGTGGGCGCCGATGGTTGCGCTGTGCCGGTGGGCATCGATCTGCGCGGGGTGAACTTCGACTTCGACAAGTGCACGCTGCGCACCGACGCCGTGTCGATCCTCGATGAGGCGGTCAAGGTGCTGGGCGCCAATCCGATCCGCGTCGAAGTGGCCGGCCACACCGACGCGGTCGGCACTGATGCATATAACCAGCGCCTGAGCGAATGCCGCGCCAAAGTCGTCGCAGATTATCTGACCGGCAATGGCGTGGCCGGCGATCGCATCACCGGCGTCAACGGTTACGGCGAGTCGCGTCCGATCGACACCAACGACACTGCCGAGGGCCGGGCGCGCAATCGGCGTACCGAGTTGAACGTGCAGCAGTAAGCGATCGATCGCAACTGGCGTGAACGAAAAAGGGCGCCATCATGGCGCCCTTTTTGTAGCTGGTATTTGTCGGCGTGAATCGATAGGGGCTCCTGCCCCTCGCCTGCCCCTATCAATTCGCGCCGTCTCGATACGTCACTCTCTCCGCACATCCACGCCGTACTTCTCCATGCGCCGGTACAGCGCCTGGCGCGACAGCCCCAGCGCGGCGGCGGCTTCGGCGACCACGCCACCGGCTTTGCGCAATGCGTGCTCAATATCGTCGCGCGAAGGTTCGCGCAATTGTGTCTCGACACTGTGACTGATGGCGATCGCCGGCAGACCCAGGTCTTCCACTTCGATGCGACCACCCTGCGCCAGCAACGTAGCGCGCGCGATCGCATTTTTCAGCTCGCGCACATTGCCGGGCCAGGCATGCGCGAGTAGCGCGCGCCGCGCGGCATCGGTGAATACGAACGCGTTGCCGGCGAAGTGTTCGGCCAGCGGCAACACATCGTCGCGGCGCTCGGCCAGCGCCGGAAGACGCACTTCGATGACGTTGAGTCGGTAGTACAAATCCTCGCGGAATTCGCCGCGCCGGATCATTGCCAACAAGTCGGCGTTGGTCGCCGACAACACGCGCACTTTGACCTCGCGCGTGCGGTTGGAACCCAAGCGCTCGAAGCGTCCGGTTTCCAGAAAGCGCAGCAGTTTCATCTGCCCGGCGAGCGGCAAGTTGCCGATCTCGTCGAGAAACAGCGTGCCTTGATGCGCCATCTCAAAACGACCTTCGCGTGCCTTGGTGGCGCCGGTATAGGCGCCGGCTTCGGCGCCGAACAACTCGGCTTCCAACAATTCCCCAGGCAGCGCGCCGCAGTTCACTGCCACGAAAGGGCCATCTTTGACGCGCGAGTTGGCGTGCACGATTTCGGCGATGCGCTCTTTACCTGCCCCGTTAGGGCCAGTAATCAAGATCGACACATCGGCCTTGGCGACCTGACAGGCCAACCGCAGCGCGCGCTCGGTGTTCGCCGACGCGTAGACCATGCCGCACAGATTGAATTCTTGCGCCAGCGCCGAGCGGGTAGATCGCTCGCGCGCCTCCAGGGCCGTTGCGCGCATGCTCGTTTCCGCCAATTCAAGCAGATTGCGCACCGTCGTCAGCATGCGCGCGTCGTCCCAGGGCTTGCTCAAATAATCGGCCGCGCCAGCCTTCACCAGTTCAACCGCTTGATCGAGGTGCGTCCAGGCGGTGAGCAAAATCACCGGCAAGTCCGGTTTCAGATCGCGAATGCGCTTGAACAGCGCGATGCCTTCTTCGCCGGAGGTCGTATCGGCGCTGAAGTTCATGTCCTGGATCACCAGAGAAACCGATTGGCGCACCAGAATGGCCAGTCCGTCCTCGGGAGAGCTGGCAGCCAGGGTCTTGAAACCCTCCAGCCCCAGCAGCAGATCGAGGGCCGTAGCAATGGCGGGGTTGTCGTCGATGATCAGGATGGTCATAGGTACGCTCGCCGGTTGGCCGCGTATTCTATCGAGGCTCCACCTTAGTCCGACGAGCATTGTTTGCTGCGTTCAGCAGCGTAGTTGCCGCATCCCCGCGCTACGCGCGCCATTTGACTCAAGGGAACTTCAAAAGAATCTGCCGCTTTGTAGCCAATTTGACTCAGACAAACCCGAGGGCGGCCGTCAAACGTGAATCGCCTTGGTTCCGTGCGACCTGCCCCGATCATGACCAACTCAACCAAAGGAACCGCATGAAACTCTATTTCTCTCCGGGCGCCTGTTCGCTCTCGCCGCACATTCTTGCCCATGAACTGAGTCTGCCGCTCGATATCGAGCGCGTCGATCTGGGCAAAAAAGTCACCGCCAGCGGCGCCGATTTCCTGGCGATCAATCCCAAAGGCTATGTGCCGACGCTGGTGCTCGATGATGGCACCGTGATGTGCGAGGCCGCGGCGTTGTCGCAGTACCTGGGCGATCGCAAGCCAGAGGCCGGTCTGATTCCGCCTCACGGCAGTATCGAGCGCTACCGGGTCATCGAACGCCTGACGTTTATTTCCAGCGAGGTGCACAAGGGCATGGGCACTCTGTTCGGCAAGTGGTCCGATGAGACGCGCGCCGCGATGGAAGCGAAGTTGGCAACGCGCCTGGATTGGCTGAACGCCGATCTGACCAAGGCCGACTACCTTGAGGGCAATCGTTTCGGCGTTGCCGATGCCTACTTGTTCACCGTGCTCGGCTGGGCGCGTCTGGTGAAGGTCGATTTGGATCGCTGGCCGGCGCTGGTCGCGTATCGCGAGCGTATTGCCGCACGGCCGGCGGTACATTCGGCGATGGTGGCGGAGGGTTTGCTCAAGGCCTGAAGCCCTGCGATGTGGCGCGCGTCCGGCAGACACCCGGCGCGCGCCCGCAGGATCCGTTACTCGAACCCGTTGGCGAAGACATCGTCCTCCAGTTGCGCCGGGCCACCGACCATCAGGATGTTGTTCGGTGTTGCGCGATAGACCCCAAACTGGCCGGCATTGAGACTGAGGCGCCAGGTATCGGCATCCAGGCGGGCGACGCGTGGGCGCAAATCGTACCAGCCGAAGCTGGCATCGACACCCGGAATCGTCGGACCATAATTGCGCCAAGTCCAATCGGCATCGTTGAAGCTGGCGCCGTGAAAGGTCACGTCGATCGTCGCCTGCGCGCAATTGGGCAGCTCGAAGCGCACCAGACCTTTCGGGTAAGACATCAATTCGCTGCGCGGATCGATGGGCAACAGCGCCGGCTGCACCAACACGCTGTTATTGATCTGCGTGCAGCCGCCCGAAACGATGTCGATGGTAAACGCAACATTGTTGCCGGCGCCCTCAGGGACCAAACCGGCGCTCGCGGGGACGCCGAACACCACACCGGCATTGGAGGCCACCCGAGATTGGGAAGCATCGGGAGCGCCATCGCCGTTGCCGTCGCCTGTGGTCGGTCCGGGCGATTGCTGCTCGATCGGCGTCGGTGCGCCGTCGCCATCCGGATCGGGCGGCTCGGTGAATTCCCACACGCCGGCCACGGTGCCCGCAAACAGCCGAAACGGATCGCCCGGTCCGCGGGCGGGAATGGCCAACGCCAGCGCCGCATCGGCAGCCAGCCCGATGCTGTAGCTGTTCCAGGTCAGTCCGCCATCGGTGCTGCGATACACGCCGCCGGGGTTTGCGCCGGTGCCGCCGGCGCCGGCGAATACCGTATTGCCGGAGGCGTCGTTCGGGTCGATCAGCAGCGCGCGAACGTCGGCGCCAGCGATTCCGGCATCGGCCCGGATCCAACTCGCGCCGGCGTCGTCGCTGCGGTACACGCGGCCGCTGGGGACTGGGCCGAGGAAGTTATTGGTCGAGGCGTACAGGCGATTGGAATTGGATGGGGCAATCGCAATCGCGAGCACATCCCAATGCGAAGAGCCGGGGCCACCTGTGCGCGGCATACCGTTGCTGCTGTGCGACCAGGTGGCACCGCCATTGGTTGACTTGAACAGGCCATTGGTCACAGTGGGCTCGATCGGCGAGCTCAGATCTCGCCCCAGAAACGTGCCCGCGTAAAGCACTTGTGGATTATTCGGGTCGACGATGATTGGAACCACGCCGGCAATGAAGCTGCAGCTGGTGCCTGCGCCTGGATCGTCATCCTGGCCTATCGGAATGCCGCTGTCGGCCGCGGTCCAGCTCGCGCCGGCGTTGGTCGACTTGTAAATGCGCGCGGAGTTGACCGTGTTCGGACATAGATCTGGGCCGCTCGAAACGATCTGCCCGCTGCCGCCGATATAAATGGTCTTCAGCGTGCTCGCCGTCGTTGGCGGAACCACAGCCGGACAAGCGCCAGTCGGCGGCGGACTGTCGCAACTGCGCGGATCGAGCGCGATGCCGCGTACCGTGCCCATGAAGGGTCGCGTGACCGAGCCGAAGTTCAGCAGCGCGATGCCGTTGTCGATCGTGGCCCAGTTGTTGCCGCTATCGATGCTCTTGTAAACGCCGCCATCGATCGCCGTCGCGTTGGGGATCGCTGCCGCCCGCCCGCTGGCGTAGACATGGAAGTTCTCTGCCGTCCCAGGGTTGGCATCCACGGTGGTCGGATCGATCGCGATCGCGCGGATCTGCTCGGCGTTCAGGCCGGCATCGCTGTTGGCCCACGTGAGCCCGCTGTCTTGCGATCGATACATCGGAACCGAAGTGTTGAATGCATCTCCAAGGCCCGCGAGCAGCACATTGGCATCGCGCGGATGTGCGCCGAGCCCGCGAATGTTGGTCGATTCGAAGCCGTTGTTTCGCGGCAACCACAGGCCGCCGTTGTTGGCGGTACGCAGCAATCCGCCGCTATCGGTACCGACGAGGACCTGGGGAGCGGTTGGATAGCTGCCGTGCAGCGCGATGGAGCTGGCCTGGGCTGGATCGGTGCCATTGACCGTGTAGTTGTTCGCCGCCGCGGTGAAGCTCACCCACACCGGCGGGACCGCGGTCACATCATCGCTGCGCACCAGCGTATTGCCGCAAACAGCCCAGACGCCGACGGGATTGCTTGGAAACACCTGGATGCGAGACAGCGAGCACCCGGAGGGCCGGCTAATTTCGGTCCAAGTGGCGCCGCCATTTGCCGAAGTCAGCAGCGCATTGCCGGCCAGATACAGCCGCTGCGCATCGCTGGGCGCCAGCGCAAGGTGGGAGATGAAGGCCATCAGCGGCTGGACGACCGGCGTTGGGTCAAGATCCGGCAAGGCCCCGGCGGCGCTCCAGCTCGCGCCGCCATTGGTGCTCTTGCGCACCATGCTGAGGCCATAGGTGGCTTCGTTGTAATTGCGCTCGGCGGCATAAACATCGCCATTGGCGGCGATCGCCACGTGCGCCATCGGGCCAGATGCAAAACTGCCGGCGGCCGACGTTGTCCAACTCGATCCGCTATTGGTCGACACATAGCTGACGCTGCCGTTGAGCACCGCAACGCGCGATCCGTCGCCCGGCCCGACAGCGATCGAAAAGACGCCGCTGCCGGGCGTCCACGGCGAGGGTAATGGGAACCAGCTTAGACCGAAATCGGCGCTGCGATACATCACGCGGGCGCCACCCGTGAGTACGAATGCCACATTACTGCCGCTGGTCGCCGTCGCCAGACTGAACAGACCAACGCTGGCCGGCAGCCCCGCCTCGGCTCGCGTCCAGGTGCCGCCCGCGTTTGTGCTGCGAAACAGGCCACCGCGACCCAGCGCGAGGTACAAGCTATTGGGCGACTGCGGCGAGATCGCCACCGACGTCACCGAGCCGCCATGCGGTCCGGTCGTGGTCCAGACTCCAACGCCAGCCTGTACGGCGCCGCCACCGCCGAGCGCAGCGGCGGCGATCACCGTCATCCAATTCTTGTTCATGCTGCAAAGACCTGATTTGATCGAAGTAAAGCGAACGTCAGTGGGACCCGACAGGCAATTTCGAACCCACTGCGCATCGCTGGCGACGAGCCAGCGCGAATACTATCTGCCATGCGCCCTGCCCGAGGATCGCTTGACCGCCCACGCAAGCGATGCTCGACCGGAACTGTGCGCTGCGCCGCAGCAAGCTGCGCATCGGTGGCGACGACATCAGGTTTCAGCGTTCAGCGCCACACCGCGAACGCCCGCCGCAATTGGAGCACGCGCTCCCGGCATTGAGAGCATGCTGGTAGGCGCGGCCAGCGCGCGCTCGCAACCAGCGCCGTTTCCAGCTTCGCGGTAATAGTACCCAACCGCTGTAGACGAAAGCCGCGAGCACGATCAGCGCAACCAGCAAAGCTTCAATCATCCGGCCCCCAGCGCGAGCGCGATGCGGTAGGTGAGAAACGCGGCCAGATAGGCCAGCGCGAACAGGTACGCGGCCATGATCAGCGGATAGCGCCAGCTTTGTGTTTCGCGCTTGACGATGGCCAGCGTCGATAAGCATTGCGGCGCGAAAACGAACCAGGCAAGCAGCGACAGCGCGGTCGCCAAGGACCACTGCGCGGCGATCAGCGGCGCCAGCTGCGCTTCAACGCCCTCACCGGCACCCAGCGCATGCACGGTACCGAGTGCGCCGACCGCGACCTCGCGGGCGGCCATGCCCGGGATCAGCGCGATGCAGATGTCCCAGCCGAATCCGATCGGCGCGAAGAGGGGTTGGATCGCGTGGCCGAGCATGCCGGCGAAGCTGTAGTCGATCGCCGCGCCGCTCGCGCCTGCGGGTGGCGCCGGATAACTCGATAGCGCCCAGATGACGATCATCATCGCCAGGATGATGCCGCCGACGCGGCGCAGAAAAATCATCGCGCGTTCGAGAATGCCGATGGCCAGATTGCGCAGCGAAGGCCAGCGCCAGGTGGGCAGCTCCAGGAGCAGCGGATGGTACTGCGACTCCGACTGCCAGCGTTGCGCAACCCACGCCACCGCCATCGCAGCCAGAATACCCGCCAGGTACAGCGCGAACAGCACGATGCCCTGCAGATTGAAGACGCCGCCAACCTCGCGGCGCGGAATGAACGCGCCGATCAGCAGCGCGTACACCGGCAGGCGCGCCGAGCAGGTCATCAGCGGCGCGATCATGATCGTCGTCAAGCGATCGCGCCAGTTGCCGATGACGCGCGTGGCCATGATGCCGGGAATAGCGCAGGCGAAGCTCGACAGCAATGGGATGAAGCTGCGCCCAGACAGGCCCACACGGCCCATCGTGCGGTCCAGCAAAAACGCGGCGCGCGGCAGATAACCCGAATCTTCGAGCGCCAGGATGAAGGCGAACAGGATCACGATTTGCGGCAAGAACACCAAAACGCTGCCGACACCGGCGACCACCCCATCGATCAGCAAACTTCGCAGCGGCCCCTCCGGCAGCCAACGACCGAGCAACTCGCCCAAGCCGGCGACGCCGGTCTCGATCCAGCCCATCGGCGCTTCGGCCCAGCTGAACACCGCCTGGAACATCAAGAACAACACCGCCGCAAGTACCACCAGCCCGAGCAGCGGATGCATCACGATGCGGTCCAGACGCTCATCGATGCGCGTGTCGACCGCTGGTTCGACCACACAGCGAGCCAGGATGTCGCGCACGCGTTGGTGCGTGGCAGTGATGTCGGCCAAGGTGGGCGGTTGCCAATCCGGTTTGCGTGCGGTCGCAGGCGGCTGCAAGTCGAGCAGGGCCATAAGCCCATCGGCGCCATGGCGCTTGACGCCTACGGTGGCGATGACCGGAACACCGAGGGCCTTTTCCAGTTGCGGCCGATCGATGGCGATACCGCGACGCTCAGCCAGATCGCTCATGTTGAGCGCGATCACCATTGGCAAGCCGAGCGCCTTGAGCTCCAGCACTAGTCGCAAATTCAGCCGCAGATTGGTGGCGTCGGTGACGCACACCAGCATATCGGGCAAGGTCTCGCCCTCGATCCGGCCGAGCACCGCGTCGCGCGTGATCGCCTCGTCCGCACCGTCGGCGTTGAGGCTGTACGCGCCGGGCAAATCGACCACGCGATAACGGCGCCCGCCGGGGCTTTCGAAGCGCCCTTCCTTGCGCTCGACAGTCACGCCAGCGTAGTTGGCAACCTTCTGCCGCGCACCGGTGAGCAGATTGAACAGCGCCGTCTTGCCGCAATTGGGATTGCCGAGCAGCGCAATTTGACGCTCATCGAGTGCTACCTTCACAGCGGTTGCACCAGAATGTGTTCCGCCTCATGGCTCCGCAGCGCAAATTGGGTGCCGCCCACACGCACCGCCAGTGGATCAACGCCACCCGGACCCACCGCTCGGACTTCGACCACCTCTCCCGGCACGAAGCCCACTTCCAGCAGGCGTTTGACCATTTGCTCACCGTGACCATGAGCAGTGTCGCCCGGCACGGTAACGGCGAAGATCCGCGCGCGAGCCGGCGGGCGCAACGAGGCGAGGGGGATGGCAGACAAGTGTGAGCATGGTGTGAGCAGTGGGAATTCAATGGTAACCGACTCACGACTCGAATGCGAATCAGTCGCATCCAGAGTGGCCTGTCCACACGTCGCATGTCGTTGTGCCTCGGGTCTGGTGTATTAAGCAACCAGAGGGACGTCGTAAACCCCATGGCCACGGATGGCCAGCCCGCAGCTCGAACACGCAAGTGATTGATGTGCGGGAGTTTCGTCGCTACTCGACGCTCAAAACCTTGCGCCCGCCAACCAATCAGCAACCGATGACGCCATGACCGACTGCCTGTGGACCCCCAGCACCGAGCGCATCGACGGCGCCAACATGTCGCGCTTCATGCGCTTCTTGCATGAACGCAGTGGCGCCGACGTGCCCGATTATCAGGCTCTGTTCGACTATTCGGTCACCCACCCCGACAAGTTCTGGACGGCGATCTGGGAGTTCTGCGGCATCCGCGCCAAAGGCGATATCGAGCCGGCCTTCGAGCATTTCGAACAAATGCCGGGCTGTCGCTTTTTCCCCAACGTCCGTATCAACTTTGCGCAAAATCTACTGCGCTATCGCGACGACAAGCTGGCGATCATCGCCCGCGGCGAAGATGGTTCGACGCGCGAGTTGAGCTACGCCGAGCTGACCGAAGCCGTGACGCGCATGCGCGCCGGTCTCAAGGCCGCCGGCGTCAAAGCCGGCGATCGTGTCGCCGGTTTCGTACCGAATCGCCCCGAGGCGATCATCGCCATGCTCGCGGCTTCGTCCTTGGGCGCGATCTGGTCATCGTGCTCACCAGATTTCGGCATCAACGGCGTGCTTGATCGTTTTGGCCAGATTGCCCCCAAGGTGCTCATCACGGCCGATGGCTATTTTTACGCCGGCAAGCGATTCGACTGCCTGGAGAAGGTTTCAGGCATCTTGTCGCTGCTGCCGTCGGTCGAACGGGTGGTGGTGTTTCCGTACGCGGGCAGCGATCGCGAGCTGACGAGCGTACCGCGCGCGGTCGCGTGGGATGCGTTCGCACCGCCGACCAGCGAGAAACTCGATTTCGATCTCGGCGACTTCGACCGCCCGCAGTACATTCTTTACAGCTCCGGCACCACCGGCGTGCCCAAGTGCATCGTGCATGGTCAGGGCGGCACGCTGATCCAGCATTTGAAAGAGCTGGTGCTGCACACCGATCTGAAGCGCGAAGATCGCCTTTTTTACTACACGACCTGCGGCTGGATGATGTGGAACTGGCTGGTCTCCGGCCTGGCCGTTGGCTGCACCATCGTTCTGTACGACGGCTCGCCCTTCCATCCCGCGCCGCAGGTACTGTTCGATCTATGCGACGAACTGGCGATCAGCGTGTTCGGCACCAGCGCAAAGTGGATTTCGGCGGTCGACAAGGCCGGCGTGAAACCGGCGCAGACGCATAAACTGTCGCGCTTGCGCACGCTGCTGTCCACCGGTTCGCCGCTGGCGCCGGAGAGCTACGACTACGTGTATCGCGACGTCAAAGACCGCGTGCTGCTCGCATCGATTTCCGGCGGCACTGATATCGTCTCGTGCTTTGCGCTCGGCAATCCGGTATTGCCGGTGTACCGCGGCGAATTGCAATGTCGGGGCCTGGGTATGGCCGTGGAAATTCTCGACGATGAAGGCGCCAAACATCCGCGCGGTCAAGCCGGCGAACTGGCGTGCCTGCAGCCGTTCCCGTCGATGCCGGTGGGCTTCTGGAACGACGCCGACGGCAGCAAATATCGGGCCGCATATTTTGAGCGGGTGCCCGGCGTCTGGTGTCATGGCGATCTGGCCCTGCTGACCGAACACGACGGTTTGGTCATCCTCGGACGCTCCGATGCCACGCTCAATCCAGGCGGCGTGCGCATCGGCACCGCCGAGATCTATCGGCAGGTGGAAACGCTGAGCGAGGTCGTCGAATCGATCGCCGTGGCGCAGGATTGGGAAGACGACGTGCGCGTCGTGCTGTTTGTGCGTTTGCGCGAAGGACTCGCGCTGGACGACAGCCTGCAAGCGCGCATCCGCAAAGTCATCCGCGACAACACCACGCCGCGCCATGTGCCGGCAAAGATCCTGCAGGTACCGGACATCCCGCGCACCATCAGCGGCAAGATCGTCGAATTGGCGGTGCGCAACGTGATCCATGGCAAGCCGGTGAAGAACACCGATGCGCTCGCCAACCCGCAGGCGCTGGAGCATTTCCGCGACCGTTCGGAACTACGTAGTTAGCGGGATAAACGCGACGCTATCGTCAGGGTGATCTCGCGGTGTCTTCAATTAGCGATAACTGTTGCGGATTGACGCGCCTAGTCGAGCTGTTCGCATAGGTTGACCAGTTCGCCTCGTAGGATTGGGACTGATTGCCCCAGGCCGTCCAACCCGGTCGAGTTCCGCGTGCGAAGAGCTCAAGAAACGGTCCGTAGCTGCATTGTTCGATCAGGTCATAGACTTCATCAGGCTTGCGCGAATGTTCGCGCTTCTGCGTCGATACGATGTTCACTTGTGATCGGCCCGCCTCGCGAGTACGCACGTTCTTGCCGCGCACGCCGAACAGCAATAGCTCAGTGACGTTCCGAAAATAGAACCCCACACCACGTCCGTCCGGGCCACCGTCTTTGCGGACCTTTTGCCAAACGATGTTCGACTTGTAGTTGAATCCCCATGCCTCCATGACTTTGAGCCCGTCAGGCAACAGCGCATTGGGCACCCAAAGGTACAAATGGCAGCGATCCGCAGCCGCGTTCTGAATTGGTAGTTGGCAGATCTCGTCAAGTTCCATGGTGGGGTAGCGGTTGAGCCGTTTGTGCTCTGGCGCCATCTTCCCGGTGCGATTGGTAAACTGCCATGGCGGATCGGCGAGTATTGTCCCAAACGATCCAGATACCGACTTGTTGAAGTTGGTTGCGGCACTTCCCATGTCACTCATTCTCCAAGTACAACCGCTTGCCAATCCCAAACACCAGTAGAGGACATCCACCACCACCACCGCCCTGGATCTTTGGTGCCAGCTTTCCCATGTGCGTAGTCGATTCGCCGAACGATTTCTCTCTACCGAGGTCGCGAAAAACGTCCTTCAGCTCGTCGGACCGAGTCACAATTACGCCAACGCTTATTGTCCGCAAATCGAAGAGGAGCCGAAAGTTGTTCAAGTCGCGATCAAAAAACGGCTCTTTGTTGTTCCATTCGATCTCCAGCGCAACTCGATTCTTGTAGCAATCGATCTTGTGCGTCGGTGAATCGACAACCACACCGTCGACAATTAGTTGTGTCTTGAACTGCTTCTCAATCCAACCGCGTTTGTAAAGCGCGGCATCTATGCTCTTGGAGATCTCCGACTTGCTGCCACCCGCGGCAGCGACCGCCGATCGACGCAAACGAAAGCCATCCAAAACTTCGATGATGTCATTCCATTCTGCTGGAAAATCGGTCTTCAGAATCGCACAGGCGTGCTTCCACTCTTTGACTTCATAAAGATCGAGGATCGATTTCGGAAGAAGCTTCAAGTTCATTCGGGAGGTTCCAGAACAAGTCGCAGCCTAGCCGAATCTCGACGAAAGCGCCAAGCTCAACGCGTCAGCGTGTACAGCTCGACGCGTTCCTCGTCGGCATCAAGGATCATGCGCATGCGGCCATCTTTGAGCGTTTCCAGAAGGCCCACGGTGTCAGCCTCCACATCCTCGCCATCGGCGTACTCGTAGGTGGCGCTGTAGCTGCGATAGGGATCGTCGTTGACCGAGGAGCCGCCGAGCAAGACGTAACTGCCATTGTCGGCCGGCCACAGTTGGCCGTTGCGTCGCTGCGAGCCGGTGGTTTTGCGAAAGCTCAAGGTGCCGTCTTCGGTGAGCAAGATCTCGCACTTGAAGGGCGGATAGGCGAATACGCCGCTCGGATCGATCTGCGTCGACGCGCAGCGCCATTGGCCGACGATCGCGTCGACGCCTTTGGTCACGCTGGGCGCTTCCAGGAGCGCCTTGACCTTCGGCACCTCGTCGCGCCCATACGCCGTGGCCTCGATGCGCGCCAGCATGGCTTTGGCGCGCGGCAATGCCTGATCGATCATCGGCTCGTTATAGTCGTGCGCGACTGCGCGCCAGCCGTCGTCCGGCGCCGCCGCGACCGCAGACGCAACCCATCCGATCAAACTCGCTGCACACCACATCGTTCGCATATTCTGAGCCTCGTTGACGTGTTCGCAGCTTAGAGAACGGCACGATGCGCAGCAACCCGCAATCGGCGACCCGCAGTCGAAGGCGTTGCTGCTAGTCTCTTTTGCCCGCCGTTCGATCGCCTGCTGCGCCTGTGACCACGCCGTTCGTCCACCTGCGCCTGCATACCGAGTACTCGATGAGCGACTCGACGCTGCGCATCGAGAACCTGGTGCCGAGCGCGGCAGCGGCGCGGATACCGGCGCTGGCGATCACCGATGACGTTAACGTTTTTGCGCTGCTGAAGTTCTCGCAAGCGTGCGAAAAAGCCGGCGTGCAGCCGATCGCCGGCAGCGATGTCTGGGTGCAGGACAGCGGCGATCCGTTTCGGCTGTCGTTGCTGGTGTCGAATCGTGCTGGTTACAAGAACCTCTGCCAACTGCTGTCGCGCGGCTACTCGCTGGGCCGGCAATTGGATCGCGTGGTGCTCAAGCGCGAGTGGTTCGATGGTCACACCAGTGGCCTGATCGCGCTCTCGGGCGGTGTCGAGGGCGAGTTGGCGCAGCTTTGCGCCAGCGGTCAGCACGACACGGCAGCGCTGAAGCTCAAGCGCTGGATGCGCCTTTTCCCCGACGCGTTTTATGTGGATCTGTCGCGCTGCCGTCGCGGCGACGAAAACCAGATCACTTCGATCTTGGCGCGCATGGCGAGCGAGGCCGGATGCCCGGCAGTGGCAACCAACGATGTGCGCTTTTTGAAGCGCGAGGATTTCCATGCGCACGAGGCTCGAGTGGCGATCGCCCAAGGCTGGACCTTGAGCGATGCGCGCCGGCCCAAGCGCTATAGCCCCGAGCAGTATCTGAAGAGCCCGGCGGAAATGGCGGTGTTGTTCGCCGACATGCCCGAGGCGCTCAGCAACACCGTGGATCTGGCGCGGCGCTGCACATTCTCGCTACAGACCGGCACCTATTACCTGCCCGAGGTGCCGACGCGCGAAGGCGAAACGGCTGCTGAGCGCCTGCTGCGCGAATCCAAAGAAGGCCTGGAGAAACGCCTCGTCAAATTGCGCGCGGCAAAAGCGCTGGCAGTGGACGAGGCCAGGTATCACGAACGCCTGGAACGCGAAGCGGGCGTCATCGCCAAAATGGGTTTCCCAGGGTACTTCCTGATCGTCGCCGACTTCATCGGCTGGGCGAAACAGCACGGCATCCCCGTGGGCCCCGGACGCGGCTCGGGCGCCGGATCGCTGGTGGCGTATGCGCTCGGGATTACGGACCTGGATCCGCTGCGCTATGAACTCCTGTTCGAGCGCTTTTTGAATCCAGAGCGAGTGTCGATGCCGGACTTCGACATCGACTTCTGCATGGAGCGGCGCGATGAGGTGATCCGCTACGTGCGCGGCGCGTATGGCGCCGACAAAGTCGCGCAAATCATCACCTACGGCACGATGGCGGCGAAGGCCTGTGTGCGCGATGCCGGGCGCGTGCTCGGTCTGCCGTTCCCGGCGGTGGATTCGATCGCCAAGTTGATTCCGATGCGCCCGCTCGACATCACGCTCGAGGACGCGCTCGGCATATCGGAAAAATCCAAGAAAGAGCCCGAGCGCATCTCCCCGGATTTGAAGGCGCGCTTTGCCAACGAGGACGACGAAGCGCGACCGGTGCTGGATCTCGCGCTGGAGCTGGAGGGCCTGGTTCGCAATGCCGGCAAACACGCCGGCGGCCTCGTAATCGCGCCCACCGCGTTGACCGATTTCACCGCGCTGTATGTGGAAGCCAAGGCCGATGCAGCCAACGATCTGCCAGTCACGCAGTTCGACAAAGACGACGTCGAGGCGATCGGCCTCGTGAAGTTCGACTTCCTGGGTCTGCGTACGTTGACGATCCTGACCTGGGCGATGACCGCAATCAACAAGCGGCGGCAAGTCGAAGGGCTTGCGCCGCTCGATATCGACTGGCTGCCGCTCGGCGACCGGCCTACCTATGAGCTGTTTTCGCGCGGCGATACGGTGGCGGTGTTCCAGTTCGAATCCGGGGGCATGCAGCGCTTGCTAAAAGACGCGAAACCCGATCGCTTCGAAGACCTGATCGCGCTGGTGTCGCTGTATCGACCGGGCCCGATGGAGCTGATTCCGAGTTTTTGCGCGCGCAAACATGGGCGCGAGGAGATTGTCTATCCGGACCCGCGCGTCGAGCCGATCCTGAAAGAGACCTACGGCATCATGGTCTATCAGGAGCAGGTCATGCAGATGGCGCAGATCGTCGGCGCCTACTCGCTTGGCGGCGCCGATTTGCTGCGCCGCGCGATGGGCAAAAAGAAACCCGAGGAGATGGTCAAACATCGCGGCATTTTCCGCGGTGGCGCCGCGAAGAACGGTGTCGACGAGGCAAAAGCGGACGCGATCTTCGACTTGATGGAAAAGTTCGCCGGCTACGGTTTCAACAAATCGCACGCCGCCGCATATGCGCTCGTCGCGTACCAGACCGCGTACTTGAAGGCGCACTATCCGGCAGAGTTCCTGGCCGCAACCTTGTCCTCGGATATGGATCGCACCGAGGCGGTAGTCGAGTTTCTGGCCGATGCGAGAGCGCGCGGCGTCAAGGTGCTCACGCCGTGCGTGAATCACTCGGTGTTCTACTTCCACGCCAGCGGCAAGACCATTCGTTATGGTCTCGGTGCCATCAAAGGCGTCGGCGTGCCGGCCAGCGAAGCGATCGTGCGCGAACGCGAGCGCGGCGGGGCTTTTCGCAACCTCCACGATTTCTGCGCGCGCGTCGACATGAGCAAGCTCAATCGGCGCGTGCTCGAGGCACTTATCGCGGCCGGGGCGATGGATGCCCTGGGCCCTCATCGCGGCGCGCTACTCGCCGGTCTCCCGGCCGCGCTCAAAGCTGCCGAGCAGCGCACGCGCGATGGCGCTGCCGGGCAGGTGGATTTGTTCGGCATCGGGAGCGCAGTACCATCCGCACCGATCGAGCTGCCCGACGCACCGCTGCAGCCGATGCTGACGCTGCTCGAAGGCGAGCGGCAAACGCTGGGCTGGTATGTGTCCGGCCATCCGCTGGACGTCATTGCGCCGTGGTTGCCGGAGATCACCAGCGGCTCGCTGATGGACGTTGCCGCGCGTGCGCCGAAGGAACGCAAAGGACGCTTCGGCGAAGTCACCGCCACCGTGGCCGGCATGGTGGGCCCGATGCGCCGCAAGGGCGACAGCGCGTTCGTGCAGTTGCAAGACGCCTCCGGAAAACTGGAGACGCGTTTCTCCGGCGAGGCCTATGCCGAGTACGGCGGGCTTATCGATTCGGCCGACATCCTGGTGCTCGAAGGCCAGATCGCGTGGGACGAATTCTTGAACGCGCCGATCCTGCGCGTGCGCCGCGCGCAGAGCCTGACCGATGCCACGGCCAGCGCGGCGCGTTCGCTGCGCGTGCGCCTCATAGATCCCGCGCCGAACATCGTCGAGCGCATCAAGACCGTGCTGCGCAGCAGCCGCGGCGGCACGCGCGTGCGCATCGATCTGCAGCGCGGCAACAGCGAAATGAGCTTCGACTTGGGCGACGACTGGCGCGTGCGCGCGACACCGGCGCTATTGGAAGCGCTGCGCGCGCTGCCGTGCGCGGCCGAAATCCAGTTCTCGAGGCAGATGGCGGAAAGCCTGGCGGCTTAGGTCCGACGCCCTGGTACGCGGACCCATGGTCCGCAGCTTTGGTACGCGGACCCATGGTCCGCAGCTTTGGTACGCGGACCCATGGTCCGCAGCTTTGCTCTTGCTACTCGACGATCGACTCGCACCTCACCAACCGCCACGAGCGGACCATGGGTCCGCGTACCAAAAAGCGTCGACTCGCACCTCGCCAACCGCCACGTGCGGGCCATGGGTCCGCGTACCAAAAAGCGTCGCCGTCCGCTATCAGCTTTCCATCCAACAACCAACAACCAACAACCACGAACCAAAAAACTACACATCCCCATCCACCGGCCAGCCCTCACCGCTGCCGCTCTGAAACACGCGATCGCCGTCCAGCACATCGCCCGCCGGAAACGCCTCAGCGCCCTTCAGCTCATAGTAGATCGGCCCAAAATCCGGATCGACGGTGGCGCGGAACAGCTGCTCGAAGCTGTCGATCACGAAGTAGGTCTTCTGGAAGGTATCGATGCGGTAGCGCGTGCGCATCACGCGTTTGAGATCGAAGCCGATGCGATTGGGTGCAGTGCTTTCCAGGCTATACAAACTCTCGCTCTTGCTCGACACAATCCCAGAGCCATAGATGCGCAAACCCTGCGCAGTGTTGAGCAAGCCGAACTCAACGGTGTACCAGTAAAGCCGCGTCAGTTCGGTCAACGGTTCGTTGCCGTAGCGCGCCGCCTTGAGTCCGCCTTCGCCGTAGGCCTGCATGTAATCGGCAAAAATCGGCAGCATCAGCAGGGGCACATGGCCGAACAAGTCGTGAAACAAATCCGGCTCGCTGATGTAGTCGATTTGCTCCGGTTTGCGGATCCACCAGGTCACCGGAAAACGCCGGTTCGCCAGGTGGGTGAAAAAATCCAGCTCCGGCAGCAAACCTTCCACAGCGATCAACGTCCATCCGGTTTTGGCGCGCAAGATTTCGTTGAGCTCGCTGAACTTGGGAATGCTGTGCGGACTCATCCCAAGCTCGCTCAGCCCCGCGAAAAACTCGTCGCAGGCGCGGCCGGGCAACAGCGCCATCTGGCGCTCGAAAAGCGTTGCCCAGGTGCGGTGTTCCTCGGCGCTGTAACTGGCCCACGGCTGATCGACCACAGCCGTGGTGTACACCGGCACATACCCCTTGTCGGTCATCTGATGTTCGACGCGGCGCGGCTGATCCATGACAAGCCCTCCTCGGCTTCGATATCGCAAGAATACGCCGGGATAGCAAGTTTTCTGCCGGTCCGTTGATCGTCTTGAGCGTGCGCGACGACGAGACCGAAAAGTGAACTTTCGGTGCGCCGTTGCTCGGCCAGTCTCAACGACTCCCATCACATCAGCACGTTCGCCAACACAAACTGGATGGCGCGATACGGGTACACGTTGATTTGCATCAACGCCACGAGCCATACCAGCGCAACGAAAACCGCCTCCCACCAGCGCAGAACGTAGATCCGCCAGAACGCCAGCGACAAGTAAACGCCCGCGACCGCAGGGATCCCAAGCCCGATCGCCGTCTGCGCGTAACGCTTGACAAGCTCAACATGCAAAGCCAGACCGATGGCGATCATCAGCAGCATCATGAACGCCATCATGTGCAAGCTGACGACGAAGTGTTCGGCATAGTAGCGTCGTTGGCGAAACAGGATCAGAGCCATCGCCGCCGCCAGCAGCGGCACGTGCAAAATGATGAGCAGTTTGCTGATGTTCGATGAGCTTCGCTCATAGCGTTCGGCGTAGCTGCGGACCGTAAGCGCCGGGTCATCGGCTCGCATTTGCGCGATACGCCGTTCAACCCAGGGCGTGGTCCAGGGGCTGTGCGCCTGGCCGCTGTAATCGGCGATGCGCGCTTTCTCCTCCAGCGGCAAAGTGTCCGCTCTGGGGTGAGCGCGAACCGCTAAGTCGCCACCGACTTGATCCACAAACGATAAATCGAAATCGGTGAGCGGCGGCGCCAGAAAGAACAACAGATTGACCAGCAGAAACAGCGTGATCGGCGGCATGAAGGACTGTCGACGCCCGGCAAGATACTCGGCCGACAACACCCCAGGTTGTAATGTCAGCGCCCGCATGCTGCGCCAGAAGCGACTGTCGAGACTGGTGAGCGCTTCGAAGAACTGGCTCATCAGGTGCCCGAGGCGACGATCGGCGTCGACGAACCGCTTCTGCCCGCAGGCGTGACAGTACGGCCCGATCAGCTCCGCGCTGCATTGTCGGCACGTTTCCCTCATCTGCCTAAACGCCAGCCAAATCCAGGCACACTCTCGACCTTAGCAATCTTTAATGCATGGCACCGATAGTGGCCAGTTTCCGGATCGAAAGCAAATTAAAATCAGCATCTTAGGGGTTAACGACTGCAGAGTTTAGGCGCGATTCTTAGCCCTTTCTGAACTGAACGAGTGACATCCGGCATCTGCCCGGGAACTTCCGATGGTGGCAACCTATCTATGGGTCGGGTCGCAACAACTCGACCCGGTTCACTCCTCCCCTAAAGTGAACCCCAGGGGCGGCGGGTAATCCCCAACCCGACGTCCCAAACCCCCGGCCCCGAGCGTCTCCCCAACGCTCGGGGCCAACTTTTTTGGCAGCTTGTCGAGAAGCAAACTGCGGCGCGAACCACGGATGGTTCGGCATGGACTGAACAGAGCGATCGATCCATCGCGAGCGAGTCCGGACAAGCACCGGCCTCACGACTTGGGGAACGCAAAGGAAGTGCGTTGCTCAACAAACTGTCAGGGCGCCCGATGATGGAACAAGAGCAATCGCGCTGGCTTCCGGTAGGTACCGCTCTCGCAATAGCGCTTGGCGTTGTTGCGACCTCAACCGCTCCCGAACTGACCAAGCTGCTGGCGATGGCGCTCGCCAGTGCCGCCTTGCTCCTGATCGTTCGCTTGCCGCTGCATCCGGCCGCCGTCCTCGTTGTGGCACCGATGGCGCTGAGCTCCGTTTTCGCGCTGGAACCTGCTGCCGCCTGGTTAGGGTCGATCGAGCGTGCGGAGGGTTTACTGGCGGCATTGGCGATGGCGACGTTCCTGGTTCTTGGAGCCGCGCAAAGCGGCGCGGCGCGACAACGTCTGTACGGCGGGTTGATCGGCCTCGGCGCAGCGGCGTCGCTTTACGCGTTGCTGCAGCGCGCGGGCATCGATCCGATCGAATGGCAACACGCGACGCGGCCGGCGGCGACGTTTTCCAATGCGCTCGGACTGGCCGGTTTTCTGACGATGACCCTGGCGCTGACGGCGTTGATGTGGGTACGGCAACGTCGGTGCTGGTGGTTGGGCGCGATGGCGGTGCAGTTGGCCGGACTTCTGGCCACTGGCACGCGTGGCGCCTGGCTGGCCGCTGCGGCAGCCGCAACGCTGACGCTGGTGTGGGTCAATGCGCCGCGACGCTGGCGAAACGCCGCTCTCCTTGGCGTTGTCTCTCTGGGCGTTCTGGCAGCGACGCTGCGCCTTGAGTCGCTGCACGATCGCCTGGAATTGTGGCAGCGCGCGGCGCAGGCAGTGACGGGCGATCAGGCGCTGGTCGATCTCCAAAGCGAGGGCGACCGCCACCACGCCTGGCGCTCGCTGGTTGGTTTCGGCCCCGATCAGGTCAGCGCGCCGCTGCAACAGGTCGCGAACATCGCGCCGCGCGATGCCGCGCAGGATTTGCGCGCCGATCGCGCGCATCAATGGTTGCTGGATCGCTGGCTGGCGACGGGCGCGTTTGGATTCCTGGCGGCGATGCTGCTCGTCGCATGGGTGGTTGTTGCACTTCTCAGGCACGCGCGGCACAGCGACCACGCGGAGTCACTGGCCCTCGGCGCCGCGCTCGGCGCCTATGCGTTTCACCTGCAGCTCGCGTTCGCCACGATGCCGGATCGCGCTCTGGCATTCCTGCTCATCGGTTGCGCGCTGGGCACCGCTGCCGTCCCTCGTTCGGTCTCGATCGCGCGCGGCTGCGGCGTGGTCTTGACGCTGCTCGTCGCCGCTTCGCTGCTGCCGGCATGGCGCGAGTCGCTGGCGCCGCGTTGGGCCGCGCAACGCGCTTTCGACGCCGGCCAGGCGGCCTATCTTCGCGCGCTGAGCGAGTCCGAGTCGGCCGCCGCCTTGCGCGAAAGTCAAGACCACTTCGAACACGCTATTGCACTATCGCGCTACGACATCGATGCGGCGCTCGCCGCTGCCAGCGCTGCTGTCGAACTGGCGCTCGCGGATGGCGATCGAGCTGCGCTGGAGCGGGCGATCGATCTCGAGCGGGCGGTGACACGCATTCGCCCCGGCGAGCGTCGATTGCGCGCTTTGCGCGATCGCATCTGGCAAGCGCGGCAAGCGTCCGTCAGCGACCGACGATCCGCGCGTGCCGCTGATACGTGAAGTAGCTCGACGCCCAGTTGACCAGCACCACCAACCGGTTGCGAAAACCGATCAGGAAGAACACGTGTGCGGCGAGCCATAGCCACCAGGCCAGAACGCCGCGCAATTTGAAGCCGGCGAGATCGGCCACGGCGGCCATGCGGCCGATCGTGGCGAAGCTGCCGTAGTCGCGATAGCGAAACGCCAATCCCGCCTCGCCGCGAATCCGGCGACGAATCGTCGCCGCCGCGTGGTTGCCCATTTGCTTGGCGGCCGGTGCAACGCCGGGCACTTGCAATCCGTGGTGAGCGAGGGTCGCCAGATCGCCGATGACAAAAATCTCCGGGTGGCCCGGCAGCGACAGGTCGCGCATCACCGGGACGCGCCCAGCGCGATCGGTGTTGTCGGTGAGCTGTCTGCCGAGCGGACTGGCGGCCACTCCCGCGGCCCACCATACGGTGCGGCATGCCAGCGTTTCGCCGGCCAGCGTGATCGATTCGGCGTCGATGGCTTGCACTGGCGCGTTCAGGCGCACGGTGACGCCGAGCTTGCGCAAGGCCTTGAGCGCACTCGCCGAGAGCCCCGGGTCCATCGCCGACAGCACTTTGGGCCCGGCCTCGATCAGCAGTACCTCGGCGCGAGTGGGATCGATGTTTCGGAATTCGCGTTTGAGCGTGTGCCGCGCGATTTCGGCGAGCGTGCCGGCAAGTTCCACACCGGTCGGTCCGCCGCCGACCACCGCGAAGCGCAGCCACGCCTTGGCCGCCGCCGGATCGGTTTCGCGCTCAGCTGCCTCGAAGGCTTTGAGCATCGCCGCGCGCATGCCGAGCGCATCCTCCAGCGTCTTCAAGCCCGGCGCGTGCGGCGCCCATTCGTCGTGGCCGAAATATGCGTGCGTGGCGCCGCTGGCCACAATCAGATAATCGTATTCGAGCGTGCCGTTTTTCATCTCCAGGCGTCGCTGCTCCTTATCGATGACCGTCACCTCATCGAGCCGCACGGTGACGTTTTTCTGGCGCCGCAAGATGTGTCGCAAAGGAGCAGCGATATCGGCTGGCGACAGGCCCGCAGTGGCCACCTGATACAGCAGCGGCTGAAAAAGATGATGATTGGTGCGATCGATCAGTGTGATGCGGACACGCTCGCGCGCCAATGCGCGCGTCGCCCACAATCCGCCGAATCCACCGCCGATGATGACCACGTGTTTCATATGCGCGCCGCGCCGTAGAGGGATGTGGCAACGATAGGCGGTCTTCGCCGAGGCGTGACTCTTCCGCCGATCGGCTTGTCGCCTGCGCGTCAGACGATGTTACAGTTACGTTGTCATTGCGACAGCGGTCATGTATGCGCACTGTGTATTGGGCTGAGAATGTCATTGATGCGCAACTGGTCAAGGACGCATTGGACGCGGCGGAAATCCCTGCGTTCGTTGTCGGCGCCGCGCTCACGGGCGCCATGGGCGAGCTGCCGGTGATGGGTTTGATCGAAATCAAGGTGCCCGATAGCGCTGAACCTGCGGCGCGGGTTGTGGTCCAACGCATCGATGCATGGCTGAAGGATGAGCGCCAGGAGGGATTCGATGGTGAAGTGCTTCCAGCCTAAATACTGGCTGCTTACGGGCTTGATCGCGATCGCCGGCTGCGAGCGCGAGGCTGCACCGCCGCCGCCCCCGCAGCCGAGCATCGAGATGCCCGCCGCGCCAACCGAACAGCCGGCAGCAGCCTCGCCCGTCGAGCCGCCAGCACCCGCTTCGCCACTACCGCCATCGCCGGACGGCTATGCTGCCGAAATCCCAGACGACCAACGCCGCGAGCTGGAACTGGCTGCGCGCAAGAGCCAGGCTCAGGAGAAGTTGACCGACGCCACGCAAGCGGCGAACCGTAAGTTCGAGCAAGAGATGAAGAACTGCATGCAGGTGCCGTCCGATCAGGCCGAGGACTGCCGCACCGGCGCACAAACCAATCATGAAGCGGCGCTTGCCGCCGCGCGAGCTGATCACGATGCCGCAATTCTCGACGCTGCTGCGGCGTGGTAAGCCTATGCCCGATCCCAAACCGATCTTTCCATACGGACATTTCTACTCGCCGATCGTCGATCCAGCGAATCTGAGCGGCAACGATGCCTTGTTTGCGCCACGGCAAACGCTGGCTGGCATCGATTTTCGGCCCGAACTGCATACCCAGATCCTGCGCGAGTGGTTTCCAAAGTTCTTGCCCGACTACGACTATCCGGACGAGGGCGACATTCACGAGCCGACCTCGTATTTCCACAACAACGATCAGTTCAGCTGGCTCGACGCGCGCGCGCTGTACGTGATGCTGCGTCAGCTGCAGCCGCGAAGCATCATCGAAGTCGGATCAGGATTTTCCTCGCTGCTGATCGCCGATGTGGTGCGGCGCTACTTGTCGGATTCGCGTTTCACTTGCATCGAGCCGTATCCGCGCGCTTTCCTGCGTCGCGGCATTCCTGGCGTGACCGAGCTGAAAATCGCCAAAGCCGAGCACGTGCCCGCGACAACCTTTGAGCAACTCGTCGCTGGCGATGTACTGTTCATCGACAGCTCGCACGTTTGCAAAACCGGCAGCGATGTCAACTTCCTGTTTTTCGATGTGCTCCCACGCCTGGCATCCGGCGTCGTCATCCACGTGCACGATATCTTCCTGCCGCTCGAGTATCCCAGGGCCTGGGTGATCGACGAGAACCGAAGCTGGAACGAGCAGTATCTGCTGCAAGCGTTGCTGATGTTTTCGACGCGCTTTGAGGTGCTGTTCGGCTGCGCTTATGCGGCCACTTTTCTCGGCCACGATGTCGTCGCAGCACTGAATCGGCCGGACGGCCACGGGATGGGTGGCGGCAGTTTTTGGCTGCGCGTTCGCTGAACAATGTCGATCGAAGCAGTCTTGACGACACCAGGAGCGCCACGGATACTCCCGCCTCTCGCGAGCGCCCGTAGCTCAGTTGGATAGAGTACCTGGCTACGAACCAGGTGGTCGGAGGTTCGAATCCTTCCGGGCGCGCCATTTGGTAGTGTGGGATTTCTCCAATAAGCTGATCGACTTTCTGCGCCTTTCGCCCCGAATACGTCGTTGCTCGTCGTCGCCATAGTCTTACTATGACTCCTACTCGCGCCTAGTCTCGGGTCGAAAAGCATCGGAACTGCGATGACTTATTGGTGAAGCACCACTCCACCGACGCCCGGCTTCGCTCGGGCGTTGTGCGTTGTGGGGTTCGCCAAGGATGGCGATGAGTAATGGACGATGAGCGTAAGCGAATCGTCGGATGCGTGGAATTCGGGGTATAGCGCAGTCTGGTAGCGCGTCAGCCTTGGGCGCTGAAAGTCGGGGGTTCGAATCCCTCTGCCCCGACCATGCATTAGAATTGGTGCGCGGTGGTTTGCCGCGTGCCCGTAGCTCAACCGGATAGAGCACCGGCCTTCTAAGCCGGGGGTTGCAGGTTCGATTCCTGTCGGGCGCGCCATGTTTCAAACGCCTTTTTTGGGCGCGATGATCGATGGCCGGACGTAGGGGTAACTCGGTTGGTGTCGATCGAGCGGCGGTTCGGTGAACGACGGTAGGTTTTTCAGTCCCTTGAGTGAAGGGACGCCGCGCGCAAAGCGCACGGCAGAGTTGTGGAGAAACGCGCTTTGTCGGTAAACGATGTTGCGCGCCGATCGCAACCACAGTTTCGCTGGTGGATATAGCTCAGTCGGTAGAGCACTGGATTGTGATTCCAGGTGTCACGGGTTCGATCCCCGTTATCCGCCCCAAAATTTTGGACGTCGATCAATCGTCGACGTTCGTGCGGTTTTGGGCTGTTAGCTCAATGGTAGAGCAGCTGACTCTTAATCAGTAGGTTCGGGGTTCGAGTCCCTGACAGCCCACCAAATCGGTTGTTGGTCGTCGTAAGGTTGCTGGCGCAAGCCGCAGCCAAGAGCCCGCCGCCGTTCAACGCCCGCGAGAGTGGCGAAACTGGTAGACGCGCTGGACTTAGAATCCAGTGGGGCAACCCGTGAGAGTTCGAGTCTCTCCTTTCGCACCATATCGTTCGCGCCCCGTAGGGCGCCGAACTCGTTCCAGCTTCGGAGGCAGTACATGCAGGTTTCAGTTGAAAAGATCGACGACTTCGGCCGCCGCTTGAAAGTAGTGCTGCCGCGCGAGCGTTACACCGACGGTATCCATGCGCGCATCCGCGAATTGTCGAAGACCGTGCGCCTGCAGGGCTTCCGCCAGGGCAAGGTCCCGCCGATGATCATCGAGCAGCGTTTCGGTCAGCAGCTGCGCGATGAAGTGATGCAGGAACTGGTGCGCGAGAGTTTGTCTCAGGCTTTCACCCAGGAAAAGCTGCGCCCCGCACTGTCGCCGCGCATTTCGCCTCCGAGCAACGAGGGTGAGTTCAGTTACGAAGCGACCTTCGAAGTGTTGCCGGAATTCGACGCGATCGACGTGTCCGATTTGGTCGTCGAACGTGAGGTCGCCGATGTCGCCGAGGCGGACATCGATCGCATGATCGACACCCTGCGTCGTCAGCGCCTGACATTCAAGCCTGCCGAACGCGCTGCCCAGGCCGGCGACTACGTTGCGTTCGAGTTCGTCATCGAAGGCGATGACGTGCGCATTCCGGCCGACGGCAAGGAACGCGGATTGACCGCGATTGGTCAAAAGGCCGTGCTCCCGGAAATCGAAGACGCGCTGGTCGGCCTGTCGGCAGGCGAGTCTAAAACCGTGAGCGCCACCTTCCCGGAGAGCTACCGCGATGAGCGCCTTGCGAACAAGACCGCGTCGATCACGGTCACTGTGACCCGGGTCAACGAGGGCGTGATGCCCGAGGTCGACGACGCTTTCGCTGCCAGCTTCAACGTGGGCGGTGGTGTCGAGGCTTTCCGTCGCGAAGTTCGTGGCAATCTGGAGCGCGAGCTGAAACAGACCTTATCGATGCGCCTGCGCACCGCAGTGGTCGAGAAGCTGCTGGCGAAGTTTGAAAGCACCAAGGTGCCGGAGTCGCTGGTAACCGAAGAGGCGCATGCGATCCAACGCCAGGCGATTGCCGAGAACACCGAACGCGCGCGCCGGCTGAATCAGCCGGTTCCACCAGAGCCGGCGGTCGAAAGCCTGCGAGAGATTGCACGCAAGCGCGTTCGCGCCGGTTTGCTGCTCAACGAAATTGCCGCACAGCAGGGCCTGCGTCTCGACGAAAACCGCGTGCGCGCAGCGCTCGCCGCAATCGCGTCGACCTATGAAGATCCGAACGAGGTCGTGCAGATGTATCAGCAGGATCAGCGCCTGATGCAGAGCCTGCGATCGCGCGTGATGGACGAGCAAGTTGCCGAATGGATCGCCGATCACGCGCAAACCACGCGCATCGAGCGCTCGTTCCAAGAGTTGCTTCAGCCCGGCGCTGCTGGCTGACCTCGCTGCCTCGGCGCGCCTTCGCTGAGGGCGCGTCTTGCAGGCTTCTAGTGCGACATGATTGTCTGGGCGCAGCGAGCTTCAGCGCTTAGCCATCCACAGCGCATCGTTTCAGACCGAGTCGCGCACGAATGCCAGATAAGCCGCCGAGCCATCGACCGGCATCGTCAGCACCTCGGGTACGTCATAAGGGTGCAGCGCCACGAGGCGAGCCTGCACTTCGTGCAGGCGATCGGCACACGTCTTGATCAGCAAAATCGTCTCAGCCGCAGTTTCAATAGCGCCTTGCCAGCGATACGTCGATTGCACGCCATCGATGCGTTGCACGCACGCAGCAAAGCGCTCTTCTACCAGCGCGCGGGCAATTCGGTCGGCAACCTCGCAGGGACACGTTGTCAGCATCTGGACGACTTGCCGCTCGCGATCAGGCACTTGCTCTTCAGTCATGGATACGCCTTGCCTGCCTGATACACAGCAAGCGGCCTCTCGGTGGCTGTGATGTCGCGTTGCACGGCGTTGTCCAGAACGACGATATCGGCAATGAAGCCGACCTTGATTTGCCCCAGTTCCGCGCCCATGCCAAGCACCTGCGCGGCGTTGAACGTGGCGCTCTGCAAGGCCTCATAGCCGCTCATGCCGGCATCCACCATGAGCTTGAATTCTTTTGCATTCATGCCATGCGGCGAGACGCCTGTGTCGGTACCGAAAGCGATCCTCACTCCTGCGGCGTGGGCTTTCCTGAAGGTGCCCTGCATCACCGGGCCGATGGTCTTGGCCTTGATGGCAACCATCGGTGGATAGTAACCAGGCTCCTCAGCTTTGCTGGCGACCCACCAGCCTGCCATCAAGGTGGGTACGTACCAGGTGCCGTGTTGTTTCATCAACGGAAACAGCTCCTCATCCATGAAGCTGCCATGCTCGATCGTCGTGACGCCGGCTTGGATAGCGCGGCGCATTCCCTCTTTTCCGTGCGCATGCGCGGCTACGGCCATGCCGTAATCCTTGGCGGCGAGGACGATGGCGTTGGCTTCTTCCTGGGTGAACTGCGGATTCAAGCCGTTCTTGGCATAGCTGAGCACGCCGCCAGTGGCGGTGATCTTGATCAGATCGGCGCCCTGCTTATAGCGGTAACGCACCGCAGCAGCGGCGTCTTCGGGTCCGTTGATCACGCCATCGGCCGGCCCCGGCGTGCCCTGCAGATCGAGCCTGCGGCCGTTGGTCGGGTCCGCGTGGCCACCGGTGGTGGCAATCGACTTGCCAGAGGTGATGATGCGCGGACCAACGGCGATGCCCTGTTCGATGGCGCGCTTGAGGGCGATCGATGCGCCATCGGTGTCGCCCAAATCGCGGATTGTGGTGAACCCGGCTGCGAGCGTTTTGCGTGCGTTCGCAGCCGCACGTAACGCGTAGTCGCCCGGATTCATGCGGAAACCTTCGCTGTACGAATTTGGTCCCGACGCCTCGTTACTGATATGCGTGTGCAAATCGATGAAGCCTGGCACGCAGGCTGCCTTGCTGTGATCGATGCCATCGCGCGCCGCGCCGGGCGTCACTGCGGTGATCTTGCCGTTCTCCACCTCGATACGGTGCGCGCCCAGCCAGCGCGCGTTTTCGGCGTCGAATACAGATCCGCAATTGAGCGTGAGCGCCGATGCGGCAGTTGGCAGCATCGCGAAAACCAGAGCAAGTCGGCGCATGGCGGACCTCGAAGCGGCGGAAGCGCGACGATAGCGCGACGCGCGCGCTCCGATTGCAACGGAATTGCGAATCTCTACGATGCGCCGCTCAGGACTCGAAAAAGATATCTCTGTAGGCGACGTAAATGCTGATCAAGAACATCGGACCGAGCACCAGCCACCCCAGCATCATCGGGATGGTCGCGACGATCGCCAGCAGCAGCATCACGATGCCGAACAGCAAGAACGGCACGATGTTGCGCAGGCACGCCTCGAAGCTTTTACGTACCGCCTCAACGATCGGCATCGAATGCAGTGCGATCAGGGTGGAGGCAAACCACGACGCCATGCTGAGTGGGACAATCAACGCCATCGTGATCAACACTGCGAGCATGAGTCGCAGGGCGATATCCGTTGCCATGTTCGGATCGACTTCGCCGCCGAACATCGCCTTGAGGAATGAAAATCCCAGCACCGGCACAAAAACCGCGATCATGATCAGCATCGTCGCTGCAAAGGTCACCAGACCGAGCAGCGCCAGGCCCGGCAAACGTTGGAACAGCAGATCGAGCGATGTTTGTTCATTGGCCCGTCCGGTCAACCGCTGCGACTCCAGCATCAGCGCCGCGAACCCGCCGTAGATCGGATAAACGATACTTCCGAGCAGCGGACCCAGGATGGGCACGAATTGCACCGCGAAACTGATGACCATAAAGATGATCATCAGCAGAATCCATAATCCCGGTGCGCGCTTGAAAAGCTCGAAGGATTTGGCGATCCAGGTCGTACCATGATCGGCAGGCAATGCACGCGGCGCATCGAGAATCGTACCAGCGCCGATGGCAACCGGGTCGGCGACGCTGGTCTGCGGTGCAGCGTAAGGATTCTCGTTCATGGCGGGCGCTCGGTGGTGGGCCGTCGAACAATAGCAGCGAGTGAACCACCGGAGGTCCCACGGCCTGGGGATGGCCCCCATGGCCTTGGTGGCGACGGCAAACCGACGCCACCTGGCACGGTCTTGAGAAACGCACATACTGTGCGTGTCTCAAGTCGCGAGTCCGGCGCACGCCCGGTCTCGCTCTCCATGGATCAAGCGCTGTGCTTGATCCATGCGCGAACCATCGCTGGTTCGCGCCAGCAGGCTGTTTCGCCACAGCCTGCCAGGCGCATTCCTGTTTGGCGTGAGGTCAAAAGGCGACCACGTAGCTGGCGGCAACGCCGGCCGCGCCGATGTCGCTACGCGGATCGTTTTCGAGCCATGGCGTGAGGCCCGGGCTCTTCAGGATGTAGGCACCGCTGCGACGCGTCGTGAAATTGCTGTCGTCCTTGTAACCACCGTGGAAGTAGGCCGGATTGCGGTATTGGAAGCACAGATTGGCCTTCAACCAACAGGCGCTGTCGTATTTGATGAAGCCATCGCCGTCGGTGAACATATAGCGCGACGTGTAGCTGTACCAACGTGCGCTGCCGACGCGGGTATAGGCCGTCGAGTTCAACGTGTTGATGAAGTCCGAACCGACGCGCGCCTGCACGCCCTGGATGGTGCCACTCAAGGAGCCGGCTGGCGTGCCATAGAACGGCGTGCCGTAGCTGTGCACCGTCATGATCTGCATCTGAGCCAGCGTCGGGAAATCTGGATCGCCGAGCGACGATTTTGCGACGGCCTGGCGCACGATCAGTCCACCCAGCGAGTCGGTGATGACATGGATCGGCCGTCCTGAATCGCGAAATTCCCTGGCGGCGGCCCACGCGAAGCGATAGGCGACGTGGGTCATGCTGGTGTCGTAGGTCAGCAACTGGATATTGGCCGGACCGCCCTGTCGCGATACGCCGGCGTCGCCCGCGAAGTTCTTGGTGTAGACCGTGCTGGCCAGATTGCGGTCGCAGTTCTTGTTGTCGCTGTAATAGCCGATGGTCTGAACGCGGCCGGTGTGACCAAAGGCGCGCAGCGCATTACGTTGGTTCGCCCAGTTGGCGGTGCAATCCCAAGCATCTCCCTGGCCGCTGCTGTTGGCTTTGTCGTTATAGCCGTGCAGCAAGAACACGCTGTCGGTTCTGGCGGCTTGGGACGGCGCTGCAAATGCCAGCATCGCGGCGGCGGCGGCTGTGATGAGACTCTTGTACATTGTGAACTCCCGTGATTGGTGATTGGGTGAGCGAACAATGCGCAACCACGGCTTTTGCAGTCTTGCAAAAATTTGTGCTCTCGTTACAGAAATTTGGAGTTCGCTGTCTCTGAGCCCTGGCGGCAACCGGACAGCCACTCGTTCGGCGTGCATTTATTCACACTTCTCGCGTGCTTCGCTGAACTACGACCGGAGCGAACACGCGTCACCCTTTTACTTTTCCCCCGAGACCGTACTACCTTACACGCCATAGGACTCCTGAGTTTGACGAATATGGCCCTGCTGACCATCCTCGAATTCCCCGATGACCGCCTGCGCACGGTGGCGAAGCCGATTGCGAGCTTCGATGCCGCACTGCAAAAGCGGATCGACGATATGTTCGAAACGATGTACGCGGCGCCGGGCATCGGCTTGGCGGCGACGCAAGTCGACGACCATCGGCAGCTGATCGTCATGGACGTCAGCGAAGGAAAGAACGAGCCGCTGGTCGTGATCAACCCGAAAATCGTCGAGCGCGAGGGTGCGCAAACCTATCAAGAGGGCTGCTTGTCAGTGCCGGGGATATTTGCCGATGTCGATCGCGCCGATCGCATCGTAGTTGAATGCATGGACCGCCACGGCCAGCCGCAGAAGATCGAAGCCACTGGCCTGTTGGCGGTATGTATCCAGCACGAGATGGATCATCTCGCCGGCAAGGTGTTCGTCGATTACTTGTCGCCGCTGAAACGGCAGATGGTGCAGCGCAAGCTCGATAAGCGCCGTCGGCAGGCGGCGTAAAGATGCGGGTAGTTTTTGCCGGTACGCCGGCGTTTTCGGTGCCTGCGCTGGAGGCCGTGCTCGACACCTGCGAATGCGTGGCGGTGTATTCGCAGCCAGATCGTCCCGCCGGCCGCGGTCGGCAGCTGACGGCAAGCCCCGTCAAGCAGCGCGCGCTGGAAGCCGGCATCGCGGTAGAGCAGCCGGAATCGCTCAAACCCGCAGATGTCCAAGATAAGCTGGCCGCTTATCGCGCCGAGCTGATGGTCGTTGTTGCCTATGGATTGATCCTGCCCAAAGCGGTGCTGGCAATGCCAACCCGCGGCGCGTGGAACCTGCACGCAAGTTTGCTGCCGCGCTGGCGCGGCGCGGCGCCGATCCAGCGCGCGATTCTCGCTGGCGACGCGGAAACCGGTGTGGACTTGATGCAGATGGAGGCCGGCCTCGATACCGGACCGGTGTTACGTGAGGTGCGCACGCCGATCGCCGCGGATGACACTTCGGGAAGTTTGCACGATCGCCTCGCGCAACTCGGCGCGGCGCTCCTGAAGCAGGCCCTGATCGATGTGCAGCGCGGCGTGGAGATGTCGCCCCGCATCCAGCCTGCCCATGGAATCGAGTACGCGCACAAGATCGACAAAGCCGAGGCGCTGATCGATTGGACGCAGAGCGCGCAAGCGATCGACCGCAAGGTTCGCGCCTTCAATCCATGGCCCATCGCAGAAGCCGTGATCGATGGCGAGCGCGTGCGCATTCATGCGGCAGAGCCGGTGGATGCGAGCGGCACACCGGGCGCAGTGGTGCGGCATTCGCGAAGCCGATTAGCGATCGCGTGTGGCTCAGGTGCCCTGGCGATCCTGAAACTGCAGCGCGCTGGCGGGCGCGTGATCGATGCGGCCGACTTTGCCAACGCCCGTGGGTCGCGCCCTGGCTCAACGCCGTGAGCTGCTCCCGTAAAGCACGACCGACAAGCGGGCATGCTGCGCACTGAACTGGCGCGCGCACTCAAGCGCGTATTCGACGGCGCTAACCTCGACGTGGCGCTAACCGCGTTCACGCCCGAGGATCGGCCCTTCGCACAGGCCCTGTTGTATGCAGCGTGCCGCAATCACTACTCGAATGCGGCGCTGATCGCGTTGTTATGCGAGCGTCGACCGAAACCGCTGATCGGGGCGCTACTACAGGTAGCGCTCTCCGAAATCAGATTCTTGTCGACGCCGCCGCATGCCGCCGTGCATGAGAGCGTGGCTGCCGCGCGTTCGATTCAGGCGAGTTCGGCGGGATTCGTCAATGCGCTGCTGCGGCGCTTTCAACGCGAGCGCGGCGCGCTTGAGGCGCGCGCTCTGGAAGAGATCGAGGCGCGCTATGAGCACCCGTCGTGGTTGCTCGACACATTGCGCAAGGACTGGCCGGGGCGAATCGACGCCATCTGTGCCGCAGCCAATTTTGCCCCACCCATGTGGCTGCGCGTCGACGCGCGGGGCGCGGGTCGCGACGCCTATCGTCGTCGGCTCGCAGCGATCGACATCGAATGCAGTGCGCCTGTTGCACCGCCACATGCGCTCAGACTGGCTGCGCCAGTGGCGATCGATCGATTACCAGATTTTGCCCTTGGCGCGGTGTCGGTGCAGGATGCTGCGGCGCAGCGCATCGTTGGCGCGCTTGATGCGCGCGCTGGTCATCGAGTGCTGGATGCGTGTGCCGCACCGGGCGGCAAGTCTGCGGCGCTGGCAGAAGCGGTTCCGGGCATCGAGTTGATTGCAGTGGATCGCGACGCAGCGCGCGTGCAGCGTTTGCGCGACACCTTCGGGCGCTGTCGAATCGACGCCGAAATCTTGATCGCCGATTCGGTGTCGCATCACTATGGTGCGGACTTCGACCGTATCGTGATCGACGCACCCTGCACCGGCACCGGCGTCATTCGTCGTCATCCGGATATCAAGTTGCTGCGGCGATCCAGCGATGTGGCCGCGCTCGTCGCCGAGCAGCGGCGGCTGCTCGACGGTTTATGGCTCAGGCTCAAGCCTGGCGGGCGACTGGTGTATGCAACCTGTTCCATCCTGCGCGCCGAAAACAGCGAGCAGATCGCCGCATTCCTTGCGCGGACGCCACAGGCGCGACTACTGCCGATGCTGGACGCGACCTGGGGCCACGATACCGGTGCCGGATTTCAGAACCTGCCGGGCGAAGGCGATGAGGACGGCTTTTTCTACGCGATTCTCGAGCGCACGGCGTAGGCCAGATGGTACCGGCAGGCAGCGCCGCCGCGGGCAGCGCGCGACGCCCAAGGCTTCCGAATCGCCGACGCTGCCTGATCAAGGATTTGGGTCAGGGCGTCGCCGCGATTTTGGCTTACGCGCGGGTGCGCTTGCCTTGGTCGGCTTTGTCGCTTTCGCCGGCTTCGCCGCTTTGGACGTCGGCATTACGCGGCGCGCTGATTTGACCGGCGCTTCGCTGGCCGCCTTCAGCTTTGGCTTGGATTTCTTGCCGGCTTTCGTGGGCGCGGTTGCATCAACCTCGCTTTGGTCGCCCTTCGGCACCAGCTTGCCGAAGTCCGGCAAACTCGGCAGCAGTCCCGAGACGCGACCGACCCAGGCCTTGGCCGACTCCTGCACCTGATCGATTGCAGTACGCGCGGCACTGGTGGCCCATTCGACCAGCGTGCCTTCGTCGATGTTCGTCACTTGTTTCATCAGCTTCGGCCATTCCTCAAGCTCGGCATCGCGGAACTTCGCGACGGCCTGCGCGCGCATGCCGACTGCATAGGTGAGCGCGATGTTCTTTGTGGCCGCGGTTGCGATATTGGTGATCGGCAACGCGCGCTTCAATACGAAGCCGCCGATCACCGCGCCTGCGTATCGCTTGAGCAATTTGGCGACGATACTCGATGCGTGCGTGGCCCCGACATTGGTGGCGGCGATGGCGAGAATCGAGAATCGCTCGCCTGCCTCGCCGAGTTCCACGTCGTAAACGGCAAAGGTCTCCAGCACCAGTTCGGCTTGTAAAGCCACGACTGTGGAGGTATCGATCACTGGACCCAGGAACATGCCAGCAATCTTGCCGGCGCCCGGCAGCAGTTCCATGGTCGCCGACAGCGCGCCGATAGCGCCGGCTTGCAGACATTTGCTTTGCACCAGCAGGCGATGCAATTCCTCCGGCTCGGCATCGGGCATGCGCTTCTTCAGCGCCGCAACCCGCGCCTTCACGGCGGCACGATCGGCCTTGCGCAGGCTCTTCCACAGCGCTTGAGCGGCATCCGGCAACATCGTTGCGTCCTTCTTGCGGGGAATGTAGGCCATCATCGGTTGAACGAGCGGCCGGAGCAATGGGCGAACCGCGCCGGTTTTGCCAGGCTTACCGACAGTCCGGGACCGGTCTATCGGCGCTGAGTAACCGATTGTTCTGGCTGAGCACGATGCGACAGCCGCCACTGCGACCATCGATATCCACTTTGTACTTGCCATCGATGACCGGCGCGAACTTGAGATCGCCGCTGCAGGTTACGCGGGTGCCGTTATCGGCCCGCAGCTCTGCGCGCAGTTGTACCGGGTCGCGCGCCTCGATCGGCAGATTCCACACCGTGGGCGAGGAGACGATCAGATCGCTTTCGCCTCGCACCAGCGCGATGCTGGGCGTCGCCGAGCAGGGTCGCGACGGATCGACCCAATACAAGGCGCCGCTCCAAGCTGCATCGTCGTCGCGCGCGACGAACGACACCAGCGCTTCGGGTCGTCCATCCGGCGCTTCGTAGCGGTGGACCATGGCGCAGCCGGCCAAAGTCGTCGCAAGCAATAGCGCACGAATCATGGTTTAAGCAGCGGCGTCTTCAGCGAGGTGAGCGGCCCGCCCGCGACCTTCTCGCAAGCATCGATGAACTCCTGGGTACTGACCTTTCGTTCGCGCATCAAACGTCGGGTGACATCATCGAGGTTCTTCGCCTCGTTGGTCTTGCGGCGAATTTCCTGATCGATGGCATAGACCAACGTCGCCGCGCGCGCCGTGATTTCGCCACTGGACCGATCAACACGCAGTGTTTTGATGTTCTTGCCCCAGTCTTTGAGCCAGTCGATGGTGCGCTGATGGCGCTCATCGGTCATGCCCCCCGAGCGATACAACAGCTCGACGGCGTAGAACTCCGCGAGGCCTTCGGCGAGCCAGTCGTCGTTTTCCTTCTGCCCGGTGATTCGCGTGACGACGTGCGTCAACTCGTGCAACAAGGTGCTGGTGTTGTTCTCGCTGACCATGGGTCGGTCCAGATGCAGATACAACGAGCGCGGCGCCGACAAGCCACCGCGCCACATCGGATCGGGCGCGCTGACAATGAAGATCTTCTCCGGCATGACGCCAAAGGCATCCTTCATTGCCGGCAAGGTGAAATTCAAGAACGCCAACATATCCATGCGGCGCATGCCCTCGTCTTTGGGCGCACCCAGACTGATCTCAGTTCCGCCAATCACTTCGCGCCGAGTGCCGATGTTGCCGACCAACATCCAACCGACCGGCCGATCAAACTTCCGTGCAGGTTCTTCAACACGGAATGTGCCGTCATCGGCCATCAAATACGGCGTGTCCAGATGCCATCCTTTTGGCAAATCGAAGCGCAAGCGCGCTCGCGAGGTGGCGCCTTTGGTTGCCGTGACCTTGGCGCTGGGAAAAACCCGATCGCCGCGAAATATCGCCCAGTCGTCTGCGTGCAGGCTGCGGTACGCGCCGTTGTCGCGTTGCTCGCTGATTTTGACCCGCCAACTGATCCGCCCGCCCTTGGATGGCGGCGTCCACACCATCCGTCCCGCCGCTCTGGTCAGCGTGCCGTTGGCCTGGACCTCGGAATACGCCGGCGGGAACGCAAAGCTCACGCGCTTGAGCTGCTCGCTGCCCTGCCCCAATGTCAGCGCACCTTGCGCGGTCTTGGACTTGCCATCGAAGCGCAAGCTCCAAGTCAGATCGTAAGGATCGGCGTTGGCAACGCTGGCGAACAACAGGGCGACGAAAAGGATGCGCATAACGATAGGGCGGAATCGAACACACGAGGATTCTCGCATGGGGGCTCCGGCGTTCGCCAAAACGCACAACGCCCGCTTTCGCGGGCGTTGTGTTTGCAGACGGTGCAACAATCCTCAGCCGGCAGGCGGGGGCGCCACTGCTCCACCGCCGGGCGTCGCCAAGTTGTCGAATCCGATACGTTCGACGCGGGAGCGCTTGGCGGCTGCCAGGATGTCGGCAATCGCCGAATACGGAATGGTTTCGTCCGCTTCGAGCTTGTATTCAGGTTGATCGTCCTTCACCTTCTTTCCGACTTCGCGGAATTCGGCGAACAACACCTCTTTGCTGATCGGATCATTGTTGATGCGGATCTCGACGGCGCCGCCCAGATCGCGCAATTCAAGCCGCTTCTGTTCGATCTTGCTCTTGTCCGCCGGATCGGTGGACTGTTGCGGCAAATTGATGCGCACTTTGTGCGCAAGCAAAGGCGCGGTGATCATGAAGATGATCAACAGCACCAACATCACATCAACCAGCGGCGTGGTGTTGATATCCACCATCGGCGAACCACCGCCGCCACCACTGCTCGGACCTGCACTCATGCCCATATCAAATCTCCGAAAGATTACTCGCCAGGGGCGGTAACGAAGCCGATCTTGCTGACGCCCTTACGCTTGGCCAGATCGAGCGCCGCGCGAACATGCTTGTACTGGACGGAACGATCTCCGCGGATCTTGATCTCAGGCTGGGGCTTTTTCACTGCCTCCAACGCGAGGCGCGCTTCGAGGCCCTCGATGCTGATCGGATCATCGCCCCAGTAATACTGCACCATGCCAGCACCCTTGTCCTGGATGTTCAAGGTGACCGCTTTCTCTTCCACCGAGTCCGGCTCGTTCGGCGCTTCGGGCACCGAGATCGGGACTTTGTTCTGCATCAATGGCGCGGTGATCATGAAGATGATGAGCAGCACCAACATCACGTCAACCAGCGGCGTGGTGTTGATATCGGTCATCGGATTGGCGTTTTGCTGGCCGCCACCGCCGGTACTCATGCCCATGGAATTCTCCTTTAGCCGGTGCTCGGCACGTGTTGACGCGTGCCGAATCGCTGACCGCGCCCGGCGCGGTTGCCGGTGGCGAAATAGTCGAGCAGGTCATGCGCGAAAGCGGCGTAACGTGCGTTCAACGCCTTGTTGCTGCGAACGAAGTAGTTGTACGCAAGCACCGATGGGATGGCAACGCCCAGGCCAATGCAGGTCATGATCAGCGCCTCGCCAACGGGCGCGGCGACCACATCGAGCGTTGCCTCACCTTGCATACCGATATTGATCAGAGCGTGATAAATGCCCCATACGGTCCCGAACAAACCCACGAACGGCGCCGTCGATCCCACGGAGGCGAGCAAGGTCAAGCCCGATTCGAAGCGCGCCGCTTCGCGCTGCACGGCGCTGCGAATTGCGCGATCGATGAACTCATGACGGCTTAAGGCTTCGGCCATGCGACCGCCGAGGGCATCAGAATGATGCTCGGCGGCGAAAGCGGCATCCAGCGCGATCTTGCTGAAGGGCTCGAACTCCGGCTCTTCCCTGAGGCGAGCTACCGCATCGCGCGGTGAGGCCGCATCCCAGAAGTCGTTGATCAGTTTCTGCCCGCGGATCAACACAGCGGCCAGTTTCAGGCCGTTGTAGAGGATGTAGTACCACACCAGAATCGACATGACCGCCATGACGATGAAGGCAAACAGGCCGACCACATCGGCGTTTTGCACCAAATGCGCGAAACCCATCTTGGTGAGGGCCAGCGAATCGGTGTTGCCCATCATCACGTCGAGCCGGTCCATGCCTGGCGGCAACTGCGAGGACACGTCAAGACTCGCCGGATCGACCGGCGGCGCAGCTGGCGCAAGGCCAGTGGGGTCGACTGGCGTTACAGCCGGATCGACACTGGGTGCAGCGGGAGGCGCTTGATCTTGCATAAAGGTCTCGGTCAATCAGCCAATGTGAATCGAACTGGCACCAACGCCCAGCCGGCAAATGCCGCACCGTCGCGAACGCCCGCGTTGAAACGCCAGTTGCGAGCCGCCTGCATCGCGGAGCGGTCGAACTCGCGCTGCCCGGAGGACTTCTCGACCTCGATTTTTTCTGGCCGGCCATCGGCCGACACCAGAATTCGCAAGATCACTTCGCCTTGGATACCGCGTCGCAGCATTGCGGGCGGGTAGCGCGGCGGACGTGCTCGCATCATCGACATATCGACAGACGGCGCGACTTCACGCGGCCCATCGCTCGGCGGGGCCGGTGGCGCCGGCGGCTGCACGGCAATACCTTCGGGATTATCGGTGATCACGTCGGCCACCTGCTCAGGTGGCTCGGGCGGTGGCTCGGGCTTGGGCTCCTCGCGCTTGATCTCCACCAGCTTGATGATCTTTGGTGGCTCCGGCGGCGGCGGCGGTGGGGGCGGCGGCGGCGGCGGTGGTGGTGGTGGTGGCTCAAGAAACACGACTTCGATCGTGTTTTCCTGGGGCTTGACCAGCCCTACGGGCGCCTTGGCCGGTAGCAGCAGCAGCCCTACCATGATCGAATGGAAGGTCAACGTCACTGCGATCGCAGCGATGCGTTTGAAGCTCAAACCCTGGCGGGTCTGGTGGTCGTTATCTGCCATGAGTGATCACTTTGGATTGCCGTGATATCTGACCTCGCACTGCTTGCCCTGGGGCATTGTTGCAGCAGTGCGAGCCTCTCCCGCGAAGATCGATGAAGCTACACCAAACGCGCGACGGCTCACAAGTTAATGCCAGTGAAGAAAGTACCGTCGCGCATCGGCGAGCGCTCAAAGTCCCAACGACTTGAGCGCCTGTTCAGAGTTCTTTTGCGATTCCGGAAAGCCTTTGGCCTTTTTGAACGCCGCAATCGCCGCCGCCTCATTGCCGCTATCGAGTTCGGCGATTCCAAGCTGGTAGTAGGCGTTGCCGAGCTGCTTGAGATTGCCTTTCTGGATCGCCGTGGTCAGCGCAACTCGCGCCTCTTGCGGCTTTTCTTCGTCCAACAGCACTTGCCCGACGTACAGATCCGCCGTGCCGTCGTCGGTGGTCAGCGCGGCGCCTTCACGAAAGAACACCAGCGCGTTGGTCAGATCTTCGCCGTCGTAGTAGGCCTCGCCGATTTGCATCATGCGATCCTTGGTCTTCTTGACCACGCCCTTTTCGACACCCTCGCGCATCGCGCCCGCAGCGTCTTTGGGACGCTCGACGTCGCGATAAGCCACATACAGATTCACGTACAAGTTCTCTTGCGCGATCTTGCCCTGCGAGCGCAAGCCTTCAAGCAGCGTCACGGCATCTTGAGGTTTGTCGGCATCGAGTAGCAGCGCCGACAAGAAGTTGACGAACTCCACGTCGTCGGGAGCTTTGGCGAGCACATCGCGGCCGAAGGCAATTGCGTCGTCGGTACGTTCCAGCGACAGCAGGCTGTTGGCCTTCATCTGCGCCCAGGCGCGCTCGGGCGCATCCCCGGTCGCGTAAGCCTTGTCGATAAAGATCAGCGTGTTCTCGAAATCGTCCTGGTCGAAATAGTTCTTGGCCTGCAACGCCCAATTCTTGCCGGTGACCGGATCGGCGTCCTTCGTCCAGTCATCGAACGACGCGATCGACTCCGCAAACTGCTCGTTCATGTGATACAGCTCGGCGAGCGTGAGCTTGAGCTGGAAATGCTCGGAGTTCGGCAGCGCATCGGTGGCGATGGCGGCTTTGAATGACTCGATAGCTTCCGGCAGCTCATCCTGGTTGTAATGGATGAAGCCGCGCAGCTGCGCGATCTTCGCCTTCTCGTAAGGGCTGGTTTTACCGCCAGCCAGTTTGTCCAGGGCCTCGATGGCGCCAGCGTAGTCTTCCGCCTCGTATTGGTCGGCGATCTTGCCGTAAGCCTTGACGAACTTCTGGCTCGACTCGGGCTTCTTGTCCTCACGCCCGCTCTTGCTGACGCTGGCCTCTTCCTTCTTCGAGCGTGCATCGACGCTCGGCACCGCGAGCGTCAGCGCCGCGCCCAACATCAATGCCGACAACCACACCTTGATCATGTTCGCCTCCTCGTCCAAACGATCTTAATGCTGCAACGCCTTGGACCCGCGCAGAGGGTGAAACGCTCCGCTCAGGCTTAAGCTTGAGTTTACTTATTCTTGCCGCGCTCGAGCGGCAACTGATCCTGAAGCCATGACGCTAACCCACCCTTGAGGCAGCTGACGTCTGCATAACCGGCCTTGCGTAGCTTTTCGGCCACTTCGCCGCACTGCAGGCCGCTCTGGCAATACAACAGAATGCCCGACTGCTTGTACTTCAACAGGTCCTTGGCGTCCGGATCCACTTGCGACGGCGTCAGATGACGGGCGCCGCGGATATGCCCTTTATCGTAGTCGGCGGTGGGACGTAAATCGACGAGCAGCGACTGGCCCGAATTGATCCTGCGCGTGAACTCGAACGTCGACAAATCGCGAGCGCCGGATTTCGCCTGGCGCAGTTCGTACACCACCCACGCCACGAGCAAGCCGATAAACAGCGTCCATAGGATCGGATGATTCCCGACAAACTCGAAAAACCGGTCCATGCGGTTGCCGCTCGGCGAAAGGGGCGCGGATTATGCACGTAGACGCCGTCAATGGGATGCCGTCGACGGCGCAAGCCATTGGCGCTTGTCAGGCATCCAGGTCCGGAATCAGCTTGCTCTCGAGAGCGGCGATCATGTCTTTGAGCCGGAGCTTGCGCTTCTTCATGCGCTTGAGCGCGAGCTCGTCGACGCTGTGCTGGCCGCCAAGGCGCTGGATCATTTCGTCCAGGTCGCGGTGCTCGACACGAAGCTCGACGAGCTTCTGAGCAATGCAGGCCGGGTCTGGAAGCATCAGCATAGGCCGCGAAGCGAAAAGCAGGGGAGCGCTATCTTAACTCGCGTTGGAACCGGCCATGACGTCTTCCGTCCGGCGCGCGTAGACTCGCGCGCCTTCGTCTGGTCAATCGCAGAGCCGATCCTATGTCCGCCTCGATGAGCGTCAATCAGCAAAAGTTGGTCAAGCGCCTGCGTCGTTATGTTGGCCAGGCGATCGCCGACTACAACATGATCGAGGACGGCGATCGCATCATGGTTTGCCTGTCCGGCGGGAAAGACTCCTACGCGATGCTGGATGTGTTGATGGCGCTGCAGAAGAAAGCGCCAGTGCGTTTCGAGCTCAGAGCCGTGCACCTCGACCAAAAGCAGCCCGACTATCCGCCGGACGTTTTGCCCAAGTACCTGGCAAGCACCGGCGTGTCGTTTGAGATCCTCGAGCAGGACACTTACAGCGTCGTCAAGCGCGTGGTGCCTGAAGGCAAGACCATGTGTGGCCTTTGTTCGCGCTTGCGGCGCGGAGCGTTGTATCGCTATGCGGAGGATCATGGCTTCACCAAGATCGCGCTCGGCCACCACCGCGACGATATCGTCGAGACCTTGTTCCTCAACATGTTTCATGGCACCAAGATTTCCGCGATGCCACCGAAGCTGCTGAGCGACGACGGCAAGCATGTGGTGATCCGCCCGCTGGCCTATGTGCCCGAGGACGACTTGATCGACTATGCAAACTTGCGCGGATTCCCGATCATTCCGTGTAATCTTTGTGGTTCGCAGGAAAACGCGCAGCGCAAGATCATCAAATCGATGTTGCACGCCTGGGAGCGCGAGCACCCCGGTCGCATCGAGAACATTTTCCGAAGCATCACCAATGTGCGCCCATCGCAACTGGCCGATCGCGCGCTCTTCGATTTCCAGAACTTAGGCTCGCAAGGCCGCGCTGGCGCTGATGCGCATGCGTGGCTGGCGGGCGAATCGCCATCTTTTCCTGAGGTTGTCCATGTGGTTTAAGAACGCGTCGCTGCTGCGATTGCCCGCCGACTTTTCGCTACCCACCGAACCTGACGAAGCGCTGGCCGCGCAAGCGCTGCGCAGCCCAGGACCGCTGGAGCTGGAAACCCGCGGATTCATCTCACCCTTCGGCGATGGCGGCGCACTGTCGCACAGTAGCGGTGGCGCGGTGCTGTTGCATCTGGGCACCGAGGCTCGACTGTTGCCCTCGTCGGTGGTGCGCGATGCGCTGGACGACAAGTTCGCCGCGCACGAAGCCAAGACCGGGCGCAAGCCGGGCAAGCGCCTGCGCGCGGAAATGCGCGACGCCGTGCTTGGCGAGCTGCTGCCGCGCGCCTTCATCCAGCGCTCGCGCACGCCCGGATATTTCGATCCAGTGTCGAAGCTGTTGATCGTCGATAGCAGCAGCGACAAGGCGTGCGAAACTTTCGCCAGCGTGTTGCGCGAAGCGCTCGGCAGTTTCCCATCGCGCCCGCTCGCCACCGAGGCTTCGCTGCCATTGCTGATGACCGAATGGCTGATCGCCGGTCAGCCGCCGGAGGGCTTTGCCCTCGGAGACGAATGCGAACTCAAGGATCCATCCGACAACACCTCACAGATCAAATGCAAGCGGCACGATCTGGGCGCCGATGAAGTGCGTGAGCATGCGCGCGTAGGCAAGCAGGTGAGCCAGTTGAGCCTGGTGTTCGACGATCGGTTGAGCTTTGTGCTCGATGCGAAAATGAAACTGCGCAAGCTGAAGTTCCTGGACATCGTGGCCGATCAATTGGACGCACAGGACGGCGCCGATCAAGCCACCGTGCTCGACGCCGAATTCACGCTCATGAGCTTGGAATTACGCCGTTTGTTGGAGCGGCTGGACGCGATTTTGAGGTTCGTCGATTGACCGCAAAACTGAAGATTCCGCGCATTGAGGTCGTTGCGGAGTTTCCTGATGCAATCCACGGATGGCCGCTGATCATCGAGCGCGCGGCGAACGCTCGCATGAAGCTCGCGCTCGGCAGCGGCGAGGTGCTTTTCGTATGGCCCGAACGCACCTCGCTCGCTCGCGCTCAAGCGTTCTTCAATGAACACCGCGCCTGGCTCGATCGCACCGTACGATCGCACCGACGCGTATTCGATCGCGCCGAGGCCGATTTGAAGCTCGACCCGCATTGGCCGGGACGATTACCTTGGTTCGGAAAACTCCTGCCCGTGCACTTCAGCGACGGTCCGGCGCGGCTCACCGTCCACAGCGACCATCTGGATTGCCGCGTGCCGCTGCATCGCAGTCAACCAGTGCGCGCCGTTCAGCGCTTACTGATCGCGAGCCTGACCGACGCGCTGACCGCGCGCGCCAGGCAATGGCTGGCCGATTTCGAACCGCGCGTTGGCAGGCGCTGCCAGGACCTCCGAATCAGACCGATGAAAAGCCTGTGGGGCAGCCTATCGCCGCAGGGCGCCGTTACATTGAACCTGGCCTTGGCGTTCCCCGACGAGCACATTGCCGAATACGTATTGGCGCACGAGATGGCGCATTTCATCGAACACGGGCATGGCCCGCGCTTCTGGACCGCCGTCTCGGCCCTGTATCCCGACTACGAAGAGGCGCGCCGCGTTCTGGCCCGCGAGCATCGTTACCTGCAAGCGCTCCTCGTGCGGCTGACGCGGCCGTGGGTCGGCAGTTGAATACACGAGATCCTTAAAGCGACATCGTGCGACCGCCGTCGACGGGCAGGTTGATGCCAGTAATGTAGGACGCCGCGGGCGAGCACAGGAACGCAACGGCATCCGCAACCTCCGACGCGTCGGCGAATCGCCGCATCGGCACGTGCGCAAGCATGGCGGTGGCCACCGCATCGGCATCAAGGTTGTCCTTCACCTTGCTGGCAATCAGTCCGTCCAGGCGCGCGGTGCGCGTGTATCCGGGCAACACGTTGTTAACAGTAATGCCGGCGGCGGCAACTTCGCCGGCCAGCGTCTTCGCCCAGGACGCTACCGCGCCGCGAACGGTGTTGGACACGCCCAGGCCCGGTATCGGTTCTTTCACCGACGTTGAAATGATGTTGACGATGCGTCCGAAGCCGGCCGCGCGCATCGCCGGAAGGGTTAATTCGGCGAGCAGGCGATTGACCAGCAGATGTTGGCCGAAAGTGGCAAGAAACTGCTCCTCGGTTGCGTCGGCGATGGCACCGGGCGGCGGGCCGCCAGTGTTGTTGATCAGGATCTGCGCCGGATGTTGGGAGAGGTGCTCGGCGACGCGCGTGCGCAAGCCATTGCGGTCATCGTTGCTGACCAGCAGACCGTGGTGGGGACCGCCGCCTGAAACGTCGAGAACATCGAGCGTTTCGCGCATCCGCCCGTGATCGCGACCGAGAATCGTCACCGCCGCGCCCTGACTGGCGAGCGCCAAGGCGCTCGCGCGCCCGATGCCTTGCGTGGCGCCACCGACGAGCGCATGTTTGCCGCTGAGGTTGAGGTTCATTGTGGGTTCTTGGTTGTGGGTTTTCGGTTGTTGGTTCTGTTTGTTGGCGAGCGGTGGATTCTCTTCAACCTACACCACGCGCCCACCCGCCATTCGCACCACGCGATCGCAGAGCGCGGCGCTGACGGCGGCGCTGTGGCTGATCAGCAATAGCGAAAGCTCGCGTTCCTCCGCCAGCTGATCGATCAACGCAACGATACGCGCCTCGTTCGCTGCGTCGAGAGCGCTGGTGGCTTCATCGCAAATCAACACCTCCGGTTCAGTGGCCAACGCGCGCGCCAACGCCAGTCGCTGGCGTTGGCCGCCGGACAGCTGGCTTGGATAGCGCTGCGCCATGTCAACCTCGAGCCCAACCGCCATTAACCAGGACGTTGCGTCGCGGCTCGATCGATATGCACAACCGCGCGCTTCATCGAGCAGCGCATCGATACGTTGCACCGGATTCAGACTGCGATAGGGATCCTGAAAAACCATTTGCACGCGCGGCCGCAACCGCCGCAAAGCGCGTGCCGGCAGTTCGTGTATCGCCAGCCCGAACCAACGCACATCGCCCGCCACGATCGGCTTGAGACCCAGCAACGCCATCGCCAATGTCGATTTGCCGCTACCCGATTCGCCATGCACGCCGACCCGCTCGCCGCGGTGAACATTGAAGTCGACCCGCTCAAGTACGGCGGCCTCCTGCCGCCACCAACGCTTTCGATGAACGACGCTCAGTCGCCTGCTTTCGATTGCGACCTCCTCTCGCTGTAACGCGCGCGGCCGGCGAATCGGCAGTGAGGTGGGTGCGCCCGCGTCGAGTCGCAACGTTCGATCACAGCGGTCAGCGGCAGTTGCGTCGTGCGTAATGAGCAGCAGCGCCATCCCGCGACGGCGAACCTCCGCAAACAACAGGTCGAGTGTTTCGCCGGCCAACGTGGCGTCGAGCGCACTGGTCGGCTCATCGGCGATCAACACCGTCGGCTCTGGCAGCAGAGTCAGGGCGAGCAGCGCGCGCTGCCGTTGCCCGCCGCTCAGCTCATGCGGGTAACGTTGCAATAGCGAGCGATCGAGGCGTACGGCTGCCAGCGCGGCGCCGATCGCCTCGTATCGTGCCGCTCGCGACAACGCCGGGCGATGCACGATCGAACACTCGTGAAGTTGGGTGGCCAGACGTTTGAGCGGGTGCAGGTTGCTGGCGGCATCCTGAAACACGTAGGCCAGTTGCGCGCCCCGCCAGCGCCGAAAGTCCGCCTCGCTGTCCAGCTTTGCGCCACGCCATGCGACGGTCCCTTGCGCATCGAGCCCGGGCGGCAGCAGGCCGAGCAAGGCCCGCGCCGTCAGCGATTTGCCGCTACCGGAAGCGCCGACCAGCGCCAGCGTCTCGCCCTGCGCAAGTTCGAAGCTGACCGGTCCCGCCAGACGACGTGCGCCGCTGCGCACCGATAACTCGTCGACGTACAAGCTCATGCCTCGTCTCCGCGCGCCGCTCGGCGCGCATCGCGCAAACGATCGCCGATCAAGCCAAAGCAAAGCAGCACGGTGCCCATCGCCAGCGCCGGCACCACGAGCATCCATGGCGCATAGGCCATATCCTGCACGCCTTCGGCCAAAAGGCTGCCCAGACTGCCGATGCGTTCGCTCGGGGAAAGTCCGAGAAAGGCCAGAAACGACTCGACCAAGATTGCCTGCGGCACGATGACGCTGATGCCCGTCAGCAGCGCTGGACGCAAGTTCGGCACGACGTGGCGAGTCAGAATGTACGGGCTGTTGTGGCCTTGCAATTGCGCTGCCAGCACGAACTCCTGGCTCGCCACACGCCTCGCTTCCACTCGCATCGTGCGCGCTACATCGAGCGCCCCGAAGGCGCCAACGAGCAACATCAGCACCCACAGGCTCGGCTCGAAGAACGCCAGCAACAGGATCGCGATCAGCAGCAGCGGCAGCGCCAACAGCACATCGACCGCGCGCATCAGCAGCTCATCGACAAACCCGCCGAGATAGCCAGCGGCCGCGCCGACCAGCAGGCCGATGATGGCCGCCAAAGCGCCAGCGCAAAGTCCGATCGCGATCGACATCGCGGTGGCCAGCACAACGCGGGCCAGCAAGTCGCGGCCGATGGCGTCGGTTCCCAATGGGTGCGTCCAGTTGGACAGCGGCGCAAGCAGGGCGCGATCCCAATACGGCTGATCGGGCGAGTGAGGCCAGAGCAGCCAACACAACCCGGCCGCTGCGACGAGCAGGAGCAAAACCAGCGCGGGCGTTCGGATCGAGGCAGGCATGACGCTACGATACGCATGCGAGGTCGACAAAGTCGCCAGGGAACTTCCGGCCATTCGCGCCAGTCAATGCCGTCGTATACACCGGACACCGGGACATTCGATGGGGATCGTGACAGCATTGCGGATCATTCCGCGGACGCCCGAGGCGCCGCTACAACGGGTAGGAGGCGCGGTGGAGGAGGCGGCAATCGATGCGGCGTTGGTCGAGCGTGTGCAGGCGGGCGAGAGACTCGCTTTCGATCTGCTCGTGCGCAAGTACCAGCATCGCATCGTCGCCCTGATTCAGCGCTTTGTGCCGGATTGGCATGAAGCGCAGGACGTGGCGCAAGAGGCCTTCATCAAGGCGTATCGCGCATTGCCGAACTTTCGTGGCGATAGCGCGTTCTACACCTGGATGTACAAGATCGCGGTGAATACGGCAAAGAATTTTCTCGTTTCCCAATCGCGGCGCCCGCCCACGGACGATGTGCTGACCGAAGACGCCGAACGCGTCGAGGGCCCGCGCATGAGCGAGGCGGCAACGCCTGACAACGAGTACCTTCGCCAGGAAGTGGAGCGCACGGTGCTTGCGGCGGTCGAGGAACTGCCAGAAGACATCCGCCAGGCGCTCACTTTGCGCGAGATCGACGGCTTAAGTTACGAAGAGATTTCTGAAGTCATGAACTGCCCGATCGGTACCGTGCGTTCGCGGATATTTCGTGGACGAGACGCGGTCGACAAGCGGCTGCGGCCATTGCTTCAAGGTTGATTGAGACCCTTCAATTCGATGAACAATCGCGTACTACCCATGAACGATCACATCCAAGAACAACTCTCCGCATTGATGGACGGCGAGCTTTCGCGGGACGAGCGCGCATTCTTGCTGCGCCGGCTGGAGCACGATGGCGAACTGCGCGCCGCATGGACTCGCATGCATCTGATGCGCGATGTGCTGAGCCGCAAGCAAAGCTCGGCGCCGAACGATCTCGCCGATCGGGTGATGCGCGCGCTGGACGCTGAGCGCCTGGATGCGCCGGCCAAGAAGCGATCCGGCCTTTGGCGGCCGATGGTCGGCGCGGCGCTGGCTGCGTCGGTGGCGCTGATGGCGGTGCTGTCGGTGCGCGTGGATACGCCGACGCAAGCTCCGGAGTTGGCGCTTCAGCCCGCTGCACGCGGCGCCTTACCCGAAGGCATTCCAGGCCCGATGCTGCCCGATCCGAGCGCGTTTTCGGGCGGCGTGCAGCCGGTGTCGGCCAGCTCTTCGGTGCTGCTGCGTCCGGCGCCTCAATTGACGCCAAACGATGTGTTGCTGTTGCGTCACGGGCAGTTATCGAACTCTGCGTGGACCGTGGGTGGCGAGCATGTTTATCAGGTGCCGCTGCAAAACGCGGCTTACGAGCCGGCGCCTTGAGGACTTACGCTGCCCTGGTATTGGCTGGCCTCAGCGCGAGCGCCGTCGCCAGCGATTGGAGCGAGTGGCTGACGCGTGCCGAGCGCGCGCAGTCCGCACTGAATTTCGACGGCGTATTGATTGTCGATGCTGGCGATGAGCTGCGCGCCTACGACATCCGGCAGCGCGTCACGCAAAGTGGGATAGAGCAAAGCGTAACGGCGCTGAATGGCTCTGATCGGCGTCTGGTGCGCGGCCCGCAGGGCGTGTCGGTGCTGATGGGACAGGGCGATCAGCGCCTTGCCGTTGCCCCACTGGGTTTTTCTGCGAGCTTGTTGGAACCCTTATCGCAAGCCTATGCCGTTTCGATTGGGCCCAGAGACCGGATGGCGGGCCGCGACGCGCAGCGCCTGGACTTTGAGCCGCGGCAGGACGATCGCTTCGCGCTTCGCCTGTGGCTGGACGCTGAAACGGCTTTGCCATTACGCAGCGATCAGATCGGTGCGGACGGCGAGCGCCTGGAGCGGCGCCTGCTGGCGAAAATCAACGTCCTCGGTTTCGGCCGCGGCAGCAGCGTTCCATCATCGCCGGCGATAACGCCGCTAAAGAACGGCTTCGTCGCCATCGCGTCGGGCTTACCAGTGCAAGGCATGGGTAATGCGCGGCAATGGCTGCTGACCGATGGCGTCGCCTATGTGTCGGTGTTTACGATGCCCAACCCGAGCGGCATCAGCGCCTGGCGCAACGGGGCGCTCGCGCAGCAATTCGTCGCCACGCCCGCCGGAACCATCGTCGTACTTGGTAATGCGCCGGACGGAACACTCCGCACGCTGGCCGAGGCGGTCGCGCAAAGCAGCGGCCAATAGGGTCAGTGGTTCGGCGGCGGCGTGCAACTGCGGCGGGCGCGAACAGTCGCTCGCGTCCCAGATACGCTCGCATGCGGCGCCATTAGTTGTGCCTGTTCAGTCGCCGAGCGAGACGCTCACTCGCGCAGGGCCTTGCGAATCACGTCGCCCTCATATCCGCGCGCCTGCAGGAATCGCGCGCGGCGAGCGTATTCCCTGGCCTCTGCCGGTGGCTCGTTGCCGAACTTGCGATGTAGCAGCTCGCGAGCACGCTGCAACCAATCGACGTCCGGATCGATCATCACTTCCGCTTTGCTCAAGTTCGCCGCGCCAAGCGCCGCGCGAATACGCTGCGGTCCGTGGCCGCGCCGCAAGCCAGCGTCGACGTGCGCCTGCGCCGCGCGCTTCTCGCTCTGATAGCCATCGCTGGCCAGTTCCGCCAGCGCATGATCGATCTCTTCGCTGGCGTAACCGCGCTGGCGCAACTTCTGGCGCAGTTCGGCGAGCGAATGCTCGCGCCTGGCGAGTAGCCCGAGCGCCACGTCCTTGGCCGGACGCGGCACCTTGTCATTCCCTGGCTGGCGGCTATTCGTCGTCGCCACCGCTGGCCACCGCCGGCAGTTTCACATCCAGCAGCTTCTCGCGAATCCGCGTTTCGATTTCCTGCGCCATCTCTTTGCGCTCTTTGAGAAACAGCCGCACGTTATCCTTGCCCTGGCCGATGCGCTCGCCTTTGTAGCTGTACCACGCGCCGGATTTCTCGATCAGGTTGTGCGCCACACCCATCTCGATCACTTCGCCCTCGCGCGAGATGCCCTCGCCGTAGAGGATCTCGAAGTCCGCCTGCCGGAAGGGCGGCGCCATCTTGTTCTTGACCACCTTCACACGCGTTTCCGAGCCCACCACCTCATCGCCGCGCTTAACGCTTCCGACGCGACGGATATCCAGGCGAATCGACGCGTAGAACTTGAGCGCATTACCGCCCGTGGTGGTTTCCGGGCTGCCGAACATCACGCCGATCTTCATGCGGATCTGGTTGATGAAGATCACCATGCAATTGCTGCGTTTGATATTGCCGGTGAGTTTGCGCAGCGCCTGACTCATCAGCCGCGCTTGCAGCCCGACGTGCGAATCGCCCATCTCGCCCTCGATTTCGGCCTTGGGCACCAGCGCCGCCACCGAGTCGACCACAACCACATCCACCGCGCCGGAACGCACCAGCATGTCGGTGATTTCCAGCGCTTGCTCACCGGTATCGGGTTGCGAGACCAGCAAATCATCCACATTCACGCCAAGCTTTTCCGCGTATGTTGGATCGAGCGCGTGCTCGGCATCGACAAACGCCGCCGTGCCACCCATGCGCTGCGCCGAGGCGATCACCTGCAGCGTCAGCGTGGTTTTGCCGGAGGATTCCGGGCCATAGATCTCAATCACGCGACCACGCGGCAAACCGCCGATTCCGAGGGCAACATCCAGGCCCAAAGAGCCGGTGGAGATCGCCTCAACCGCATCCGAGGTGCGATCGCCCATGCGCATCACGGTGCCCTTACCGAATTGCTTTTCGATCTGCGACAGTGCAGCCGACAGCGCACGGCGCTTGTTGTCGTCCATGGCGATTCCTTTAGCTTGAGTGGTTGAAGAGCCGCGTTATTCGCCGGCCCGTTCTCATATCGTGAGAATGAGGACACTATGCCATAGCGCCTCATGATCGGTTGTCAGAAAAACATGCTTTGTAGTGTAGGAAATTTCTTACATCACCTCAGCGCAGGACCGACTCAGGCACGCTGGCCTATGGTCCGCATTCGCGGTCGTGCCTGCTGCGAGATGCGGACCATCAGTCCGCGATCCGAGAAGAACCGTAGCGGTCGTTGCTCGGCAAGCCAGGAAAGCGCATACCTCAGTCTGAGGGGCCTCTTATCCTCCGCTGCCCGAGAAGTCCGATTTCCAGATCGCTTTGGCTTTTTTGGCCATCTGCGCTTGCCTTGCCTCGATAGCGGCGATAGTCCAGTCGTGCGGCGCGTGCTCATGCAGAGCCCGTGTCAAGGGATAGGCACTCTGCGCATACAACCCGAGCTTATCCTCGAAGCGGCGATTCCCAGCGTCACGATTGAGGCGCTTCTCCAGCAAGATCAAGTTACCGAGCCGATAGGCATATTGTTCCTGGCGATCGGTCGGAACGCTGGCGTCCCATTCTGCGCCTGGGTTCTCCGGCAAGATGTGCTCGATGCTGCCGGGATCAGTATTCCAGTCGATGTTCGTGCCCGCCGCCGCATTGCTTAAGTTGCAAAGGATGTAGCGCGTCAACTTCGCCGACTGGCCGCTGGTCTCCACCGACAGCTCTGCGAAGTCGCGTTCGAATTTGTCGTCCGACGGCAACAATTCACGCAAGGCCGCGTGCACTTCGGACGAACGCGTGATGACCCCGGCCAGAATGCTCTTGGCGATCTGGTGATAGAGCGGCTCAAGATCATTTGGATTGAGCCCTCCAACGACGATGTAGCGAAAGGAGAACACCGATATCAATCGCAACAGTTTGACGAATTGCTCCGTCGGCCACTGCCAGCCCGCAAACAACACCGGAATGTGTTGTCGAACACGAAACAGGATCAACTCGCGCACCGACGGAAGCGCTTCAGGGCGGTCCTTCCAGTAGCCGTGATCGGCGTCGCCTGCCGCGGCAAAGAGTTCCGCGCGTGCTTCCAACTGGTCGATCAGTGCAAAGACCTGCTCACCACTCTTTACCCGCTCACGGACGAGCTTAAACAACCTCTGCTGGCGAATCTTCGGGATTTCGCAAAGCAGGTGGTAACGCAAGAACTCCGGAAACCGATCTTGGCGCACGGTGGTCACCAAGCGCTGCCAGCGACGCCCGAGCACGATTTGATCCTGCTTTCCGCGCACCCGCGCGAACAGGTAGTTCTTCAATAGATCCGTCGCCGACAGCTCCAATCCGCGCGCATTCAGCGTCTCGAATACGGTGTAAGCGTTGAGATCGTCCTCGACCGTGATCAGGATAAAGATCAGTTGCCGCGCGACCGCCTCGTTCAAGAGCCTGGCAAGCTTCTCGCCCGAATCCGCGAAGGGCTTAGTGTCGGCGATTCGCGCCTTGAAGTACGAAAAGCATTGCCACAAGGCGCGGTTCGATACCGGCAAGCCGCGCGGGTTCAACGGGGCACGCAACTGAACGAGATAGTCCTGGTAAAACGCGTCGTCGGTGGCATTGAGAAACAGCTTGCTCGACTCGGACAGGTTGGCCGGGTCTTTCTCGCCGATGAAACGCGCGCGCAACTGATGCATGCGCTCGGTGTTCGCCTCTGTCTCTATTCCGCGCGCCGCCAAATCCCGCAAATGCCAAAGGACCGCCAGCGCCAGCAAGCTCAGGGTGGCAATGCGTTGCTGGCCGTCGATGATCAAGAACTCGCGATCCGACTGGCCCTCCACGACCAGCGCGCCCATGTAATGCCGGTCATTGGGGTGCGTAATCAGGTCGTTGATATCGCCCCACAAATCGTCCCACTGCTCCTCGCCCCACGAGTAATCTCGCTGGTAAGCGGGCACCCGATAAGTCTTGCCGTTTCCGATCAGCTCCAGGTAGCTCCGGGTTTCGGTCTTCAGCAGGTTAGCCTTGGCCATGGTTCGCTCTTCGGGAATCCGGCGCCGATGATCGCACCCTATCAAAACGCCTCATGCGGCGCGGTGAGGATGCTCTTCAGACCCGCCAACGCCGCAGCAACCGTCTGCCGCCGCACGGCCTCGCGATCGCCGTCCAAATGCACCATCTCCGTCACTGGTGGATGGTGGCCGCGACCCCATGCGAGCCATACCGTACCGACTGGCTTCCCCGGCGTACCGCCTGAAGGTCCAGCGATTCCTGTGATCGCCACCGCAATATTCGCCCGACTGCGCGACAGCGCCCCGCGCACCATCTCCACCACCGTCTCCCGACTCACCGCACCGTGCTCCTCCAGCGTCACGCGCGAAACGCCGAGCATCGATTCCTTCGCCTCATAGCTATACGCCACAAAACTGCAATCGAACCAATCCGAACAGCCGTTGATTTCCGTGATCGTCTTCGACAACCAACCGCCAGTACAAGACTCCGCCGCCGCCAACTTCATCCGTCGCGCGAGAAGCAGCTGGCCGACGTCGGTAGCGGCTTGGTGGAGAGAGGGGTCGGTAGAGGGCATGGGAAGATTCTGAGAGCCTACAGTCGCCACAGTTTCACATATTTCGTCTCAGCATCGGACCAATCCGAACCTCGCCGCCGTTGTGCACACTATTTTGGTGGCGGAACGCTAACCTGAGCGATGTGGACGAGCGATGCCCAGTAGTGTGGGTGGGAGAAGTACCGGGAGTTCGCTAGTTTGAGCTGCGCCAGGCGCAATGCCTCGGCGCTGGTTTCCGGCCGTTTGGGATCGAGTTGCGTGTAGAACTCGGGAACCCAGACATTCGTCGCTGCGTCGCTGACCGGCCACAACGCTGCGACGACATTCTTGCCGCCGCTAAATGCCACGGCTGATGCGAAGCTTAGATTGCCTTCCTGGGTGACGTCGAAACTAGTCGCCAAGCTGCAGGCATTGAGCACGACCAGCGGTGAAGTGACGCGTGGCAGGTCCATCCAGCTCAAGAAACCAGAATCGGCCTTTGCGCTCGATAGCCAAAGACCGGCAAATCCAAGCCTGGTCGGATCGGCCGCACCATGCGCTGCAACGTGGACAATTTGAGGTTTTTTCAGCGCGGAAAGCACATCGTCGCGATCGACGTCGTGTTGGAAACCGACGTTGAGTCTTGAGCCATCGAGCGCCGACCGAATAAGGTTGGGTTCGTTGTCGGCCACAAGCAATGGGGCGAGCGCGGCAGCGGGGCGAGCGGCAACCAGCACGTTCAACTCGCCAAGTTCGTGCTCCTCGCCTTGCGCCTGCTGCCAAAAGCCGGGAACAATGGAAACAGTTGTCGACGTTAGCAGTCGCTCGCCGCTACTTGGCCAATGAAGTGCGGCCCATGGAATCGACTCCGACAACCCATCTGCAGCGACATAAAGATGCTTGGGCGCGTCCGCGGTCGGCACCGATGTAAACACCAGCGCCCCGAACTCCGCAGCTAGCCGATTTGCCGTGTTCATGTCGCTTACGGTCGCGAGCGCCGCCATGAGTTTGCTCAGGTCCGCGCGCAGCGAGATACGACCGGGCAGCCGTTGCACGAAACTTCGGTCGCGCGAGATCCAAAGCAGATAGCTGCTGGTGTCGCCTTGAAAGATGCGCAGCAACCAGGTGTCGGTGGGCATCTCGGCGCGCAGAGCGTCCAGAGTCAGTCCAGCGGCTCTCGTTTCAACGGCGGCGCCGGTCGACAAGGCGCGCAGCAATTCGTGATCCGAGCGCACGTGCGGGGCCGACGGATCGGGTCCCAGAATGCTTCGACCAACCCACTCGGACAACGCAGGCGCGTTCGCCACCGTCGTTGCATATCCGCGAAGAAAATCCGTGGCCTGCCACCAACGCCAGAGATCTTCCACCGTCGGCGCCGGCAACTGGTCGACGTAAGCGTGCTCGAGTTGCCTGATCTGGCGTCGCAACGACTGACCCAGTGCGAGACTCCCTTGCCCCGCTTGCCGCTGCAAAAAGGTCCCGGCATCCAACAATCGCGCCTGCCCTTCGGCGACTCGTCCAAGTGCGACGAGGGCTTGGCTCTCCAGTCGCTCCGATTCGATCCAATCCGACAAACCGCGCTGCGCGCAGTGCGGCATGTCCAACATTGCCATTGCGCGTTCGGGTTCTTTGGCGCCAAGCGCTTCGGCTGCCCCGTACAGGCAAGACCGTGACGTGGAGCCGGAAACGGGATGTGCCTTGGTGAACTCGGCATAGGTCATCGCCGGACGCTTAGCGCCGACCAAGGCTTTGTTGGTCAACAGTGCCGCCCATCCGGATTCAATGGGCAGACCCATGTGCGCGTAAATCTCTCCAGCTTGCTGAGCTAGCGTGGCGGCTGAGTCGAACTTGCCATCGACGAGCTGCGACTCCGCAACATCTAAAAGGATTCGGGCTGTGCGAATGGGCGCATCGGCCGCAGGCGTGATTTTGAGCGCGCTCGCGAAGCTTGCGTACGCCTCGGATCGGAGTCCCAGTCCGGCCATAATGCGACCGCGCTGGGCATCGGCAGTACCGATCCAGACTGCAGCCTTTGCTGTTTCGAACGCGGCGCGGCTTGCAGTAGCGGCTTCGAGCGCTCCCTCAATATCGCCACTGATCAGCGCAAGCTCAGCCGTGAGCAACTGCCGACGACCCTCAGCGACCGGGGTTAGCTTCGAGGCCGTCTTGTCGAGCACGGCCAACTGCTCGCGAGCCGCGTCGAAATTGCCCCAGACTCTGTGCAGTGAGCCTAGATTCACTCGTACGTTAATCGCGGCAGTCGGTTCGTTCCATTGTTCGGCCAACGCGAGGGCCGACGCATAAGCCCGCTCGGCACCCGCCGGGTCGCCTTGATAGGCTCGCGCGATGCCCACCGACTCCAAGGCCCGGACCTCGTAGTAAGGCAAATCGAGCTGACGAAAAAGGGGGATCGCCTGCCCCGCTTCGCGTTCTGACGATTGCGACTGACCCATCAGCATCAGCGCGTCGGCATACCCCAATCGAGCCGCTGCGCTCAACTCCGGCTCATTTCGCGCCGACCATTCCGACACCAGATCACGATAACGAACAGCCAGTTCTCGCAGGCGCCCGGCGCGTGAAAGGAGCGCAGTTTCAGCGTGGCGGGCGAAGGTTTTGCAATAGGGGTCTGACTCGCGACGCAGGGCATCCCAATCACCGGCCTTGAGCGCGTTTTCGATGCCACTGAGACACTCGCCGGTTTCCCCCTTGCACTCCAGTTGGGCGTAGACGCTGCCCGAGCCCTCGCTGCGCCGTTCGATAGCGACCGAAACCCGCCCGCGACCGGCCAGCACCTTTCGTCCAAGTCGCGGCGGACGAAGGTCGATCTGCTGGACCCCGCTCTCTCCCAGCGTTACCGCAGCGTCGATACCACGTTCATCAATGACCAGTTGCCATGCTGGCAACGCATCGATCTCGACCCGAGCTGGCTCTGCGTCCATTTCGATCAAAGAGGCGTCGCCGCAGGAAAGCCCTGCGGCAACCGAGCTGCTAGCCTCGAAAAGCGCGGCGAAAAGCGCAAAGCGCCATCCAATCACGGAACGTAACCGCCGCCTTCGTCTTCTTGGGTTGATCTTGGCGGTTGCGTCATCGAGAGAAGACGATCGGCACTGAGCGTCGCAGAGCCCGGATCACGAACGGACCTAGCTTCGGGAAGCGTTGGCCGATGGTCAATCCAATCGTGCGAATCCTTTCTATAGTGCTGAAGCAGAACTTTTAAGTTCGGATAACCAGGATCATTGAACTTCAGCAAGAACCACTCTTCCTCCGCATCATGAATGAAAAGATTGTGAGTGCCATCGTTGAACACAAACATTTCGAAAGTACGTACAATTTTTCCGTTTCTCAACTGACGATAAAGAATCTTCCCGCCAAGCTCGAGAACCTCGACCCGGTCGTAATCCGGGAAATATGCACCCGCACCCAGACCCTTTACGTTCCAGCTAGCATAGCCATCCGGAGGCATCAGTTCACTAACATCATTGAAAGTAGAGCAGGGTCGTATCGGGTTGCACTTAACGAGCCAAAAATTGGCCATGACTAGCTCCTAAAATTTAAAGTAATCTGTTCTATCCAGGGAATCGCTCTGGCCACTGGAATTGCGAGAGCGGTGGTGAAATGCTCATCTTCGATAATGGCGTTCTGAACACCAACAATTTCGCCCGACGTCAGGATGTACGCTCCACCGCTGTCGCCCTTGACGACTTTCTTGACCTTAGAAAGGTACTCTGCAGTGCCAAGCAGATCGGTGCCTGGGTATGCTGCTAACCTGTCGAAAGCGACCTTGGTTGGACCGTTTGTGTAAGTGTGCAAATGTACGTCCTTAGCTGCTGATCGACCCGATAAACTTGGATATGGTCGATGCGAGCCATCAAATCGGACATTAACGAGGACAAGTTTCTCCGCAAAAATTCTAACCGTGCGCTTCAGACCCATTAAACTTGAGAAATTTGCGGGCGCGATATAAACGTCGGAGTTTTCAACAACTGCGCCGAGTACTTTCAGTTCAATTCCGTCGTGGATGGTAATCACCGATGACTTTTCGTTTGCAATAATATGCTCGCACGTCAAAACCCAGCCGGGAGCGATTAAAGTTCCAAGCCCCGACGCTTTCGTTCCATCTTGAAATAGGACAAGCGGCACATCTTCTTTAGACGATTGCTGGATCCGCGAAACATCGCAGCAAAAAATCTTAGATACACTCAGCACAACCCTTCCCCCCTCTAACGAATTTTCGGCAGCGGCTGTCGATTCGAGTCGCTTATTAGCGTCAGCTGTCCCATCGCAAGTCGTTTTGTCATCAAAAAGTTGAAATAGCCGTTGTCGGCATTCACCGGTCCCAAATTGAAAATCTCGCCGTTCACACCTACCTCCAGCATTCCAAACTTGGATGTTGCCGGAACCGCAACTATTATGATCTCGCTCTTCGAAACCATCGAGGAGGTTTCCCATGTCGCTTCGGCAATGTTCCTATGACTGGACAAAATCAGAGTCGACGGTTGATTTGCAATTACGAGCCTGTCTACTGAACGCCCGTCTGGGCGAAAGAGAAATATCGCTGCGACCGCCGATACAATAACGGCCGCGATAGCAATTCGGCGAAACAATAGCAGGCCATCGGTTCTTAAGAACTTGTACCTCGTCCTCAATTCGGAGTCTGCATTTAAATCTGCAGTCGTCCGAGGCCTATCCAACAAATACGCCTCAAACCAATCGCTTTCGTCTTCCGTCAGCTCTCGATTGAGATAGCGCTCCATCCAGGCTTGCTCCAGCCAAGGTGCCATATCGGTGGTGGTGGGGCGAAACTCGCTCACGGGTTGTGTCCGTTTGTGGTGTTGCATCCCCTATGCCCATACAGGAGTGGGCTGGGCGGGGAATGTCGCAGGGCGGATTGTGATGATTTGTGCGGAGTGCATGGGCTAGCTGGCGCGCAGTCGTGCTGAACTGCTGGTTCGCAATCGTGCTGAGCGGCTGGTGCGCAATCGTTTTGAGCAACCGGCGCGCGGTGGTGCTGTGAATGGAAGCGCGTCTGCGCGGAAGGCATGCCGAGTGCAACTCCGCGATCCATGGGCTGACGATGGCTCCACGGACAGACAGTCGCGGCACGGGATGGAACGTCTCTGGTAGCGCGTCGGTTCATAGCTGCCCTCTGCGTTCTTCGACGACTTCGCGTAAGCGTTGCCGGGCGCGGGACATGACTCGGCGGAAGTGATGCTCGTCGATGTCGAGTGCGCGGCAGATATCGTCGCGCGATTCTTCATGGATGTAAAACCGCCGCAGGATTTCGCGATCTCGGGGTTGTGGTAGCTCCTCAACGAGGGCGCGCACCATGCGCTGGCGCTGCTGGTACTCCATCAGATCGACGGGATCGGAACGCGGGGCGGGTGTGGCGTCGAGCGCAGAGACGTCTTCGCGGCGTTCGTTGCTTTGTTGCTGGTAGAACGCGAGGCATGCGTTTTTCAGGGCCTGCTGCAGGTAGTGCGGCAGTGCGATGGGATTGTCGATGGCGCCAGCGCGCAGTTTGCGCAGGATCGCCGTCAATACGTCTTGGACGATGTCGTCGACTTGCGCCTCGAAGCGTCGACAATGGCGCTGTGCGATGGCACGCGCGGTGACCTGGTAGCGCGCCATGAACTCATCTTCGGCGCGCAGTTCCCCGCGGGCGATGCGCCCGACCAGGCTCTCCAGTATTCCAGCCAGATCCCCCACATCACCGGCCACGCGGATTCCCTGATCGCGATGGACGAATCGTGACGCTAGCTGGGGTTACAGTATGAAATCAAGCGAAAAAGCCATTGGCGACAATTTGGAACTGTTGGCGACGACGCTGGCGCGCTGACGGATCGCGCGGACCATGGGTCCGCGTACCTGAGGCAAAGGCTGCGGACCGTGGGTCTGTGTACCTAAGGCAAAAGCTGCGGACCATGGGTCCGCGTACCTAAGGCAAAAGCTGCGGACCATGGGTCCGCGTACCTGAGGCAAAGGCTGCGGACCCTCGGTCCGCGGACCTGAAGCCAAAGCTGCGGACCGTGGGTCCGGGTACCTAAGGCAAAAGCTGCGGACCATGGGTCCGGGTACCTAAGGCAAAAGCTGCGGACCATGGGTCCGCGTACCTGAGGCAAAAGCTGCGGACCATGGGTCCGCGTACCTGAGGCAAAAGCTGCGGACCATGGGTCCGCGTACCTGAGGCAAAGGCTGCGGACCGTGGGTCTGTGTACCTAAGCCAAAAGCTGCGGACCATGGGTCCGCGTACCTAAGGCAAAGGCTGCGGACCTGAAGCCAAAGCTGCGGAACGTTTCGCGTACCGAGAACAAAAGGCGTCGCGTCATGGCGCGAACCGCGGGCCTCACATTCTGAAGACGCCGAATCTTCCAGGCACGATGGGTGCGTTCATGGCCGCTGAGATGGCTAGTCCGAGCACGCGGCGGGTGTCGATGGGGTCGATGACGCCGTCGTCCCAGAGGCGTGCGCTTGCATAGTACGGGTGGCCTTGGCGCTCATATTGGGCGCGAATGGGGTTCTTGAATTGTGCTTCGTCCTCAGCGCTCCAGGACTTGCCGGCGGCTTCGATGCCATCGCGTTTGACAGTGGCGAGCACGCTCGCAGCTTGCTCGCCGCCCATCACGCTGATGCGCGCATTGGGCCACATCCACAGGAATCTTGGGCTGTAGCCGCGGCCGCACATCGCGTAGTTGCCGGCACCGAAACTGCCGCCGGTGATCACGGTGAATTTGGGTACGTGCGAGCAAGCCACTGCGGTGACCATTTTTGCGCCGTCCTTGGCGATGCCGGCGTTCTCGTACTTGCGGCCGACCATGAAGCCGGTGATGTTCTGCAAGAACACCAGCGGCACGTTGCGCTGGTTGCAGAGTTCAATGAAGTGCGCGCCCTTGAGTGCGCTTTCGGCAAACAAGATGCCGTTGTTGGCGACGATGCCGACCGGGTATCCATAGATGTGCGCGAAGCCGCAGACCAAGGTCTTTCCGTAGCGCGCCTTGAACTCGTGCAGCTCGCTGCCATCGACGATGCGCGCGATCAACTCGCGAATATCGAAGGGGATGCGCGTATCGCGCGGCACAATGCCGTAGATGTCTTCGGCCGCGTATTTGGGCTCGACGGGTGCCTGCACTTTGAGCGGCATGCTTTTCACGCGATTGAGACGCGCCACGGCTTCGCGCGCCAGCGCCAACGCATGCGCGTCGTCTTCGGCGAAATGATCGGCGACGCCGGAGATGCTGGTGTGCACATCGGCCCCGCCTAAGGCTTCAGCGTCGACGACCTCGCCGGTGGCGGCTTTCACCAGCGGCGGGCCGCCCAGGAAGATCGTGCCCTGCTCGCGAACGATGATGGTTTCATCGCTCATCGCCGGCACGTACGCGCCGCCCGCTGTGCATGAGCCCATGACCACAGCAATTTGCGGGATGTTGAGCGCGGAGAGGCGCGCCTGGTTGTAGAAGATGCGGCCGAAGTGATCGCGATCGGGGAACACCTCGTCTTGCAGCGGCAAAAACGCGCCGCCGGAATCGACGAGGTAAATGCACGGGAGATGATTCTCCAGCGCCACTTCCTGCGCGCGCAGGTGTTTTTTCACCGTGAGCGGGAAATACGTGCCGCCTTTCACGGTGGCATCGTTGGCAACCACAATGACTTCGGTGTCGCACACCCGGCCAATGCCAGTGATCACGCCCGCGCAGGGCGCGGCATCGTCGTACATGCCGTGCGCCGCGAGCGGCGAGAGTTCCAGGAACGGCGAGCCCGGATCGAGCAATGCGCGAATGCGCTCGCGCGGCAGCAACTTGCCGCGTTCGGTGTGTTTGGCGCGTGCCTTTTCGCCGCCGCCCTCGCTGACTTTGTGCAACTGTTGCTTCAAGTCGTCCACGGCCGCGCGCAATGCCGCCGCGTTGGCGATGAAATCCGGCGAGCGGGTGTCGATCTGCGAGTCGATCTGCGGCATGGCGGGCGCCTGAAACTGAACTTGAGCGAATAGTAGACCTATCGCAGCGGCGCGCTCGCAAGAGCAGCGTCGAGGGAATCGGCGCTACTCGCGGATGAATCCCACATCGCGCCGCGCGACGGCAAGGCCCACGGCGAAACCCGCCAGCACATCGACCAGCGTCATCGCCAGGAGCAGGAAGAAGGTGCTGTTGCCGGCCTTCCCCCACAGCAAGAACTCCAGGAGCAGCAACACAAACAACGCCAACGACAGTCCATGGTCGGCAAATGAAGCGCGCACGGCAGACGTGGCTTTGTAGACCTCGCCGAGTAGCGTGATCAGCGCCAGCGCGAGAATGGCGGTGCCATAGCCCAGCTCAAATGCGCTACCCGAGGGCAGCGGCAACTTGAGCCACACCGCGTCTAGATCGACGCCCGACAGCACCATCGCATGAGCAATCAGTATCGGCAGCAGCAGCAACGGGATCAGGCGCATTGGACGATCTCATGACTGGAAGCCCTCGATCATCGGCGGCGACGATGTCCCGGTAAATAGCGCTCAGGCGACGTTCGCTGCAACGCGACGATGCGCCTGCTCGCGGCGGCGGCGGCGCAATCGCGGCGCGATGCGCCTGCGCTGTGGCCACCAACGGCGTCCATGTTGTGCTGCAAGCGCCGCCAGCAACCACCAGAACCAGGGGCCGCCGGCGATACCCAGCGCATCGGCTGACTCGGGAAACAGCGGCAGCGCGGCGCCGAGCGCGATCCAGACGAGAATGGCGGTTTGAGTGCGTGTCATGGCGTGCGCCCTTTTGGCTGTCGGGAGACGCAACGCTGGGCGAGCGCTGTCTCAAATCCTGAGAAAGTGGATGGGCAACACCCAATCGCAGCTAAACCCCCGAATGCAGCGGCGAAAAATTCAGAAGCAATTCAGCGCCTCACTTCAGAATCGTGCCCGGCGTTCTGCCATTTTCATAAAGGTCACGAACATGCGTTGGCTCAAAAGCGTTGCGGCTTCGATGTTGGCTGTAGCGGGTTCGGCGTCTGCGTTCACGCCGGAAAACGGAACGTGGTGGAATCCGAACGAACCCGGTCGTGGATTCATGATGGAGATTCAGGACAACTTTCTGTTCCTCGCCGGCTTCGCCTTCTCGCAGAACGGCGCGCCACTGTGGCTCACCGCGCAAGGCACGATGAACGGCAATGCGCGCTTCGTCGGCAGCCTGACCACCTACACGGGCGGCCAATGCCTGGGTTGCGCTTATCGCCCGGCCACCGCGCAAGTCGGCGCCGGCGGTCCGATCGAAATCGTTTTCGACACCGAAGTCAGCGGCCGCATGACCTGGGGCGGCCAAACCATTCCGATCGAGCGCTTCGACTACTACTTGACGCGCACGCCGGGAGACATCAAAACCGAGATGATGCTGGGCGAGTGGCAGGCGACGATTGATTTCTCCGCGAACACCAGCATCGGCTATCCGTACTACGGCGATGTGATGGTGTTCGACCGCGTCGATCGCGGTCCGAGCCCGGACGTGTTCGACGGCTGCCGCGCCAACAATTCGCTGGATGGCCGCTGCACGCAAAGCGCGATCGCGAACCACGATGCGTCTGGTTTCTACCAGGCCAGCACGCGCGAGCATTTCCTGGTCGTCAACGACAGCCCGACCAACTTCGCCTACTACGTGGTGAAAACCGGGACCTATCAGTTCGACGGCATCATGAAGGTGTGCCCGAAGTCGCTGAGCAACGCCATTACCCAGTGCCTGCAGTCGTCCAGCTATCGCGCCTATCCGGTGCGCGGCCAGCGCACCGCCTCGCGCAATTTCGTGACCACCGGCAGCGGTCCGAACGAGGTCGACAAGAGCTCGCGACGTCAGTCGATTTCCGACGCACTCGGCAATGTCAGCGATGGCATGGATAACGCGCAAGTGAAAGCGCGCTATGGCATCGATCTCGACACTTTGCCGGTGGCGGAACTGATGGCGATCAGCGAGCGGGTGCGCTGATCGATTCTTTACCTTCGAAACGTGGTGTAGCCTGACGCGCACCACGTTTCGGGGAATTTGGATGCTTCTGTCTGCTTTGCTGAGCGCCGCTGCGCTCGCCGCCACGCCGATTCCGGTCGAGAACTTTGCCAAACCGCCGGCGGTGATGGACATGAAGATGTCGCCCGACGGCAAGTACCTGGCAACGGTGGTGCCGCAAAGCGACTACGAGACGATGTTGATCGTACTCGACAGCACGACCCTCAAGCCCACGGGCGGACTCAAGTCCTCGCAGAACAAACTGGTCGGCGATTTCTGGTGGGTGAGCGATACGCGTATCGTCGTGGCGGTGGCCGAGAAGTTCGGCGGGCTCGACAAGCCGCAAATGACCGGACACCTGGAAGCAGTCGACTACAACGGCAAGCGCGTCACGCGCATCTATGGCAATCAAGGCGAACAGTCGGTCGGCTCGCGGACACAGTCGCGGGCTGCCGATACCGGGTATGCCGAGATGGTGCATCCGTTGCCGGACGATGAGGACAACGCCGCGGTCGCGATCTGGAGCGGCGCCAACCCGTACACCGATCTTGTGCGCATGAATGTGGTCAGCGGGCGCAAGAAGAAGATTGCCAGCGCGCCCATTCCCGCCGCGACGTTTCTGGTGACCGACGATGGCGAGCCGGCCTACGCCTGGGGCAATCGCGACGGTTGGCATGAGCTGTACGTCCGCGATGCCGAGAACGACGAGTGGACGTTGCTCAACAGCGAGTCGGAGAGCGGCGATGAGTTGCACCCGCAGGCGCTTGCGGCCGACGGCAAAGTGTATGTGCATCGGCTGCCCAGCGAAGGACCTGGGACCATCGAGCTGTTCGATCCGGCCACAAAGAAAGGAACGGTGCTTTACAGCCCCAAGTACGCCGAACCCGCGGAATTCTTGTTGGCCGCAGATCGCCGTTCGCTGATCGGCGTGGTTGAAGCCGACGGCGCGTTTTCCACGGCGTTCTTCGACAAGAACCAGTCCCAGGCCAAGCTGCTGACGGCCCTCGGCGGCAGTTTCGCCGGTCAGCGGGTGCGGCCGCTCAGCTATTCGCGCGATGGCAAAACCCTGTTGTTTTCGGTGAGCAGCGATCGCAATTCCGGCGAGTACTATTTGTTCGAAGGCGGTAAGGCGCGGTTCCTGATCGCGCGCGACGAATGGCTCGATCCGGCGACGATGCATGCCAAGACGCCGATCCGCTTCCAGGCGCGCGATGGCATGGCGTTGAACGGCTACTTGACGCTGCCGGCGGACAGCGAGAAGCCGCCGCTGGTGGTGTACTCGCACGGCGGTCCGCACGGCGTGCGCGACGACGCCAGCTATGACCCGGACGTGCAGCTCCTGGCCAGCCGCGGCTATGCCGTGTTGCAAGTCAACTTCCGCGGCTCCGGGGGGTTCGGCCAGACCTACGAGAACGCCGGCTACAAACAATGGGGCGGCAAGATGATCGACGATATCGCCGATGGTGTGCGCTGGGCGGTGGAACAGCACAAGATCGACGGAGACCGCGTTTGTGCTTATGGCGCCAGCTATGGCGGCTATGCCTCGATGATGCTGGCCGTGCGCGAACCGGAGTTGCTGCGTTGCGCCATCAGCTATGTCGGCGTCAGCGATCTGAATCTGATGTTCCGCCGCGGCGATATTCAGGCCAGCGACATTGGCGAGGAGTACCTGAAGATGGTGCTCGGCGAGGACAAAGCGCAGCTCCGCGAGTATTCGCCCACCGCGCATGCCGACAAGATCAAGGCGGCTGTGATGATCGCCCATGGCGGCGACGATATTCGCGTGCCGATCCAACACGCCGATGTACTGCGCGATGCCTTGGAAGAAGCCGGTCACACCGTCGATTGGCTGATAAAGGGTAACGAGGGCCACGGCTTCTACAAGGAGGCGAATCGCGTCGAGCTATATCAGCGCATGCTGGCGTTCCTGGATAAGCATCTGGCGACGACGCGTTGATCGCGTCAGCGCTTTTCGGATCGCCGGGGTGCCGAAGTGAAGATTGACGAATTGCGCCTGAGGCAACTCGGCGATCCTTCAGGCGCAGAAAACTTGCGCGCCCCACCAAGATCGACGTAGGCTCGCGATCCTTTGCCGATTGTCCTTCCGCCCATGCGTTTCACACACGTCGCCATTGCCGCCATCGCCCACGTCGACGCGCCGCACCGCTTGTCGTCTGCCGACATCATGGCGCGCCTGACGCCATCGATCGAACGCCTGGGCTTGCGTCACGACCTGCTCGAAGGCGTTGCCGGCATTGCGGCGCGCCGCCAGTGGGACCCGGGAACGGTGCCTTCAGATGCAGCCGCGCAGGCCGCCGAGAAGGTACTCGCCGAATCCGGCATTTCGCGCGATAAGATCGGGATCCTGGTGAATACCTCGGTCTGCCGCGACTATCTGGAACCCAGCACTGCCAGCATCGTCGCCGGCAAGCTCAATCTCCCGGAAGCTTGCCAGAACTTCGATGTCGGCAACGCCTGCCTGGCGTTTTTGAACGGCATGGACATCGCAGCGCACATGATCGAGCGTGGCGATATCGAGTACGCGCTGATCGTCGATGGCGAATGCAGCCGCACGATCATCGAAAAAACCATCCAGCGGCTGAGCGCGCCGGACGTGAGCGCCGAGCAGTTCCGCGATGAATTCGCCTCGCTCACGTTGGGCTCTGGTGGCGTGGCGATGCTGCTGGCAAATGCCGATTTGTGTCCCGATGGTCATCGCTATCTGGGCAGCGTGTCGCGCTCGGCCACGCAGTTCTCCAAGCTCTGTGCGGGCAATCTGGATCGTATGGTCACGGACACCAAAACCTTGCTGATCGAAGGTCTTAAACTCGCCGGCAAGACCTTTGGCGCCGCGCGCCAGATGTTCGGCTGGGCGGTCGGCGAGATCGATGAGTTCGTCATCCATCAAGTCAGCCGCGTGCACACCGAAGAGTTGGTCAAGCTGTTGGGCATCGATCCGCGAAAAGTGCTGACGATCTTCCCGGAGTTCGGCAACATCGGTCCCGCATCGCTGCCGACCGCGCTCAGCAAACTCAAGGAAACCGGACGCGTGCGCAAGGGCCAGCGAGTAGCCTTGCTGGGCATCGGCTCGGGCCTGAACTGTTCGATGGCCGAAGTTGTCTGGTGAGTTGTGTCGGAAGGCCAGACGCCGCGTCAGCGGCTCGAAGCATTCGCCAGTGAATTTCGCAGTGGCCGCAGCGATGCGGCATTCGCCATTCTCGATGCCCTGATTGCCGAGTTTCCGAGTCATGCGCCGCTGTATTGGCACCGCGCGCGAGCGCTGCGCGCGTTGGCGCGTAATGATGAGGCGCTGGCCGCTGTCAATGCCGCCATCGAGCGCAAGAACGATTTTGCGCCGGCATTCGCGCTGCGCGCGCAGTTGCTCCATGGCGGCGGCAGCGCGGAAGCCGATCTGAAGCGCGCGGTCGCGCTCGATCCAAGCCTCGCCGACGCGCATGTGCTGTACGCGCGGCTGCTGATCGGCAAAGAGCGACTCACTGAGGCCGATGCCGCAATCGCCGTCGGGCTCGCCCATCACCCGACCTGCGCACCGCTGTTGATCGAGCGCGCGCACATCCATGCGCGACGAGCGCAGCTGGGATTCGGCGATACCATCGCTGGCGACGCCGACACGATTGCGTTGGCCAGCGGCTTTCGCGTTTCCAGGCATGCGCTGACCGCGGCTGCGGCCGATTTCCGCCAAGCGCTGGCGCTGGCGCCGCAACCTTTGGTGCGCATGGAGCTGGCGCGCGTACTGGATCAACTGGGCGAACAATTCTTAGCGCTCGATGAGCTGGCCGCGGCGAGCCGCGAGGCGCCGGCCGAGGATTCGGTGCAGCACAGCATTGCTGAGCTGCGCACGCAGATTCGCGATGGCAGTGCCACCCGGGCGGAGCGCCTGGAGCAGCTTCTCATCGAACCCAGCGCTGCGCCGCCGCCGTCCGAGGATGCGCCGCCGGTCTCGATTGACGAACTGCGGCATCAATTGGGTGGAGTGCGTGGCCTCGACAAAATTGCGCTCGATCTCTGCTTGAGCGTCTACGCGCTTGCATATCCGACGCCGCTGGAGCTGGCCCCGACCGATGCCGCCAGCTTTCCCAGGTTCATGCGCGAATTCGCTGCCGGCGCGCTCGCCAGCATGAGCGCGCATGGGTATCGCCATATCGCCGACGTCGATGCGCTGTCGTTCCGCGAAATGACCGGTCAGCCGACGCTGCTCCGCATTTTCGCCAGCGCCGACGGCGTGACCTGCGCGGCCGCGTATCGTACCGAACCCAGATATCCCGGTTGGTGGCAATACTGGCTGTTGAAATTGCTCGGCAAATGGCCCCGGCCGGCGGTGATCGATCTTGAGACTGCCTTCGACGATGGCGGGTTTCTAGTCACAACCAACACAGCGAGCACGGACCCCTTCGGTTATCGCGGCGCGGTCGACATCGTCAAGCTTTCGCCGGACAGCTCGCCGCCGGTCTTGATCGCCAAGCACCGCGAGCGTGTAGAGCGCTATCGCCGCGAACATCCGAACGCGACCGCGCAACGCGTCGACACGCTGGAAAAGATCATCGCAATGCAGCGCCGACTCGCGCAGGTCAAAGCGCAATTCCGTCGTTCAATCGGCCTCGTCGAAGAAAACGAATTGCGGCAGCTGCTCGGTGCCAACTACGACACGCTGCGGCCCTTGGTGCGCGAACAGCTGGAGCGGGTCAAGACCGCGGTCGGCGGCAACTGAGATCGGGCCCGCGAGTCCGGCGCATGTCCGGACCACAGATTCTCGCACCAACCATCGCGTCATCCGCGAAATCGACTTCCTTAGGCCGGCGGCGCAGCAGTCGGTTCAGCGCCTTCAGCCGCCTCATCCGCCGGCTCGGTCGGCTGGACTGGCTCCGGTGCAATGTCGAGGCCCACGATCACCGGATCGTGATCGGCGCTGCGGAACGGGTCGGAGCGGAACAATCGCGCGTCGGCGCTTCGCGGTTTGTTGTCGAGGTTGTAGTCGAATTCGGGCAACTCGTCGGCGTTGATATGCCAGTGCGCGAGGCCGCGCAGCTGCGCGCGCACGCTGGCTGTGACCAGCACATGATCAAGCGTGCCGGATGCGCCGCCCCAACTGAACGAGTAGCTGCGCTCGTCGTTGGCAAGCGTGAAACCGCTTTCGCCGAGCAGACGAATCGGGTCTTCTTTGGAATAGGCGTTGAGATCGCCAACGATCAGCACATCGCTGTCGATGGTGCCGGTGGGATGGGTCGCGAGCCAGGCGCTTAGGCTGCGCGCTGCATCCACACGCAGCGCGTTGTAGCAACTCTGACCGTCGCCGCGATCCTGATTGGCGCCGCTCGCATCCTGGCATCCCTTGCTCTTGAAATGATTGACGACGATCGTGAATCGACCGCCACTCTTGGCATCTTCGAAGGTCTGCGCCAACGGCGCGCGGTTACCGCGATCGAATGGCGGATCGGTGATGGTGACGGCTGCGCCGACGAGCTTGACCTTGCGCGGTCGATACAGGAAGGCGACCGAGATCTGATCGCCGCCCAGCTGAGTGCCGGGAAAGCGCACGTAATCGTACTCGCCGCGTCGGCCACGCGACTGATTCAGCCGGAACGTTAACTCCTCGATGGCGCTGCGGCGCTCGTAACCGTCGTTCTCGACTTCGGTGAGCGCGTAGATATCGGCATCCATGGCCTTCAGTGCGCTCATGAGTTTGGCGCGTTGGCGAGTCAGCTCTTCGGCGGTCGTGGCGCCGCGCGCGGTCGGGAACCCGCCGCCCTTGCCATCGCCGTTGAAATAATTGAGCACGTTCATCGTCGCCAGACGCAACGTACCGTCCACTTCCGGCGCGCTCTCGGGTCGCTCGGCATGGCGTACATCGAGCGGCGCGTCGACGTGCAGCCGATAGCGGCCATCGCGCTGATCGAGCACCCCGGCGACATCACGGATTTCGCTGCCGATACGATAGGTGTGGTCGATCCCTGGTTGGCGCGGCAACCAGGCGATTCGCGCCGGCATCTCGGCAGCTGCGCTGCCATCGTCCAGGGTCACCCGGGCACGCTGGTTGTCGGCCGCTACGGCCTCCGCCTCGGCGCCCGGCAACGCAATCTCGGTGGGCTGAAATTGCCGCCCGTTCAAGCTTACGACCAGCTCGCCGCGGCGCATCAAGCTGTCGTTGGCAATCACCGTAACCGCCGGATCGATCGCCAGCCGCATGCCTTCATGCGCTTCCCAATCTTCGGCCATCAACGGCGCCTCTTCGAGCAACGCCGATTGCGGCAGCTCATCGACCTTACCGCACACGCGCAGTTGATTCAGCTCCACCAGCGCGGTCAACGACGTGCGCTCTTCCCCAAGCTCGGCCACGCGGCCATGCACGCGGACCACATCGCCCACCGACACGTTCGGCGTTGCGCCTTCGATTTGCACAAATAGGCCTTCGCTGGTCATCGGATCGCCGTCGCGATCGGCTTGTTCCTCCTGCAGGAATACGCCGCCCAGGCCTTGAGTAAAGGCGCCAACGACGACCGCCTCGACGGTGGCCGGCTGGCCCACGCGAGGGCTTTGCAATGCCGCGCCTTGCAATGCGCTGATCAAATCCGCCGGCGATCCGCAAGTTCCAGAATCGACGCCGTTCTGATCGCCATTGCGTTCGCAAGCTGTCAGCCCAAGCGCTGCAGCGATGACGATGAAAGTCCTGACCATTGCCTACCCCCGGATAGCAAAACGCCGCCCGGCAGGCGGCGCTTTACGTGCGCTCGCTCGGCGAGCGGGTGTTACTGATACTTTGCGACCATGTACTCGACCGTGGCTCGAACCTGCTCATCGGTGAGCGAGGGGTTCCCGCCACGCGCAGGCATGATGCCAGCCTGACCCTGGTAACCTTCGATGGCGTGCTTGACCAGCGTGTCCAACCCTTGGGCGATACGCGGTGCCCAAGCGTCCTTGTTCGGCGCCGGTGCGCCACCTGCGCCGTTCTGATGGCAGGCGCCGCATAACTGCTGGTAGATCACTGAGCCATCCAAAGTGCCGCCGTAGGCGACTTTGCCGGCCATTGCCTTCTTGCGCGCCTCTTCGGCAGCGACGATCGCAGCGCGACCGGTATCGCCCGCATTGACCTGCGCGATCGGCGCCAGGCGATCGGAAATTTCTGCGTTCTGCAAACTGCGCCGTTCGCGCTGGATGGCATTCAAATCTTCTGGCGGCGTGTCGGCGGCCATCGAGTAACCGTAAAAGCGGTCGTTGACTTCGTGCGCGACGATAATCAACACCAGCGCGAACGCCATCAGGCCCAGGATCAGTTGGGCGAAGTGTTTCAGGAAAACGGCATCGTACTTGGTCACGGGCGCAAGCTCAGGTCGCAGCAATGAGCCGTGGAGTATAGCCAGCAGCGATAGAGCGAGTGAACGGGGATGGCGCATCCGCGTAGCATTCGACTACCCATTCTATCGAGCCAAGCCCATGGAACGTCGCCGTTTCGTCGCAGCAACCGCAATCACCGCAGGCGCTCTGGCGGCTTGCAGCCGGCCACCGACTGCCGGACCGGCGGCGGCGAGCACCCAGCCCATACACTGGAAGATGGTCACCAGCTGGCCGGCGAACTTTCCGGGCCTGGGCGCTGGCGCGGCACGCCTTGCGGAAATGATCGGCAAGATGAGCGGCGGCCGGTTGACGGTGAAGGTCTTCGGCGGCGGCGAACTGGTGCCGCCATTCGAAGTGTTCGATGCCGTGTCCCAAGGCACGGCGGAGATGGGGCATTCGGGCGCCTATTACTGGAAAGGCAAAGCCGAAGCCGCGCAGTTCTTTTGCGCGGTGCCCTTCGGCATGAATGCGCAGGAGATGAACGGCTGGCTGTATCACGGCGGCGGCATGGAGCTGTGGCGCGAGCTGTACGCCAAATTCAATCTGGTGCCGTTCGCCGCCGGCAACACCGGCGTGCAGTGCGCCGGCTGGTTCCGCAAGGAAATCAACTCGGTGGCGGATCTGCAGGGCTTGAAGATGCGCATCCCAGGCCTGGGCGGCGAAGTGCTGCAACGTCTGGGCGGCTCGCCGGTGAACATCCCCGGCGCGGAGCTTTTCACCGCACTGCAAACCGGTGCCATCGACGCCACCGAGTGGGTCGGGCCGTACAACGATCTGGCGTTTGGCCTGCACACGGTGGCGCAGCATTGTTATTACCCTGGCTGGCAGGAACCGGGGCCGACGCTGGAATGCATGGTCAACAAAACGGCGTTCGATGCCCTGCCCGCCGATCTGCAGGCGATCGTCGAGGCCGCCGCGCGCGCCACGAATGACGATATGTTGGCCGACTACACCACGCAGAATCAGCGCGCGCTGCAGACGCTGGAGAGCGAGCACGGTATCAGCCTCAAGCCCTTGCCCGACGACGTCATTGCCGCATTGCGCACGACCAGTCAGGCAGTGATCGAAGAAATCGCCAGGAAGGATGAATTCACGCAGCGCGTTTACGATTCCTACCGCACGTATCTGGAAGGCGCCAAACGCTGGCACCGCGTGTCGGAGATGGCCTACTACGCCGCGCGCTGACAGCGGTTGCGTTTTGGCCATGGGTGATTGCGGATAGGCACAGCCGGCGTTCTGTCATCCCCGCGTTATTGGTCGCTGGCGCCGGGATGACGCTGACCTCATCCGGAAGCATCCGCCACTCGCAACCGCTGCTCAGCGCACAAAAAGCGCCATGCTCTCGACATGGCTGGTGTGCGGAAACATGTCCATGACGCCGGCGGCCGCGAGCGTAAAGCCGCGCGCGCAGAGCGTTGCCGCGTCGCGCGCGAGCGTGGCCGGGTGGCAGGACACGTAAACGATGCGCTGGATGCGCGAACCGGGCAGATACGCGAGCGCATGCTCGGCGCCAGCGCGGGGCGGATCCAGGAGCAGGCGCGTGTAGCTATTTTGTGCCCACCAGGCGTCGCGATGATCCTGCGCCAGATCGGCAGCGGCATATCGGATATTGTCGAGTCCCGCTTGAGCGGCATTGCGTGCGGCGCGCTCCAGCAGTCCGGCGTCGCCTTCGACGCCGACGACGCTGCCCACACGCCGCCCCAGCGGCAGCGTGAAATTCCCCAGGCCGCAGAACAATTCAAGTACTGAATCGTCCTTGCCGGCGTCGAGCAACTCCAGCGCCTGCGCGATCATGGCGCGATTGACGCTGTCGTTGACCTGCACAAAATCGAGCGGGCGATAACTCAGCCAGAGGCCGTCCTCGACGGCATAGCGCAGCTCGCTGGGCGCGGAACCGTCGAGCGTGGTCAACGAATCGATGCCGCCAGGTTGCAGGACGATCTCGACACCGTGCAGCGCGCCGAATTGGCGAAGCAGCTCGCGATCCTCCGCTGCCAGCGGCGCCAAATGGCGAAACACCAGCGCCACGCGATCGCCGGCCGCAACTTCGATCTGCGCCAGTTCGCGGCGCACACTGAGCGCGCCAACCAGGAGCTTGAGCGGCGCGATCAACACGCCAACACGCGGGTCGATGGTCTCGCAGCGGTCGATGTCCGCGACATAGCGTCCGTTGTCCTCGCGAAAGCCGACCAGCGCCGCGTTCTTCTTGTCGACATATTTCACCGACAGACGCGCCTTGCGCCGGTAACCCAAGGTCTCGCGCTGCAATGCCGGCAACAGCCGTTGCGGCGCCACTTTGCCGATGCGCTCCAGGCTATCGATCAGGTGCTTTTGCTTCAGCTCGATCTGCGCTATCGCCGACAGATGCTGCAGCGAGCACCCGGAACATACGTCCGTGTGCGCGCACGGTGGCGCCACGCGCGCGGGACTCGCCTGCAGCACCTCGATCGCCACCGCGTCATCGTATTGCCGGTGCGGCTTGATCAGCTGCGCGCGCACGCGCTCGCCAGTCAGGGCGCCCTTGACGAACACCGCTTTCTGCCCATGCCGCGCCACGCCGCGGCCATCCGAGGCCAGATCGACGATGTCCAATTCGAGAATCGGGAGACGAGCCATAGCAGCTACCGGCGAAGGGTGGCGGATAATGCCACTGTCTTGGACCGCGGCGCCGCTAACGAACCGCATCCGTGGAGAGCGAGAGCATGAAAGTCTTACTGATCGATGACGATGCGCTGACCGGCGCTTATCTGACTGACCTGCTGCAGGGACGCGCCGAGCTGACGATTGCCACCACGCTGGCCGCCATCGCCGCTCCCGCCGCCTACGATGCCTTGATCTGCGACAAGCGCCTGCCGGATGGCGATGGCTGGGCCTGGCTGGCGACTCAGGCTTCGCTGCCGCCGGTCGTGCTGCGCATCAGCGGCGATGCCGCTGCGGGCGCATGGCGCAAGCCGATCGCCCCCGAATTGCTGATCGCCGCGCTCGGCCTGCTGCCGGACGATGTCGACGATGCGCAGGCCAGGCGAAGCCTTGGCGCCAATCCCGATGCCATCGCCAAACTGCGGGCGATGCTGCTTCGCGACTTGGCGAGCGCGCGTGTTTGCACCGCGGCGAGCATCGAGGGCGACGATGTCGATACGATCCATCGCTTCGCTGCCGGCGCACGGCTGGTCGGCTTTCCCGGATTGGCGGCGAGCGCCGCTGCGTTGGAACGCGCGTGCCGCACCGAACAGCCGGTGGGCGAATTGCTGAAACAGTTTCAAGCTGCGGTGCGGCGCGTGCTGGAGTCGCAGTGAGGCTCGCCGGCGCGAATCCTGTGGATCCAGCGCATTAACGCATTAACGCATCGGCGCCGAGCGCAAGCAACTCGTCGCCGAGCGCAGCGCCGAGCGCCGCAGGATCGCTTGCGGGCCCGTTGCCGGTCGCTCGCAACATCTGGCCGCTGTGCGCGTTGCCGCATAACGCCTGCAGATGCAGCACTCCAGCGCTGAGCGTGGCATAGGCGGCTACCGGCACCTGGCAACTGGCGCCCAGGCGCGCATTGAGCGCACGCTCGGCGCTGACGCAGGTTGCCGTCGGCATGTCGTTGAGTGCGCCCGCCAGTTGCAACATCTCCGTATCGTCGCTGCGGCATTCGATACAGATCGCACCTTGCGCGGCAGCCGGCAACCACAGCGGCGGCGCCAGACGCGCAACCATTCGGCTTTCGAAACCTAACCGGCGGATGCCCGCGAGCGCCAGGATGATCGCGTCGTACTCGCCCGCGTCCAGTTTGCGCAAACGGGTGTTGACGTTGCCGCGCAGGTCGACCGTATGGACATCGGGCCGCAGTGCCTTAAGCTGAGTCTGTCGGCGCAACGATGAGGTGCCGACGCGCGCGCCGACGGGCAGCGCTTCGATCGAAGCAAACCGCGATGAGATAAACGCGTCGGCGGCATCCTCGCGCTGCAGAATGGCGGCGAGCGCGAAACCCGGCTCCAGTTCCACCGGCACGTCTTTGAGCGAATGCACGGCGAGATCAGCCTCGTCGCGCGCCATCGCCAGTTCCAACTCTTTGAGGAATAACCCTTTGCCGCCGATGGTTGCGAGCGAGCGATCCAGCACCTCATCGCCGCGAGTCGACAATGGCACCAACTCAATTCTGCGTGCGGGATCCAAGGCGCGCAGACGCGCCGCGACGTGTTCGGTCTGCCACAGCGCGAGGGGCGACTTGCGTGTCGCTATGCGCAGCGCGCGAATCAACGCACGCACCGATGATTGTGGATCGCCTTAAGGCGCTGATGCTCGCGCGTCAACTGGCGCTGTTCGGTGCCCGAGCTGCGCGCCGCTTTCTCAACGACCTTGGCGATTTCGCTGCTGTAGTACTCGCAGGTTTGTGCGCGCGTCGCCGGTTCGCACACATCTTCGGCCCAGGCTTTTCCGGGCGGCGCGCCCGGCGCGCCTGCCGGCTGCGCAACCCCTTTCAAGCGATCGATCAACATTCGTTTGGGCCTGGCATCGGCGGTGAAGTAGCGCGAGCCATCCGGGCGCGTGCATTGGAACGATGGCCTAGGCGAGCGCTGCGGCGGCGCCGCCGCGGGGCTCGATCGGCTCGCGGTTGTGCGCGCTGGCGCCGGATTACTCGGCGGAGCCGAAGGTGCGCTGGTACGAATCACACCGATCTGCCGACCAGGGCAAGGCTCGTCTTGATAACTGACGACGCCACCGGCGGCCCGACACTTGAAGATCGTCGCTGCCTCGGCGCTGCCGCTTGCCAGCAGCGCCAATGCAAGCAGGCCCGCCGGCACTCTCAACGGGGAAACGCGAAGACGTGCCGCCTGCACGTCCGCAGGCCGCGAGGTCTGGCGATCGCTCAAACCGAGAATCAAGAACCAACTGCCGAGTACCGAACTCAAGACGGCCATGTCAGCGTTCCATCGATCATCGTATCCACACGTCCGCCCACCCATACGGCTGGACCATCGATGCGCACGATGAGTTCCGCATCGTGACCCATCTCGCGGCCCTGGCTGACACGATAGCCGCCGGACAACGGCCCAGGTTCGGTGGCGATGAACGCACCGATGAGCCCGTTCGCGGCGCCCGACGCTGGATCCTCGACTATCCCGACGCCGGCCGGAAAGGCGCGCACGACGACATCGAACGGCCCGCCCTGGCAGCGCGCGAAGACGCACAAACCCAGGCTGTCCGTGGCGCGCGCCAACGCGCCGATTTCGCCGTAGCGCGGATCGAGCGTGCGCACCGCAGTCTCGTCGCGCAATTCGGCCAGCCACCAGCGCCGGCCGCCCTCGACGAAGGCGCAACCAAGCGCACCCAATGGCGCCGCGCCCAGCGCCGCATCCAACATCGACCGATGCGCCGCCTCGATCGGCAACAGCCGCGCGCCAGGTGCGCGCACGCTGAGTACCCGCGAGGCGCCGCTGCCGCGCACTTCAATCGGCAGCAGACCCGCCAGACACTCCTGCGTGACGATGCCAGCGCGCGGCACGGCGAGCCCGCAGTGCAGCGCCGCGTGCGCGCTGCCGAGCGTCGGGTGCCCGGCGAAAGCGATTTCGCGGGTCGGCGTGAAGATGCGCACTCGATAGTCGGCATCTGCGCTGCTGGCAGGAAACAAAAACGTGGTTTCGACCAAATCGGTCCACGCCGCGAACGCCTGCATTTGCGCCGGCGACCACGCGTCCGCCCCGATCACGACGCCGAGCGGATTGCCGCCGCCGGGTGCGTGCGGGAATACATCGAGTTGGAGGTAGCGTAAGCTCAACGGCAGACCGGCCTGGCAGTGTCGACCCGCAGTCTAGCAATGCCGAGGCTGGCGGCGGGGGAAGGGGCATCGCTTCGCCCATTCCGATCGCTGCTTGGGCGACGGCAGACGCACCGCAGCGCTCGCAAAGCGTCACGCCCGGCCCCTCCCCTGCTTCAATACGGCGCGCGATTGCGCCACACCAGGCGATACAACGCCGGCAACACCAGCAGCGTCAGTAGCGTGGCCGAAACGATCCCGCCGATGACCACCGTTGCCAGCGGGCGCTGCACTTCGGCGCCAGGCCCGACGTTGAACGCCATCGGCACGAAACCCAAACTCGCCACCAATGCGGTCATTAGCACCGGGCGCAGGCGCTGCAGCGCGCCGTCGACGATGGCCTGCTCTAGGGCTATCCCCGCGGCGCGCAGATCGCGAATGCAGCTCAGCATGACAATGCCGTTGAGCACCGCCACGCCCGACAGCGCGACGAAGCCGACGGCCGCGGAAATCGAGAACGGGATATCGCGCAGCCAGAGCGCGAGCACGCCGCCAGTAAGGGCCAGCGGCACGCCACTGAAGATGATCGCGGCATCGCGCAGCGAGCCAAAAGCCATCATCAGCAAACCGAGAATCGCCAGCAGCACCAGCGGCACGACGATCGACAGCCGCACGCTGGCGGCGATGAGTTGTTCGAAGCTGCCGCCGTAGCCGAGGTAGTAGCCGTCCGGCAGGTCGAGTTCGCTTAGCCGCGATTTGAGTTCGACCACGAACGAGCCCAGATCGCGGCCGCGCACATTGGCTGAAACGACGATGCGGCGCTTGCCGTTCTCGCGGCTGATCTGATTCGGGCCGGGTGCCGCGTTGAATTCCACCAGTTCGCGCAAGGGCACAAAGCCGCCGGGTGTGGGTATCGGCAGAGCCTGCAGTCGATCCAGGTCGTTGCGCTCGTCCTCGGCCAGGCGCACGACAATGTCGACGCGTCGATCGCCTTCGAACCAGGTGCCGGCGTCGCTGCCGCGCATCGCGGTGGCGATAGTGTCTTGCACCACAGCCAGATCGACGCCGTGGCGCGCCAGTGCATCGCGGCGTGGCGCCAATGTCAGCATCGGCAATCCGGTGACCGGCTCAGCCTTGACGTCGGCAGCGCCGGGAATGGCGCTGGCAATCTCTTCGACGGCATGGCCCAGCTCGGACAAAACGCCGAGATCATCGCCGTACACCTTCACCGCAACGTCCGCGCGCACGCCGGCGATCAATTCGTTCATGCGCATCTGGATCGGCTGCGTGAACTCGTAGTTGTTGCCGGGGAGGGTTTTCGCTGCTGCCTCCAGTTCGGCCACCAATTGCGCTTTGGGCTTGCGCGGATCGGGCCAGTGTTCGCGGTCTTTGAGCAGCAGAAAGGTGTCGGACACACTAGGCGGCATGGGATCGGTTGCGATGTCTGGCGTGCCAATCTTGGCGAGAACACGCTCAACCTCGGGGAACTCTGCGAGCCTGGCCTCCAGTTGCCGCTGCATGCCCACCGCTTGCTCCAGTCCGGTTCCGGGTATGCGCAGCGCGTGCAGCGCGATGTCGCCCTCATCCAGACTCGGGATGAATTCCGTACCCAGGCGCGTCGCCAGACATCCTGCGCCGGCGACCAGCAGCATCGCGCCTGCGATCACCGCAACAGGCACACGTTGCGCCACTGCAAGCAAGGGCGCATACGCGCGCTTGGCTGCGCCCATCGCTGCATTGTCGTGTTCGGCCACTTTGCCGGCGACCAGCAGCGCTATAGCGGCGGGCACGAAGGTCAACGACAGCAGCAGCGCTGCGGTCAGCGCCAGCACGACGGTGAGCGCCATCGGATGGAATAGCTTGCCCTCGACGCCGCCGAGCGCAAAGATCGGCAGGTACACCACGGTGATAATCAGCACGCCGATGACGCTGGGACGAATCACCTCGGCGCTCGCGCCGGCCGCCAGTTCCAGGCGCTCCTGGCGCGACAGCAGCCGACCCAGCTGGCGCTGCGACTCGCCGAAACGGCGCAAGCAGTTCTCGACGATGATCACCGCGCCATCGACGATCAGGCCGAAGTCGAGCGCGCCCAGGCTCATCAGATTCGCCGACACACCGCCGCGCTGCATGCCGATCAACGTCAGCAGCATCGTCAGCGGAATGACAGCCGCGCAAATCAGTGCCGCACGCAGATTGCCGAGCAGCAGGAACAACACCGCGATCACCAGCAGCGCACCTTCGATGAGGTTGGTGCGTACCGTATCGATGGTGCGATCGACGAGTTCGGTGCGATCGTAAACGGCGCGCACGAACACGCCCGGCGGCAGGCTGCGATTGATCTCGGGCAGCGCCGCAGCGGCGCGGCGCGCCACGGCGCGCGAGTTTTCGCCGATCAGCATGAACACCGTGCCAAGCACAATCTCCTGGCCGTTTTCCGTGGCCGCGCCGGTGCGCAGCGCATGGCCCTCGACGACGTCCGCCAGATCGCGCACGCGCAGCGGCGCGGCGCCGATCCGTACGACCACCTCCAGCAGGTCTCGCGGCGCGCCGAGCTGCCCGTCGACGCGAATCAGCACCTGCTCCCCGAAGCGCTCCACGTAGCCGGCGCCGACGCTGCCATGGCTGCGCAGCAGGGCGCCGGTCAACTCCGGCAAGGTCACCTGATGCGCACGCAACGCCTCCAGACGCGGCGCCACCTGCACCTGGCGCTCGAAGCCCCCCACGGTATTGACCTCGGTAACGCCCTCCAGGTACCGCAACTGCGGTCGCACCACCCAGTCCTGGAGGTCGCGCAGATCCATCGGCGTGTAAGCCGTGCCGTTGGCCTTGCGCGCACCCGGCTCGGCCTCCACGGTGTACATGAAAACCTCGCCCAGGCCGGTCGCGACGGGCCCGAGCGCGGGCTCGATACCCGCCGGCAGCATGGCCTTGATGCTCTGCAAGCGTTCGGCGATCTGCTGGCGTGCGAAGTAGATATCGGTACCGTCCGCGAAAACCACGGTCACTTGCGACAGGCCATAGCGCGAAATCGAGCGGGTGTAATCGAGCTTCGCCAGGCCCGCAAGCGCGGTTTCGATCGGGAAGGTCAGGCGCTGTTCGGCTTCCAGCGGCGAATAACCGGGCGCTTCGGTGTTGATCTGCACCTGCACATTGGTGATATCGGGCGTGGCGTCGATCGGCAGCTGGGAATAGCTCCAGACGCCTAAACCGGCGAGCGCGGCGCAGGCGACGAGCACCAGCCAGCGGTGGGTGATGGCGAAGCGCAGGATGGCGGTTAGCATGGGCCGGCTCCATCGAGCCCCGTGCGCCAGCTTGCTAGCGCTTCGACCTTAAGCGTACTTCTAGGACCTGACGCTCGATCTGAACGTCTCGCCTTGACTGGAGAGCGGTTCGATTGACGTGAAAAGCGAGGGCACGAGGGCACGAGGGCACGAGGGCACGTGCTTCGTTCAAGGCTACCGCAGGCACCGGTTTGCCGACCATTAGCGTTTGCGTTGGAGAACAGTCGCTGTGTCCAGCAACACTCTAGACAGCACCTCATTCTCTTCGGTATTCGCGCCAAAAGTCTCGAACGAAGTACGTGCCCTCGTGCCCTCGTGCCCTCGTGCCCTCGCTTTTCATGGCAAAAGCGCGCAACGGCTACATCAATGATCATGGCTAGCCCCCGACTTCTCGATATCAGCCTTGATCAGAAAGCTTTGGGCGGTGACGTAGCGCGTGCCGGGCTTCAAACCGCCGAGCACCTCGACATGCGTGGCGTCGCTCCGGCCCAGCTCGAGCATGCGCACCTCAAAGGTATCGCCCACTTGCGCGAACACCACGGTGAAGTCGCGAAAGGACTGCAGGGCGCGACGTTCAACCGCCAGCGCCACCTCGTGTTCGGCCACCTGAACCGCGGCGCTGAGGGCGCCTCCCGGGCGCCACGCGCCGCTGGTGTTGTCGATGCGCATCCGCGCGATCAGCGCCTGCTGCTTGGGATCGATCTCCGGTAGCAGCGCATCGATGCTGGCTGCCTGCTGCGCGCCGCTCAACGCGTCGACGAGCGTCGCCGGCTGACCGACCGCGATGCGCGCCGCGTCGCTGCCGTAGACGACGAGGTCGGCGAGCAGCGCGCTGTCGTCGACGATCTCGAAGAGTACTTGATCGCCAGCCACATCGCCGACAGTCGCCGCGCGCCCGCGCACCCGGCCGGTGATCGGCGCCGTGAGCGCGATGCGCCGCAGGCTGTCGCGGTTCTCGATGCTGGCCAGCGTCTGGCCGGCGCGGACGCGATCGCCCTGCCGGGCCAACACCTCGACAACGGCGCCGGGATAGCGCGCGCGAACGCGCGCCACGGTGTTCGGATCCACTATCGCGCGGCCGTGCAGCGTCGTCGATTCGAGAATGCTCGCCGGGCCAGCCACGGCAGTCTCGATGCCCGCCTCGCGAGCCACATCGGCGGCGATCGCGACGCGGCCCTCGTACGAGGCGTAGGCCCAGCGACGCGCCTTTCCGGCGATGGTTGCGTTCACCTCCACATCGAAAGAATGCGGCTCACCAACCACACCGTCGCCGATCAGCGCCAATCCATCGGCGCGAAAACGAAAGTCGTTGATTTCGCCATCGAGCCGCGTCAGGCGCACCGTCGCAGCGACCTCGCTGGCGGCGATCGGCTCGCCGCTGCGATAGGCGTACAGCCGATATTGCGGCGGCACGCCGTCCTCGAAGATCGTGATTTCGATAGCGACATCGCCGCTGCGCAGCAGGCGCCCGCCCATCGGGCCGCGCTCCGGCGCGTCGCTGCCGTGGTCGCCGTGGTCGCCGTGACCCGCATGATCGCCGTCGCCAACGTGGTCGCCGTGACTCTCGTGATCGCCGCTGTTTTGCGCGCAACCAGCAAACGCCAGTGCGCAGAACATCAAAATCCACTTCATGGGGTCGCTCCGAGTTCGACAGCGCGCTGCCATTGCGCGTACAGGTTGCGGTGGCGGTAAGCGGCGGCGAGACGTTCGCCGCGCAGTTGTTGCGCTTGCTGCTCGCCCAGCAGGCGCGCCGACAACGGCGCGGCGCCGCGCTCATAGGCGTCGCGCTGCAACGCGGCGACGCCGTCAGCCTTGGTAATCAAATCGCCGAGTCCCGCGTATTCGCGCTCGGCGCGCGCCAGTTGCAGGCGCAAGTCGAGCAGCTGCAGTGCCTGTGCCCGCGCCGCCGCCGCGACGTCGGCATCGAGCGCCTGCGCTTGCGCGGCGATGCGCGCCTCAAGCAAAGCACTGCGCGGAGCCTGGCCGAGCGGCAGCGAAACGCTCAGCACCAGCGCCTGATCATTGAGCGCCTCGAAACGCCGCACGCCGACCTCAACGTCGATATCGGCCAATGCTTGGGCTTTAGCGAGCTGCCGTTCGCTGTCGAGCAGCGCGCGCTCTGCGGCCACGCGGCGCTCCGCGATGGATGGCTCTGAGATCGGCGGCAGCGTCGGCAGCGGCTCGAGCGCAGTGACTGTCGCCGCCTCCCCCTCCCACATTTCGGTCAGGGCGACGCGCGCGGCGTCCACATCGTTGCGCGCCTGCGCCGCCGCCAGCTCCGAACGCGCTACGGCGACCTCCGCCTGCGCCTCGTCGGCGACACTGGCCGCGCCGCGCGCGCCGCGCAGCCGCAGATCCGCGCGCAGCGCGCGGGCGATCGACACCGCCTCCTCGGCGAGCTCCGCAGCCTCTTGTGCATACGCCAGCGCCAGATAGCGCGTGCGGGCGACAAACGCGATCTCGGCGCGCGCGCTGTCGCGCCCCAGCGCTTCAACCGCCACCAGCGCCGCGCCGCGTGCGCCGCGCAGGCGCGCTTTGTCGCCGCGCTCAAAAGTGTACGTGGCACGCAGCGTGGTCTCGCTTCCGGACAGCCCGGACACCGCGCCGCTGCCAAGCACATTCTCGATATCCAGTCCCACCCGCGGCGCCGGGCGCAGCGCATCCAGATCCGCTTGCTTCAGCGCCACGTCGCGGCGCGCATCCTGCGCCACCAGCAGCGGATGCGCCGCCAGCGCGCGCGCCACCGCCTCCTCGATGCTCAATCGTTCCGCCCACGCCGGCAGCGCCAGCGCGCAGGCACCGGCGAATGCCAGCCATTTAAATCGGTTCATCATTGCAGCTCCGCGAGCAGACGTTCGCGCGCAGCTCGGCGGCGAACAGTGCGAAGGAGAAGTTGCGCGATCACCACGCCAGCGTTGTTTAGAAGTGCCGGGCGGGCAATCGGGCAACGATCACGCGCCCCGTCGGGCGCAACGCTGCGATCAGGCGATCGGCGGGCGGATCAGTGGCGGGGGATGATCGTCGGGCGGCGACGCGAAGGGCACGGGTCGACCGAATGCTGCTCGGCGCAGCTCCAGCAACCGCGGCGCCTCGTCAGGCAGCAGCCCGCAAAACGCCGCCGCCAACTCGTGAATGTGGAGCCCGTCGGTTGCGCTTCCGGGGTCGCCTCGCGCCTCGCCAGATGCTCCCCGACTGGAATCATGATGGTGCGCATGATGACCGGACCAATCGTGGCTGCCATGGTCATGCAAGTGCCAGCGCGGCAGTGTGCCCAGCAGCAGCGCCAACACGCCCAGCACCACGAATGCCTGCCTCGCGTGGCGCTGTCGGAACCATTGGCGCATCTCGATCATGTCCAGAGCATACCGCTCTTTTGCGGCATTCGTGCGGCCCCCTCAGCCGTGCTTCATGCGCGAGTGATCGACCGGACTGGCCTTTAACTTGGCCGGCGCGCCGGGCGGCGGGCCGCGCCGGTGCGGCGTCCCATAATTGGGATCGGCGCTGACTTTGGCCGCCACCGTACCCTTGGGATTCGGGTACCAGCCCGGGTCGGCAAAATCGCCCGCCGCCAGATCGTCGCGCACCTTGATCACAGTGAACATGCCGCCCATTTCGAGATTTCCGAACGGGCCCTTGCCCATCATCATCGGCAGCGTGTTCTCAGGGCCGGTCATGTGCCCGGAATCGGTGTGCTCCTGATGCTCGGCCATGCCGCCTCGGCCCATCGCCATGTAGCCCGGCAGCAACTTGCGGATCTGCGCTTCGACGCCGGTCTGATCGACGCCGATGGTATTCGGAATCTCGTGGCCCATCGCGTTCATCGTGTGATGCGACATGTGGCAATGGAAGGCCCAGTCGCCGGGAACGGCGATGAATTCGAGATCGCGAATTTGCCCCACGCCGACGATCTCGGTAACTTCCGACCGCCATTGAGCCTGCGGCCAGCGTCCGCCGTCGCCGCCAGTCACGACGAATTTGGGCCCGTGCATGTGGATCGGGTGATTCCACATCGACAAGTTGGCGACGCGGATGCGCACGCGCTCGCCGCTACGCGCCACCAGCGGCGCGATCGCCGGGAACACTTTGCTGTTCATCGTCCACAGATCGAAATCCTGCAGCACCGATGGATCGGGCCGATAGGTGCCGGGGTGCAGAGCGAAGTTGTGGAGCAGCACTGCGTAGTCGCGATCGACGGCCGGCTCCTCGCCGGCCTTGGGATGAATCACGAACATCCCCATCATGCCCATGGCCATCTGCACCATCTCGTCGGCGTGCGGGTGATACATGTGCGTACCGTGCTGGCGTAAGGTGAACTCGTAGGCGTAGGTCTCGCCGGGCTGGATGTGCGGCTGGCTCAGCCCACCCACGCCGTCCATGCCGGAGGGCAGCAAAATGCCATGCCAATGCACGCTGGTGTGCTCGGGCAGCCGGTTGGTCACGTAGATGCGCACGCGGTCGCCCTCGACAGCCTCGATCGTCGGACCCGGCGTCGTGCCGTTGTAGCCCCAGCACCTGGCGCGACAGCCGGGCGCGAACTCGTGCTCGATTTCTTCGGCCACCAGGTGGAACTCCTTGACACCGCCGACCACGCGGTGCGGCAAGGTCCAGCCGTTCGGCGTGTGCACGCGCGCGGCAGGGCGCGGCGCCGCCGCGTTGCCGGCCGCGGCAGCGCGCGTCGCGAGAGCCAGCGGCGCCAGGGCACCCAATCCGGCCCAGCGAAACCAATCTCGTCGTGAAGCATTCATGGCATTTCTCCTGCGTCGAGGTTGCTGTCCGGTTGCCGTTCGCGGCGCGCAGACGGCGGGTCGGTCTCGGGCGGCGTTGCGCTGCGCCGATGGCCTGCATGCGGATCGGTCTCGGGCGCGTGCGTCGGACTATCGTGGTCGGCGTGCGGATCAACCCCGGGTTTGCTGAGCAATGCATCGACGCCGATCGTGGCCTTTGGAACCGCCCCGTCGTCCGGCAAGCGTCCGCCGACGGCCTTGCGCAACGCGGCGCGAGCGATCCAGTAATCGCGCACCGCCTCAAGGTACGATTGATAAGCATCGAACTGATGCTGCCGGGCGAGCAACAGTTCGAACACACCGGCCAGCATGAAATTCACGCGCTCCTGGGTGCGCGCGACGATCGCTTCTCGGCGCGGCACCAGTTCCTGCGCGTAACGCTCGGCGATCGCGCGCGCGGCATTGAGGCCGTCGATGGCGGTGGCCGCCTCGTTGTGCACTTCGAGCGCCAAAGCGTCAAGCGCGGCGCGCTTGGCATGCCGCTCCGATCGCGCACGCTCGATCGCGCCCTGGCCCTGACCGAAGAGCGGCAATTCGACCGCCAGCGACGGTCCGCGCAATCGCTCGCCGCCGGCTTCGCGTTCGCGCTCGCCGCCGATCTCTGCCGCGCCCAACCAACGCCAGCGCTGTGTCGCACCGAGCGCATCCTCGGCCGCTGCCAGCGCTTGCCGGGCGGCGCGCAAATCCAGCCGCTCATCGAGTGCCTGGGTCACCATCGCATCGGCCTGGAACTCGCCCGGCAGCGGTGCCGGCAGCTCGCGGGCCAACTGCCAATCGGCGCTGCTGCGTTGGCCGATGAAGTTCGCCAAGGTGGCGCGCGCCTGCACGGCGTGCGCCTCCGCGTCGATCGCATCGATGCGCGCCTGCGCCGCTGCGGCGCGCTCCAACTCCAGTTCCAGGCGCGAGATGTTGCCGGCATCGAAGAAGCGTTGCGCCAGTGTCTCCGATGCATTCGCAGCCTCCGCCACCAAGGCACGCATGGCGGCTATTTGCGCCGCGCCGACCGCCTCGTACCAGGCGCTCTCGGCGGCCTGCGCCAGCGCCAGCAGTTCGGCAGCGGCCGCCGACTGCGCGCGTTCCAGCTCGCCCTGCGCCAACCGCTTGCGCGCCGGCAGTAGCACGATGTCGCTCAAACTCAAGGTCAGCGCGCGGGTGATGGCGCTCGCGCCGCCGCTCGGCGCGAGACTCAAGAACGAAAAGCTGGGATTGCCGACGCGCGCCGCATCCTCCCAGTCGGCGCGCGCGGCGCCTATCGATGCGAACGCCTCGCGCACGCGCGGGTGGTGCAAGAGCGCCAGGCGCGTCGCATCGGCAGCGGTCACCGGCCGATCCGGCAATGGCGCCGGCGCCAACAGCCGCGGCGCGGGCGGCGCAATGCCGCTGGCGCTGCGCACCAGCTCCCGCGTCTCGGCATAACCGCGCTCGCGCGGCAACGAGCACGCGGTCAGCGTCATCGCCGTCGCGAGGGCAAGGGCGAGTTTGGTAATACTCATGACGTCCTCCATTGGAGCGCACGCGCGATCTGCGCTGCGCTATCTGTCAATGAAACCGGTTGCGAGGCGACGGCCGCATCGGGCCGGCGCTGCGGCCAGCGTCAGGCGCCTTGCGGAGGGCGAAACGGAATAAAGGCAGCAGCGCGGGGGTGGCTGCTGGCGGTCAGCGTGTGCAGGATCGGCCGGCCGTGGAGCAAGAAAAGTGTCGGCGCCAGCGCCAATGGCGGCAAGACCGCGCAGCCGCAGCGACAAACGCCGTCCTCGCAGCACGGCGCCTCGTCCGGCTCATCGTCGCCGCCGCCGCCATGGCAATCGCCCATCGTCTGCGGCGCGTGGGCCGCCGCCGCATAAGGCGCATAGAGGCCGGCGAACAGCAGCGACAGCAATAACAGACCAAGGAGGATCACGCGCGACATAAGACACAGATTGCTACGACGAGGCGAAAGTTTCAACGTGCGGGGACGAAATTCCGACGGCTGGCCTGCGATCATCGTCGACGCTGGCGAAGTCAGCGGCCTGCGCCCGGTTGAAGTCGCTCTGGCGCGGCCACTTGGGCGCATTCGGCGCACCGACACAGCAGCAGAGCGTTGTCGCCGCCATTGCTGGAGCGCTTGTGCCAGTACTGGGGCTGGCGCTTGACGCGGAGCGAGTTCGATGGCGCGTTGACGGCGACGCTGAATCTGCGATTGGCCATCGCCAGCGCGTCGGTCGTGGCCTCGGTTTACCCGATCGTCGATCAGCCCATGAGCCCCGCGAGCGCATCGCGACTGCGCCACAACACATATCCGGCGACGGCAAAAATCAGCGCCGCAAACACGCTGTGCAAGTGACCGCTTCGCGCCAAACGCCTCGCCGCATGCATTCCGATGCCGGTTCCAAGGAGGCCGCCGAGGACAAATGCCCCGGCCAACAGCCAGTCGACCAACCCGGAGAACGCGTAGTTGCCTGCAGTGGTCAGCCCGAAGGCGGTAACCGCGACCAGGCTTGTTCCGACGGCATTGAGCATCGGCATACGCGTGGATGCCATCAGGCTGGGCACGATCAGAAATCCCCCGCCGATCCCGAAGAAGCCGGAGAACGCGCCAGTGCCGAGCCCCAGCCCCAGCACCTTCGCCGCATTTTCGCGACCGCAGCTTGCATCGGGCTGGCCTGGATTGCGCCGCGAGCGCAACATCAGCGCGCCGACCAGCACCATCAGCAGCGCAAACAGGAACAGCAACCGCTGTCCGTCGATAGCTTTGCCCAGCGTCGAGCCGGCCAGCGCACCGATGATACCGGCCGACGCGAACATCGCACCGCAGCGCCATCGGACGGTGCCAGCGCGGGCGTGATTGATCAAGCCGATCGCAGCGTTGGCGGCGACGGCGAGTGCCGAAGTGCCGATGGCGATGTGCGGGTTGGCGACGCCGACCCAGTACACCATCAAGGGCACGGCGAGGATCGAACCACCGCCGCCGACCAGACTCAGCGCAAGACCGACCAGCACGCCCGCCGCCGCGCCAATCAGATACTGCGTCGGATAGAGCATCGCTCAGTTGCCGGATCGAGCGACAAGCGCAGACACATCGTAGCCAGCCCGATCTGCGACCTCGCAGATCTCCGCGGCAGGCAGTACGCCAGCCTGGGATAGCGCCCAGAGCATCGTCGAGCGGGTACCTGTCCGGCAAAAAGCCAGAACCTTGCTATGGCCTTGCTCCAGCGCGTGCGCAAATGCCGCAACGTGCGCCGAATCGATGCCCGAGGCCGTCACCGGAATGTGCAGCGCGTGCAGTCCAGCCGCATGCGCTGCAGATTCGATCTGCGCAGCGCTCGGTTGCTCAGGGCCTTCATGATCGGGGCGATTGTTGACGATAAGGTCGAAGCCCAATGCGCGTGCCCGCAGCATATCGCCAGGGTGCAGTTGTGCGGCAACAAAGAATCGATCCGTCAGGCGCTTGGCGTGCATGGTCAGGTTCTCCCTCGCGCTTGCAGGCGCGGCGCGACGACAAAGCCGGCCAGCATCGCGACCACAAATGGCCACACGTCCAGCGGCTGCAGCGCCAGCACCGCCAGCGCCGGTCCAGGACATAGCCCGCCCAGCCCCCAGCCGATGCCGAAAATCGCCGCACCCGACACCAGCGAGGGGGTGATCGGATTCGTGTGTGGCAGGTGAAATCGCTGGTCGGCGAGCGGCGCAGGCAGGCGGCGCTGCAGCCACCACGCGCCGGCCATGGGCAGCAGCGCGCCGCCCATGACAAATGCAAGTGTTGGATCCCACCGACCGAGTACGTCGAGGAAGCCGCGCACCCGAACTGGATCCAACATTCCGGAGATGGCCAGGCCGGCGCCGAATAGCGCGCCGGACAAGAGCCCGATCAGAGTGCGGTTTACCATGCGAAGCCCCATGCGTTAGCGATAGCGACCGAGACGACACCGGATGCCATGAACGTAACCGTGGCGACGATCGAGCGCTTCGACAGGCGCGATAGCCCACACACGCCGTGGCCGCTGGTACATCCAGAGCCCAGGCGCGTGCCAATGCCGACCAGCAGGCCGGAGATGAGTAATGTTGTCGTGCCCATCGGAAAACGCGCGACCACGTCCTGGCCGGCGAGCGCGACCAACAGTGCACCCATCGGCAGCCCGACGATGAATGCCACCGCCAGACTACGCGGCGCGCCGCTGTCGCTGAGGCCGGTCGCGCGCGCCGCCAGTCCGCTGACGCCGGCGATGCGACCGGTGCCGAGCAGCATCAGCGCCGCTGCCAGCCCGATCAGCACGCCGCCCATCAATCCCTGCCACACCAAGGGTTCAGTCATCAGATCGCATCCAGAGGAATTTTCAGATAGCGCACGCCGTTGGACTCGGGCGGCGGCAAGCGGCCGCCGCGCATGTTGACCTGTATCGAGGGCAGCAACAGTTTGGGCATACCCAGGGTGCGATCGCGCGCGGTGCGCATCGCAACGAAGTCGTCCTCGCCGATGCCGTCGTGCACGTGCACGTTGGCATCGCGCTCGGCGCCGACTGTGGTCTCCCAGGCATAACGTTCGCGCCCCGGCGCCAGATAGTCGTGGCACAGATAAAGTTGCGTCTCCCTCGGCAACGCCAGCAGCCGCCGAATCGAGCGGTACAGCTGGCGCGCATCGCCGCCTGGAAAATCGGCGCGGGCGGTGCCGTAGTCGGGCATGAAGATGGTATCGCCAGCGAACACTTTATCGCCCACCACGAAGGCCACATCGGCGGGCGTGTGGCCCGGCACATGCAATACCGTCGCGACCACCGAGCCGATCGTCAACAGATCGCCGTCACCGAATAGCGCATCGAACTGCGAGCCGTCGCGAGCGAAATCCGTTCCCGCGTTGAACAACGCGCCAAAGGTGTTTTGCACGACGCGGATATTGCGCCCGATACCGATCTTGCCGCCCAGGCGCTGCTGCAAGTACGGCGCCGCCGACAGGTGATCGGCATGGACGTGGGTCTCCAGCAACCATTCGACCCTGAGCCCGTTCCCGAGGACAAAATCGGAGATCCGATCAGCAGACGTGTGCGTAGTCCTTCCCGACGCCGGGTCATAGTCCAGCACGCTGTCGATAATCGCGGCCGCGCGTTCGATCGGATCGTAAACCACATAGCTCACGGTGTAGGTTGTCGCATCGAAGAAAGCCTCGACGCCGGGCGACTGCAAATCGCCAGCGCGGGTCTGCAACACCGTCCGGGTCGCTGCGGTCAGCACCGGGTCTTGGTCATCGTCCATAGCCGCACCCAAAGATTACTTAAGGCGAATATTATATAAGCGTATGCTCATATACAAGGCCCTGCACGTCCCGCCGCCGATGCAGGTTCAGCGGCGATCTTTCTTTGCAGGTTCAACTTCAGCGGCGACGCGCGGACTTTGCTGGGGCCGGCGGGCAATACAACTGATGCAGCGTCTGCAGCAGAACGCGCGCAGGGCCGTCGGCGAGGGAGTAATAGATCGTCTGCGCTTCACGGCGGGTGTCGACGAGACCTCGATCGCGAAGAACGCCAAGGTGTTGCGACAACGCCGGCTGCGACAGCGGCAGCTGCGCATTGATCTCGCCGACCGAGCGCTCGCGCTCGACCATCAGACAAAGGATTCTGAGCCGCTGCGGATTCGCCAGCACTTTGAGCAGCGCGGCGGCTTCATCTGCCTGCGCAAACATCGCTTCGGAAGCGAAATCGGGAGCGGTGGTTTTCATAGGCAATCTATACAGTCGACGTCGTTCGCATCGGTTGGCCGATATTACCGATGGCAATCGGCATCGCCAGTGCGATAACTGCTTTAGTGTTTCGCTCGCCGCGTTGCGGTGTTGGACTGCGGCAAGCGCTGGAGGTTGCGCGATATCGCGACCGGGCTGCCGGCTGGATCAGGGTGCGAACCAGCAACCACACTAGGAACACGCCACCCCGCGCACCGTTGTCAATCTCTGCATCGGCACGCGTGCTTTGCCGTAGCCAGGCTCGCTGGCATCGTAGTCGACGACGATGCGATTGCAGTCGACGCGCTCGACGGTGATGCGCCCCCAAGCGTTTTGGCGCACATCTGCAGGGTTGAACGCGGCGCCGAAACGGGTGCTGGTCGGGCGGGCGACCTCGAACACGAGACTGCTGCCCTGTACGCTACCGGTGCCGAACAGCCAGATCGGCGCGCCGTTTGGAGCGAAGCTGAACCAAGTCAGGAAAGCGCGGCCGTCGTCTTGCACTTGCAACTGAATGCCACGACCGGGTTTGTCTGGTTCGTAGAAAGTGCCGCTCAAACCGATTTGCGGCGAGGCGATCGGTGCCGCGGATTCGCCCGGGCAAACATTTGCGCCGACGCGCGTCAGGCGCGCCAGCGGGCGCCGGGCCGAGTCGAACGGACTGCCAGCAGTGATCCGCTGCTCGCCGCCGCCGCAGCGCGTAAGCACGGCATCGAAGCGGCCGAGCGGGACGTCGCTCACCTCGCTGGGATTAAAGTCGCTGCCAAAGCGCCCTCCGCGCTTGCCGATCATCTGATCGACCACGATTTCGCCGCGATCGCCGGTACGCGCCAGGCCGGTGAACCACGCCTGTTGGTCCGCGCTGCCCACGGGTGGATAGGTGAAAAAAGTCACCAGCGCGCGACCATCGGGCAGAGCCTCAACCACCAGACCCTCGCCCGATCGCGCCGGATCGAACCACAATCCGGAGAGGCGCGCATCGATGGCGCCGCGCGTATCGACGCGTGGCTTGATCGCCTCGGTCAATGCGGGCGGCGAGAAAGCGCCGTAGCGGCACTCGCCGAGGCTCGGGTTAGCGCCACGCTCGCGCACGCACTCGCTCTGCAAGAGGGCGGTGTCGGGCCGCGCGCCGCCGCTCGCCCAGCGCGTCAGCGCGCTCCAGCCGCCGAGCAGCTCGGCGTTGCTATAGCCGCAATGCGATGGTTGGGATTCGACGACGAAGGCCTGCGCCCATTGGCTTGCCGGCAACTTGCCGTCTAGCGCGCGGGCATTTGCCGGCACCACCAAACCATCGCGCGTGGTGTGCGTGGTCAATACCCTTGCCGTGACGCCCTGCCCGGTGGGCGTGAACGCGCGCCATAGATCCAGGGCCGCAAAAGTGTCGGCGTTGACGCGACGGATGTTCTGCTGCACCGAGTTCTCGGGATAGTTCACGCCCGCGTTGCCGATCGCCGGACGGGCGCCGAGCTTGGCGCTGTTGCGATACATCTCGCTCAAGCCCCAGGTCGCATAGAACATGTTCTCCAGGAAAAATTCGTTGTCGACGCCAGTAGCAGCGCGCAGTCGCGCATAGCGATCGCGCATGCCGCTGGTCTGCAAAAAACTCGACAGCCCATAGCCGGTGCACTTGCCGATGCGAAGCGCCAGCTCGGCGCCATCGAGCGTATCGAAGTCGTCGATGTCGTCCGACTTCAGGATGTACGGCAACGCCGCATCGCCGCCCGGCAACTCGCCGCCACTGACGTTGTTGCACACCGCATCGTATGCCAGACGAATATCCAGCGCCTGTTGCCACACCGCCGAACCCGCCAGCGGCGCGCAAATGCTGTAGACGCCCACCACCGGCGCACTCAGATTGGTCTGCTCGGCCAGTTGCATCGACACCAGGCCGCCCATCGATCCGCCGACGGCAAACAATCGACCCGGTGCTCCGATGCGCGTTGTGAATGCGGCGACCAGCTCGTGGTTATCGCGCGGCGCAGAAAACAGCGCCCAGCCGCGCTGGCTGAAGCTCGAAGCCGCAACGGCATAACCCTCGGCCAGCATTCGCTGGCGTAACGGAACGGGTCCTAAACTCGGCTCGCTATCGGGCAGGTCGGCATCGAAACCGTGGTTGTACACCACCAGCGCATCGCCGGCGCGCCAGCCGTCCGGGATCTGCGCGATGTAGAACGCGCCGCTGGCGGTCTGGCCGCGGATTTCGGTGGCGGCGTGGGCGGCGCTGAAGGCCTGGGCTGCAAGCGCGAATAGCAGTAAGCGAGTTGCGGTCATTTCTGGACAATCCGGAAGTCGATTTCGGTGAGGACAATCAGTCCGCAACAGCCTTCACCGCCAAGCTTCCCACAAGCATCGCAATCTGCCCATGAATCAAGGCACACACGCCAGCCCCGTCCGGCAAGACCGCAACGCTTTGCAACTTCGCAATCGACCGTGCGACCGAATCGACCGAGGGCGCATCCTTTAGCGCATGACCGCCAGCACCTTCGCCATTGAAGTACCTGATTTGTTGATCGCGCGAGCGCGGCGGCGGGATCTGGGTGCGTTCGAGCAGATCTATCGGCTGTTCAACCGCCCGGTGTACACGCTGGCGTTGCGCATCCTGAATCACGAGAGCGAGGCCTTCGATGTATTGCAGGACACGTTTTTGAAAGCTTACGAACAACTGGAGTCGTACCGCTTCGATGCACCGTTCTGGGCGTGGTTGCGCAAGATTGCAGTGAATGCGGCGCTCGGGCGCGTGCGCGGTCGACGCGACTTTATCGAACTGGAAGCGATCGAGGAGCACGGCGGCGACGACCCGCTGCAGGCGGCAACCTCGGCTGAGGTAGCGCAACTGCTGCAGCGACTGCCGACCGTGTCGCGCGCCGTGCTGTGGCTGTATCACGTGGAAGGCTATTCGCACGAAGAGATCGCGCAGAGCTTCGAACGCAGCGTGAGTTTCTCGAAATCACAAGTGGCTCGGGCCGGCGCAAAACTGCGCGCGTTGCTCGCCGAGGATGAGATATGGACGCCAGCACCGATACCGTGTTGAGCCAGAAGTTACGCGAACTGCCGCAGATCGATCCACCGGCGAACGGCTGGCAATTGATCCAGGCGCAAGTGGCGCTGGCGGCGCCGCGCGAGAAGCGCCGCTCGCTGGATGGCACCGCGTGGCTGGGCATGGCTGCCAGCGCCGTCTTGGCCGCCGTACTGCTGACGATGGAACCGCCGCGGCCGGCCGCCGTGGTGGCCCCTGGTCAGGTGGCGATCGATGCCGACGTACTGGCGCTGATGCAGCGCTCGCAGGCTCTCGAGGCCGATATCCGCCGCGCATCCACGCCGGATGTCGACGAGTTTCGCTTCGCCATCGAAGCCGCGATTCAAGATGAGCTGACGCTGGTCGACGTGGGCCTGGCGAGCACCGCCAAACCCGATCGAACGCTATGGGCCGAACGAGTGCGTTTGCTGGAAGAGCTGCGCACCGTCAGCCAAACCGATACCGGAACCTTGTTGATGCAGGCCAGCGTGGACTGATCGGCAAGGGATGCGTTGGCAGCCGACGGATCGGCTCCTGCATCGAAATTTACCGCGCGACATCGAATGGAGCAGGACAATGAATACACTGTGGAAACCCCTGACGGCTGCACTGGTGTTGGCGCTCGCAGCGCCGGCTTTTGCGCAGCAAAGCGCCGCCGAACTGGAAGCGGCGCGCAAGGAACTGGCGGAGGCCCGGAAGGAATTGGCGGAGGCGTCCAAGCGCTTTGCCGAACTGTCGGGTCAGCTCGGCGATCAGAACGCCAATGTTCAAGTGTTTCGTTACCTCGGCGACCCGGACCGCGCGGTGGTTGGCGTGATCCTGGGCAATGGCGATGGTAACGGCGTGCGCATCAATGGCGTCACGCCCGATGGCCCGGCCGACAAAGCGGGACTGCGCGCCGGCGATGTGGTGGTCGCCGTGCGCGGCGCGCAGATCGCGGGCGAGGAGCCGGCCAAGACCCTGCGCGAGGCGCTCAAGGGTCTGAAGGAAGGCGATCAAGTGCCGCTGACGTATCTGCGCGACGGCAAGCGCGAGACGGTCACAGTCACCGCCAAACGCCAGGGCGATTTCCAGATGTTCAGCAGCCGCACGCCGCGCGCATTCGTTTTCGAAGGCAGCGATATGGGTGCGGTGCTGCCCGAAGATTTCAACGAGCGCATCGAGCGCATTGTCGAAAACAGCACCCGGCAAGGGCTGCAGGGCCTGGAGTCGCTGCGCAACATCGAAGTGATGGTCGGCAATCCGCGCGGATTGCGCCTTTCCAGCGTCAATAAGGATCTGGGCACCTACTTCGGCGTCAGCGAAGGCGCGCTGGTGCTCGAGGTCGACGACAGTTACAAGGGCCTCAAGGCGGGCGATGTGATCCTGGAAGTGGACGGCCAGAAGGTCACCGATCCACGCGCCGCGATGCGCGAGCTGCGCAAACACGGCGGCGAGCGCCCGGTCGAGCTGAAGCTGCAGCGCGAGCGCGTACCGCAACTGGTGAAGGTGACCGTGCCCGAGCGCAACGAAGCCTTCTGGGCGCCACCCGCGCCACCCGCACCGCCTGCACCGCCGTCCCCGCCGCCACCGCCGGCGCCAATGGCAGAGCGCGGTGCGCTGATCTGATCGACGACAGCGAGCCCCGTTTGGCGACCAGGCGCCAGCGGGGCTTGCACCGTGCTGCCCGGCGCGAGCGTTTGGCGGTGAGACCTACAGCAAAACACGCCAACCGACCTTCCGCGATCCCCGCGCCTTGCAGCGAACCGATCACGCCTCGCGAAGCGCCGCTTTCAAGCGCGCAAATCCCTGCGCCGTCGACACCCTTGGCACGTAGCCGAAATCACGGGCGGCGGCGCCGATGTTGTACCAATGCGCACTCGCCAGATGCTCGGCGACGAAGCGCGTCATGAGCGGCTCGCCCTGGAGTTTGAGCTTGCCGTAAATCTGCTCCAGCAGCCATCCCGCAGCGTAAGCGACACGGTACGGAACGCGGGCGTGAACCGCCGGCAGGCCAGCGCAGTCCAGCAATCCATTGATGACATCCTCGATCGGCATCGGTTCGCCGTTGCTGATGAAGTAGGCCCGGCCCGCGTGCTCGCTGCCAGGGAACAGGCGCTGCGCGGCGAGCAGATGCGCGTCGACGGCGTTGTCGATATAGGTCGTATCGATGCGCTTGCCTCTGGCGCCGATGAACTTCAGGCGCCCGGCCCTGGCGCGCGCGACGATGCGCGGCAGCAGGTGCTGATCCCCCGGCCCCCAGATCAAGTGCGGGCGCAACGCAACGGTGGCGAAATCCGGTCCGTTCTCGGCAAGCACGAGGCGCTCGGCGAGCATCTTGGTATGCGGATAGTGGGCGAGATAGCGTGTCGCGTATGGCGCGCTTTCGTCGACGCCTTCAAGATCGTGCCCAGCATGCACGACGCTGGGCGTAGAGGTGTACACGAGCCGCGCGATGCCGTTCGATCGGCAGGCGCGAACCACGTTTTCGGTGCCGACGAAGTTGGCGTTGTAATAGTCCTCGAACGAACCCCAGTGGCCGGCTTTTGCCGCGACATGGAACACTTGGTCGCAGCCTTGCGCGGCTCTCGCAACGGCCGCGCCATCGACCAGATCGCCCTGCATCACCTCAACGCCCATGGCCGCCAGCGCAGGCGCTGGCGAGCGCTGCATGGCGACAACCCGATGACCGTGTTCGCGCAGGCGCCGGCAGATCGCGCTGCCCAGGAAACCGCCGCCGCCAGTGACCAGAGCGCGGCTCATACCGTGCGCTCCGTGCCGCTCGCCGGACTCGGCAAAGCCACGCCCAAGCGCGCGCTCGCCCAGGCTTGCAAGAACTCGCGGCCGATCTTGGCGTTATGCCGGATATCCACCGGAAAGCGCGGATAAAAAAGCACGCGCTGGATCTCTCGCGTGTGCGCATGGCGGCGCGCAAGTACGATCAACTCCTCGCGAATACGCTCATGCTGCTCGCGTGCGATGTCGGGTTCGAGCTCGACAATCAACACCGGCTCCTGTTGGCCTTTCGGCCCGATGCCGACCAGCGCCGTGCGGAACACTTGCGGGTGCGTGTTGAAGATCGGCTCGATCTGCTCGGTGCACATCGGTCCCGTCGCTGTTTCCACGCGCTGGCTGCGGCGCCCGCACATCCACAGCCGCCCCGCATCGTCGAAGTAACCCAGATCGCCCATGCGATGCACGATGCGCTCGCCTTCGCGAATCTTGCCCACGGCATCGGCCTCGGGGCGATTGAAATAGCGCTCGGTGGTGGTCGGCCCGGTCACGGTGATTTCGCCCACGGTACCCGTGGGCACGACAAGATCGGCCTGCCACTCCGGAATCGGCGCGTCGCTGATGCGGATCACGCGCACTTCGTTGGGCGCTGCGACCCGGCCGACCAACGTGCCGGCACCATGTTCGGTGCGCGAACGCGCAAAATCGGTCAGCTCGCGGCCTTCGACGATCGCCACCGGCAAGCACTCGGTGGCGCCGTACGGCGTCCACAGCGTGGCGCCGTCGGGCAACAATTTGCGCATGCGTTCGACCACCGCCACCGGCACCGGCGCGCCGGCCGAGATCACGCGCCTGAGTGTCGGCAACTTCACGCCGCGCGGCGCACCCCAGCGCGACAGCGCATTCACCAGCGCCGGGGAAGCGAACATATTGGTGACGCCAAAATCGTGCACCGTCTGGATCAACTTCGCCGGATCGGCCATCGCCGGGCGCGTTGGGTCCATCTCCGGTATCACCGTCGTCATCCCGAGCGCTGGATCGAACAGCGCGAACGGCGGGAAGGTCGGCAGATCGATTTCGCCGGGGCGAATATCGAAGGCCTCGCGCAACAGTTCGACCTGCGCCAGAAAGTGCCGGTGCTGATACACCACTCCCTTCGGAATGCCGGTGGATCCCGAGGTAAACAGGATCGCCGCCATGTCGTCGGCGCGCGTATCGGCGAGCACCGCCGGGCAACGCTTGCGCGCATCGCTGCCGTCGCGACCGATTTTCAACACCTCGCTGTAGCTATGGCCGCCGAACGGAAATTTCGGCCCCACGACGACGATTTTCTTGACGCTGGCGCGCCCCCAGCCCAGCGCTATGCGCGCCGCGTGCGCCAGCGGAATGCCAATGAAAGCCTCCGGTTCCGCGTCCGCCAGGCATTTCTTGAGCGCCGTCTTGGCGATCCCCGGATCGACCAGCACCGGCACCGCGCCGGCCTTGAACAGCGCGAACATCAGCACGAACAGCTCCACGCTCGGCCGCACCATCAAAACCGTGCGCACGCCCCGCCCGATACCGATTTGCGTCAGCCCATGCGCAATCGCATCGGACTCCTCGTCGAGCTGCGCATAGGTCAGATGGGTATGCGCCGGCCGCCCCGCCAGATCGCTGCCGCACGGCACAAAGATCGCAATCTGGTGCGGTATCTCGCCGGCCATGCGCGTCAGCGCGCTGGCGATATTCGCCGACTCAAGCGCCATGCGCGCCTCGCAAATTCCAGGGCCGCAAAGGTTCGCCGGTTTGGGGCGAGGCGTCAAACGGTGGTTGGCGGGCGGGGCGTCGCGAGTCGCTCACCGAAGCTGCGACACCGCAGTTAGGCACTCGCGCTGCTGGACGCGCGTCGCCGAACCGCCAGCGCCGCGGGCTTGATGACATCGAATGCCGTCGACGCTCCTGACGATCAGCCGCGAGCGCGCATTCGCGGATCGAAAAGCTCTTGAAGGGTTTCGACCAGGAAGTGGGCGATGATGGTGATGGTCGCCACCGTGACCACGCAGCCGATCAGCAGCGTGAAGTCGCGATTGAGCGCCGCCTGCACCAGATATCGCCCCAACCCTGGGATGTTGAATACCTGTTCGATGACGGCCGAGCCGGTGAGCAGCGCGACCAGAATCGGACCGAAGAACCCGAAGGTTTGTGCCAACGCAAGCGGCAAGGCGTGGCGCGTGACGACGCGCATGGGCGAATAGCCGCGGGCACGGGCGGCGATCACCGGCGATTTCTCCATCGCCGCGCGCAGGTTTTCGATCAACACCCGCAGCAACACGAAAAACTGCGGCAATGCCAGACAGGCCACCGGCAGCACCCAGGTGAGAGGTTGATTCCAAGCGAAACCACCAGCCGGCAACCAATTCAGGCTCAGAGAAAAAATCAGCACCAATACCGGCGCCAGCACGAACTTGGGAACCGCGAGCATGATCAGCGTACCGGTACGCGCGGCCTGCAAGGCCAACGGTTCGGCGGCGATCGCGGCAGCTATAGGGATGGCCGTGCCGAGCGCCAACAGCGTGGCCAGCAGTCCCAGCGTGATCGTGATCGGCGCGGAAATCGCGATCAGCTCCTCGACATCGAAATCCGGATACTGCATCGACGGGCCGAGCCGGCCATCGATCGCGTTTCTCAGGTAGCGCGTGAACTGCTCGGTGAACGGCAAATTGAGCCCATACTGCGCTTCGATGGCGGCGCGCACGGCGGTTGGCATGTCGCGTTCGGTATCGAGCGGTCCGCCGGGTACTGCGCGCAGTAACATCAGGCAGACGGCCACCAGGATCAGCAACGTCACTGCGGTACCGGCGGCGCGCAGCGCAAGTCGATTCAGCCATTTCATTACTTGTCGCGTTCCCCCGTGCGCTGTTCGCAAAATCGCATCGAGCTGCTCGGATGATGATCGAGCGGGTGCGCGGCAAAGCCGCAAATCTGCTCGCTCACCAAGTGTTTGCTGGTGTATTGAAACAAAGGGATCAGCGCATTTGCGTGAAGCAGTCGTTGTTCGGCACTAGAAATAGCGTTCTCGGCATCGATCCCGGTCGCCACTTGCGCCACGAGCGTATCGAACTCGGCGTCCGCAAATCCGGTCGCATTCAGTGGGTGATCGCTGGTGAACGGCTCCAGAAAGTTCACCGGGTCCTGATAGTCGCCGAACCAGCCGGCGCGAAACACCTGCGTGATGCGCGCCTCGCGACGGCTGACGACGAAGCTGCGCCATTCCTCGTGCCGCAGTCGCGTCTGCACACCCAGTACCTCGCGCCACATCGCCGCGATGGCCAAACCCAAACGTCGGTTCACCAGGCTGGTGTTGTACCGCAGCTCAATGGTCGGCGCGGTTTCGCGCGCAAACCCGGCCGCAGCGAATCGCGCGCGTGCGTCTGCCTCACGCGCCGCCTTGTCGATCGTCTGCGCTGAAGAATTCGGCAGCACGCCATACAGCGGCAACTCGCCGTTGCCGGTAATGTGGCGCGTCAGGATGTCGCGATCGATGGCCAGACTCAAGGCTTCGCGCAGCGCCGGGTTCTTGAGCTCGGGCTGGCGCAAGTTGAAGCCGAGAAAGAACGTCGCATAGGCCGACGCAATGTGCAGGCGGTCGCCAAACTGCGTGCGCAAGCGCGCTGCTTGGCCCGGCGGGATAGTCTCGGTGAGATGTAGCTCGCCAGCAGTGAAGCGCTTCAGTTCATGCGCGGCATCTTCGGTGACGTGATAGCGCACGCGCTCGATGGGTGCCGGCTGGCGGAAGTGCGGATTGCGCGTCAGCACGATCGTCGATTGCGGCACCCATTCGCTCAATACATACGCGCCGTTGCCGATCAGGACGCCAGGGCGCGTGAAGCGCGCGCCGTGTTCGAAGTTGCGCCTGGGCACCGGCATCGCCACCGGCAAACTCAAGCGCCGCAAGAAATCCGCGCGCGGCGTGCTGAGGCAAATGCGGAGCGTCAGCGTTTCCGGCGCCTCGATGCACAGCGGCACCTTGTTGCCCTCAAGGCGTTCGCTGGCGCCGCGAATCGGTCGCAGCATCGCGCCGTAAGCGGCGCCCGTCGCCGGATCGAGCGCCCGTTCCAGGCTGGCCTTGAAATCCTCCGCCGTCACCAGCTGGCCATCGCTGTAGCGACCATCCTCGCGCAGCTGGAACGTGTAAATCAGGCCATCGTCGCTGACTTGCACGCCCGATGCGGCGGCCAGCTCCGCCTCTCCCGAGGCGTTTTCGCGAACCAACGGTTCATACAAATCGCGCAGGATCTGCTGCGCCGATAAACCTTGCGCGCGGTGCGGATCGAGCGAATCGGGCTCCGGGCCGTTGCCGCGCTCCAGCGTTTGCGCGCTCGCGAACGCTGGCAACAACGCCAGCAGGACAATCCGGATCATGACCCGATGTCGGGCAACCCTGTGGTCAGCCACCAGGTTTTCGCAGATTCGTCATACCGCCAGACTTGTCGATCGACGATCGTTCGCAGCGATTGGGTATCGTTGTCGATCAGTTCGATCTGCACAGTGACGCGCACGTTGCCCTGTGCGTCGGCGGTTTGCGGGCCATCGTAATACCGTGCGACTTGCACCTGCTTCCAGGCGGCACGATTGTCGTCGGTGAACGGTTTCTTCTCCAACCACGCTGGATCGACAAAGGTCAGCGCCTGTTCGATCTCGTTCCAACGGATTGCGGCCGAATACTGATACAAGCGCACTCGCAAGCTGTCGTTCTTCTCGGCGCTCTGGCACGCCGGCAAAGTCAGCGCCAGAGTCAGCAGGAGCATCCATCCGATTCGCATGGGATTTCCTTTGGTTCTTGGTTCTCGGTTCTCGGTCAATGGTCCAGCCGCAGCGATTCCAACAACCGAGAACCCGCTAAGCCTTGCGTAGCGCGACGAAGCGTCCGGTCAGACGCGTCGCTGGCGCACCGCCATCGTTTGCTACGGCAACAATAGACAGTCGCGCCTTGCCGCGCTCGGCAAATCGCGCAACGAACGCCTCCAGCGAATCCTCGCCGACGACACTGGCCAATGCATCGAAATCCGACCAGACCGGCGCCAGATACTCGATCGTGGAGTCTTGCACGTACACGTCCGCAACGAGTCCTGCACGCTGCAGCGCCATGCGCGCCAGGCCCCAGGCCGCAAGTGTCAGCACGCTGGCCAAACTGCCGCCGAAAGCACAGCCCTTGTCGTTGACGTTCGGGGCCAGCGGCGCATACAGCCGCAGACTGTTGCCATCGAAAGCCAGCACGCGCAGCTGCATCGCGCGCGTCAGCGGAATGGTGGCGTGGATATCGGCCTCAAGCTCGGTTTCGGTCATCGATTTCTGCGTGGTTGCGGATCGGTAGTGAGCATACGCGTGCGCAGGCTGCTTGCTTCGACCGCAGGATGACCCTGGTCTGGACCGCAGGCCTTGGCGCCAACGCATCTGCTCGACAACAGCGAACACGCTTGAGGCCTGTCGCAGGCAAAAGTGCGAAGCACCCCCCTTGACGCAAGTCAGCCGGCATCCCATGCTTCGCTCCCGCTAAACACAACATCTAGTGGTCGGTTGCGATACACAGCCCCAATAGATAGTTCTGGCCAGAAAAATAACAACGAGCGCCCGGGGAGGCACTGACGCATGAATGCCCGTTTAGAAGCGGTACGCAGCGATGTTTTCGATATCCCGATGCAGCCGGCTTCGCAGGACATCTGGGACAAAAAATACCGGCTGAAGTCCAAATCCGGCGATCCCATCGATCGCACCATGGACGACAGCTTCAAGCGCGTTGCCCGCGCATTGGCCGATGCCGAGAGCAGCCCGGACAAACGCGCGCATTGGTACGAGCGCTTTTTGTGGGCGCTGCGCCGCGGCGCGATTCCGGCCGGCCGGATCACCAGCAACGCCGGTGCGCTGGAACACAAACCGGCCACCAGCACGATCAACTGCACCGTATCGGGCACCATCACCGATTCGATGGACGACATCCTGGGCAAGGTCCATGAAGCGGGCTTGACGCTCAAAGCCGGTTGCGGCATCGGTTATGAGTTCTCCACGCTGCGGCCGCGCGGTGCGTATGTGTCTGGCGCTGGCGCCTACACTTCCGGCCCGCTGTCGTTCATGGATATCTACGACAAGATGTGTTTCACCGTCTCCAGCGCCGGCGGCCGCCGCGGCGCGCAGATGGGCACTTTCGATGTCTCGCATCCGGACGTCAAGGAATTCATCAAGGCCAAGCGCGAAGATGGCCGGCTGCGCCAGTTCAATCTGTCGCTGCTGATCACCGATGAGTTCGTCAAAGCGGTCGAAACCGACGCCGACTGGCCGCTGGTGTTTCCGGTGCACGTCAAGGAGCAGCACGAGATCAACTTGAACGATGCGCAGCACATCGTCTGGCGCGAATGGCCGCACCGCGAGAACTACGTATCGCGCGACGATGGTCTGGTGGCGTGCAAGATTTACGGCAAGATTCGGGCGAAGGGTCTGTGGGAAATGATCATGACCTCGACCTACGATTTCGCCGAGCCCGGTTTCATTCTGATCGACCGCGTCAACGAGATGAACAACAACTGGTGGTGCGAGAACATCCGCGCCACCAATCCTTGCGGCGAACAGCCATTGCCGCCGTACGGCTCGTGCCTGCTCGGCTCCGTGAATCTCACCAAATTCGTGCGCGATCCGTTCACTACGCGCGCGCGCTTCGATTGGGACGAGTACAAGGAAGTCGTGCGTGTGTTCACGCGCATGCTCGATAACGTGGTGGAGGTGAACGGCTTGCCGCTCGAAGGCCAGCGCCAGGAAATCCTGCGCAAGCGCCGTCACGGCATGGGCTACCTAGGGCTCGGCTCGACACTGACCATGCTGCGCATGCGCTACGGCTCGCCCGATTCGATCGCCTTCACCGACCAGGTGTCGCGCGACATGGCCATCGCCGGATGGGAAGAGGCGTTGATTCTGGCCAAGGAAAAGGGTCCCGCGCCGATCATGAGCGAAACCTTCAAGGTCACGGGCGAAATGCTGCGCAAACGCCCGGAGATGGCGCGCGATGGCTACACCATCGGCAGCGAAATCGAAGGCCGCACGCTGCACGCCAGATACAGCCGTTACATGCAGCGCGTGGCCACCGTGGCGCCCGATCTGGTCGCCGAGTTAGCGCAGGTGGGCGCGCGCTTCACGCACCACAGCTCGATCGCGCCAACCGGCACGATCTCGCTGTCGATCGGGAACAACGCCAGCAATGGCATTGAACCCTCCTTCGCCCATCACTACTCGCGCAACGTGATTCGCGAGGGCAAGAAGTCGAAAGAAAAAGTCGAAGTTTTCAGCTACGAGCTGCTCGCTTATCGGCATCTCGTCAACCCCAAAGCGATGCCGTATTCGGACAAGCCGGAAGAAAAGTTGCCAGAGTATTTCGTGGCCGCAGACGACATCTCGCCCAAGGAGCACGTCGACATCCAGGCCGCCGCGCAAACCTGGATCGACTCCTCGATCAGCAAGACGGCGAATGTCCCGACCGACTACCCGTACAGCGATTTCAAAGACATCTACATGTACGCTCACAAACGTGGGCTCAAAGGCTGCACCACGTTTCGCTTCAATCCAGCTGCGTTCCAAGGCGTGCTGGTCAAGGAGCAAGACCTCGAGAACACCATTTATCGCTTCGAACTGGACGACGGCAGCATCGTCGAAGCGCGCGGAAATGAAGAGATCGAGTACGATGGCGAGACCCACACCGCAGCGAATCTTTTCGATGCGCTGAAGGAAGGGTACTACGGCAAGTTTTGACCGGGCCGCATGTCGGCCGCTGACGAGAGGGGAGTGCACATGAGCGGTGAGAGCATTGCAAGCAAAGTAGAAGAGTTGAAAGAAAAGGCCGAAGCGATTGGCGAGAAACTGATTGCCGAAGGCAAGGAAGTGGTGGCCGCAGCCGAGGCGCAGGTCGCCAAGGTCAAGAAGGCCGCCGGCAAGAAAATCGCCGAAGCGAAGAAGTCGGTAGCGGCGGTGCAGAAGACCGTGGCGAAGAAGGCTGCGGGCGCCGAGAAAGCCATGGCCGGCAAGGTCAAGGAAGTTAAGAAGGCGGCTGCGAGCATGGCGTCCAAAGCCCAGGCTGCGGTGAGCAAAGCCACCGGCGCGAAACCCGCGAAGAAAGCGTCCGCCGCGAAGCCCGCCGCCAAGGCGCCAGCGAAAGCTGCCAAACCAGCAGCTAAACCGGCTGCCAAAGCTGCGGCAAAACCAGCTGCGACCGCTGCAAAACCGGCGACGAAGAAGGCACCGGCGAAGGCCGCAAGACCGGCAGCGAAGGCGGCGAAGCCAGCTGCAAAACCGGCAGCGAAGGCCGCCAAAGCGCCGGCCAAGAAGGCTGCCAAGAAGTAAGTGCGAAATGGCGCGGCGTCCCGGTTGACTTCACACCACAAGGGCGCCGCGTTTTACCGTGGAGGGAATCGGAATGACACGCTCACTGGTGCTGGTTCTGGCATTGCTCGCAACCGACAGCGCGCAGGCGCAGGCCGACGGCGATACCATGCTCACGCCGCGTGGTCGCGATGCCTACGAGCAGCACCTTAAGGAGCTGAATGCCAAATACGGCGTGAAGTCCGATCAGGAAGCGCTCAAGGAAGCGGTGTTGTCGGCGAACGGTAAACCGGAAGCCGGCTCAGTGGCGGCTGGCAGCAGCGTGGCAATCCCAGCGGAAGTTGCGCCCGGGCAGCGCCTGAAAGTGGAGCTTCTGGCCCACGCTGGCGGTCAGTTCCTGTTTCAGGATCAGGTTTATGACGAGGCCAGCCTGAGCGAGGCGCTGATCCGCGTGAAACGCACGTACGTCATCGATCAGGTGGTATTGCTGAGCAACGCCGAGCGTCCTATCCAGGTCGATCACTTGCTTGGTCTGGCGCGTTTGAGCCGCGATCTGGATGTAACGGCCGCCTACGAACAAGGTGGCCAGTTGAAGCTTATTTCCGCGCACTGAGCGCAAAGAATTTTTCCGGTGTGCCCCGGCGCACCCATGAGGCCCAAGATGAGCATCAAGATCAGCAAAAAGATCACCGGCTACGCCGTGCAGAAACCCGAAGATAAGGCGGCTGCAGCGGCGCCTGTCGCGCCCGAGCCGGCAACGGAAGTGGTACAGATGCACGAGCGGGTTGAACGCCCGGAGATGCTCGAGGGCAGCACTTACAAGATTCGCTCGCCGCTGTTCGAGCACGCGTTGTACGTGACCATCAACGATATCGTGCTCAACGAAGGCACCGCGCACGAATCGCGGCGGCCGTTCGAGGTCTTCATCAACAGCAAGAACATGGAGCACTTCCAGTGGGCCGTGGCGCTGACGCGGATCATGAGCGCCGTGTTCCGCAAAGGTGGCGATGTCACCTTCATGGTCGAAGAGCTTAAAGCGGTGTTCGATCCGCGCGGCGGCTACTTCAAATCCGGCGGCGTTTACATGCCTTCGATCGTCGCCGAGCTTGGCTTCATCATCGAAGACCACATGAAAAAGATCGGCCTGATCGAGACCGATCTCAACGACGATCAGCGCGCTGCCATCGCCAAGAAGCGCGCCGAATTCGAAGCGCGCGAGCAGGCCAAAAAAACCGACGACCACAAGCCGCACCTGGTCGCAGTCGGCGGCGCCGAACCCGAAGCGCCCAAAGCCAGCTTCCCACCCTCAGCCACCATGTGCAGCAAATGCAACACCAAAGCTGTCGTGCTGATGGATGGCTGCCAGACCTGCCTGAACTGCGGCTACTCAAAATGTGGGTGAGGAGCGGTGCTAACGCGCCATCGGCGCGTACCGCTCCGAACGCCCCGAAGCTACGCTGAGGGGCCGGACTGAGGAGCGGTGCTTACGCGCCATCGGCGCGTAACGCTCCGAACGCCCCGAAGCTACGCTGAGGGGCCGGACTGAGGAGCGGTGCTAACGCGCCATCGGCGCGTACCGCTCCGAACGCCCCGAAGCTACGCTGAGGGGCCGGACTGAGGAGCGGTGCTAACGCGCCATCGGCGCGTACCGCTCCGAACGCCCCGAAGCTACGCTGAGGGGCCGGACTGAGGAGCGGTGCTAACGCGCCATCGGCGCG
>JALHMG010000002.1:115069-123831 GCA_022844135.1 Lysobacterales bacterium
CGCTGAGGGGCCGGACTGAGGAGCGGTGCTAACGCGCCATCGGCGCGTACCGCTCCGAACGCCCCGAAGCTACGCTGAGGGGCCGGACTGAGGAGCGGTGCTAACGCGCCATCGGCGCGCACCGCCCCGAACGCCCCGAAGCTATGCTGAGGGTGCATCACCCCGAAGCAAAGCAGCGCTTCTGGTGCGCCAAGCGAATGTCGAGCGAGTGGGGTGTTCCGTAATTACCTTGAACTATTTCCGCGCCTTTTGACCCGAATACGTCGTTGCTTTTAGCCCGTCGGCGCAGCCGCCGGGCGTTCGGTTGATCGCGCGGCATGCCGCGCAAGCCGATCGTCCTCACGGTCGCCATAGCGCTGCCATGACGCCCGGCCCGTCGGCGCAGCCGCCGGGCGTTCAAGTCGGCTCGCGGCATGCCGCGAAAGAAGCCGACTTTCACCCTCCGCTCATCTTGCCTCGGGCCGAAATCCATCGAAAATTTAGTTCACCTTACTTTTGGGACACCACACTAGCGCCGATTCACCCAACCGCAGGCAGCGCACGTGCGATGTTCGAGCGACTCTTCATAGCGCTTGAACACAGCCGGAAACTGCGTCTCGATGCTCTCCAGCGCGAAGAACTCCTCGTACAGTTTGTGGTTGCACTTTTCGCAATACCACTGCAGGCCGTCGAGCTCATGCGGCAAGCGCTTGCGTTCGATAACAAGGCCGATCGAGTTCGGACCGCGCTGCGGCGAGTGCGGCACGCGCGGCGGCAGATAGTAGATTTCGCCGGCGCGAATCGGCACATCGACAACACCCTCTTGCTGGATGCGCAGCGTCATCTCGCCTTCGAGCTGATAGAAAAACTCCGGGCCCTCGTCGACATGGAAATCGCTGCGACGATTCGGTCCGCCGACGATCATCACGATGAAGTCGCCATCGACGATGCACTTGTTCGCAACCGGCGGCTTGAGCAAATGCCGATGCGCATCGATCCAGGCTTGGAAGTTGAGCGGAGTGGTGGCTGCACGTGTGCTCATACCGATCCCTCCCTCGGCCCCATCCAGGCCATGCACTTCAGTTCAATGGCGATCGGCGTCGGCAGCGCGCTGATGCCGAGCGTGGTGCGGCACGGCGCCTTGGCGGCGTCCGGGAAATACTCTGCCCAGATCCGGTTGTAGGCGGGAAAGTCGCGCGCCATATCGGTCAGATAGACCGTGATGTCCACCAGATCCTCCCAGCGCGCACCGCTGGCATCGAGCACCGCACGGACGTTGGCGAACACCGCATGGCATTGCGCCTGGAAGTCATAGGCGATTAACGCACCATTGGCGCCATAGATGTTTCCGCCGATCGCATTGCTACCCGGCGTGCGCGGCCCGATGCCCGACAGCAGCAAGAACTCCCCGACACGTCTGGCGTGCGGATAGGCGCCCACCGGCTGGGGCGCGTTAGCGGCGTGGATACTCATGGACTCGATCATCGTTGCGATAGATCGATTGTAGTCTGCCGGGATATCTTTGAGCCGTGGCGCCGTCCTTTTTCGCGTTACCTGACAGCCGCATTCTCTATTGCAGGGGGTACATGTGATCCGTCGAGTTTTCCTGTTGACCGTGGCGCTGCTGCTTGGCGCCTGCGCAACGCTGCCGCAGCAAGGCTATAACCGCGAAGCCAACCAGCACATCAAGAAGATTCAAGTGCTGACGATGCCGCAGGCGAATGTGCGCCTGCACATTCCCAATCACATCGGCTATAGCTTTGGACTCATCGGCACCCTGATCACCGAGGCCAATCGCAATAGCAAAGAAACGTGGCTTCAGGACACGGCGAAACGCGCGCAGTTCAACCAGTTCCAGGATTTGCAGGCCGCGCTGACGTCGGCTATGGACGCAAAGGGCTACGAGCTGATCTGGCCGGAGCCACTGACGGATTCCAAAGGCGTTAAGCGCGACGGGTTCGAATTGCGCAAGAAATACGCTCCGGTCGATGCCGACGCGCAACTCGATCTTGGCTTCATGTACATCGGATACACCGCCTCAGCTGCCGAAAAGAGCAGCCCATATCGGCCGACCATCGAGCTCTCGGTGCGCCTTGTGTCCGCGGACGGCAAGAAAGTCCTGTACGCCGAGCAATTCCGTTATCACAATGTGCTCGATAACAAGGAAGCGGTGATCCTCGAGCCAGCTCCTGAGCATCGATATCCCAAGTTCGAAGATCTTGAAAAGGCTGATCTGACCGTGATCGACGGTCTGCGCGGTGCCGTTCTCGATGTCGCCAACGCCGTGGCCCAGCAGCTATGAACCGCGCGCTTCTGCTCTTGCTATCGATGCTGCTGGCCGCGTGCGCGAGCAAGCCGCGCACCGAGGCGGCTCGTTTCAACATCGATCCGCAGACCTGCAAGGCCAGCATCGCCGACGTGGCCGCGCTGCCGGTAACCCGCGTCGCCGCCTACAAAGACAGATTTCCCAAGTCCTTGCGGTTCGAAAAAGTCGCCACCTGCTTGCGCAGCGACAACGGCGGCGCATTGCCGTTGGTTCTGATGGATCTCGGCCCACCTGCAGCGCTCGAAGTGCAGGTGAACCTGATCATGCGCAGCGAAGTGGTCCTGGCGGCGGCGATCGACCTGCTCGATGCCGAGCGGCGGCTGATCCGCTCGGTGCCTTTCGAACGCTTCGTACGGCGCGGCGGCGCGTACTCGGGATCGATTTTCCTGAACGAGAAAGATGCCGACGTGCGTTATCTGGTTCTGCGGCCCGACCCGGATGCCGTCGGCGGCAAGAACGAGTCGATCTCTGGCGTAGCCCAAACCTTCAGCGCGGTGTTCGTGTCCGGAGGCACACTGTACGCCGTGAACTCCGTCACTCGGAGCGAAGCCGTATTGAGGAACTGGCTGAGCGAAATCGGCGACTTTCAGGTTCGCGCCGTGCAGCAATAACCACCGATCACCCGCGCTGCGCGCGGATCAGGGCGGCGAGGACGTCGGGACTTTTCGGGCGAACGCGAAGTGCATCGCATCGGTCAGTCCGAGTCGCGGCGGCGCTCAGCGGAGCGCCGTTGGATTGAGCCGATCTGAACCTATCGTCTCGGCAGCTGGTCAGAATTTGCGAGAATCGGACGTTGGCGATTTGAGCTTCCCTGGTGTTCTCATTGATCGGGTGCCAACGGCGAGAACACGCAATGGGCCGATACCTGAGGGTCGAAGCACAGAATCTCTACGCAACGCTTTACGACACCGATCAGCTGAGCATCGTTCGCGGGTCGAGTCGCCTGCTCGCCGATGCCATTCGAGAGATACCCAAGCTCGCCAAGGCTGAGCTGCAACCGCTGCGATCAGGCGGCGAGTCGGCGCTTTTCAAGTTGCTGGTCGAGGGCGATGACCCCACTAGTCGCCTCGCCAAAGAACTGCGAGATCATTATCCCGACTTCTGCTTTTCGGTTGGTCTGGTCGACGTCGCCGATGAAAGCGAGGCGCTGCCTGCCAGCAGCGCACTCGTGCGTTGGCAGCAGAGTCGCCAACCACGCTTTGCAGTAGCGGATGCCGTGCTGCCGGGCACGGACGTTTGCAGCGAAACACGTGTACGTGCGACATCAAAGACCTGCGATGGCGATCGGATGTCCGTCTCGGCGCGTCGACGCTTCGAATTCGGCCGTCAGCAGCGGCAGTCTTTTTGGGGCGGCGATGCCGTCGAGAACCTGAAGCAGCTGACCACCGGCAGCCCGTTTGCCAACATCGACGGCCAGGCATGCGCGCTTGGCTTCACGTTGGACCGTCCCTACTGTTTCGGCGCTCGCGCCATCGAGGGCAATCGATTCGAGAGCGTGCCATACGTTCCGGGCGGCGCGTTGCGCGGTGCGCTGTTCGCCGCCTGCGAGCAATTGGCGAGAGACGACCACTACAAACCCGACGCCGAGCGCCTCGTCGCCAACGCCGGCCGAATCCATTTCCGCCACGCATGGGCATCCACGGTCGAACGCAATCCGGCGGTGATCCCCGAAAGTGCGCTCAAGCTCGCCGACGTTTACGTCGATGCCAGTAGCGCCGACTTAGAGCGGCCCTTTTTGTGGCGGGCGCAAAGCGACGAATGGCGCGTTCCGGATTTCCGCATCGACTGGAAATCATCGACGTTCCTTGAGCAGCGCGGCTGCATCCTCCCCGAGCGCAGCATCGAGGTGCGCACTGCGATCAATGCGGAAACCGGCGCGGCCCAGGACGACACGCTCTTTAGCCTGGAGTGCTGCGTACCGGGCGAGGATAAGCTCAGCTATCGCTATCAGACGCATATCGTGTTGGATGCTGGCGAGCCGTTGCGACGAGATTTGTGGCGAGCGCTGGCGCGCCTGTTGCCGCTTGCGCTGTGGCGACTAGGCAAGACCGACGCGCAAGCACACGATCTGGGCTGGCGGGCATGGACGCCACCAGTCTCAGAGCCGACAAGCTGCGATCGGGTGGTGGTGATGTTGCAGTCCGACGCCTTGCTGGAACCGGCCGACGGGTCGATGCCGCAAGCCAACGCTTCGATCCTGCCGTGGTATCGCAAGTACTTCGAACCGCTCGACTGCGGTATGACGCTCATCGATGTCTTTGCCGACCAATCGCTGGTTGGTGGGAGGTATTTCAAGTTGCGCTTTTGGGGCACGCCGTATCGGCCCCGTGCGCTAACGCGTGCTGGCACGGTGTTTGTCTTTCGAGTGACCGATTCAACGATGGCCAACCGGCTGTCGATGCGGAGCTGGCGTCGGCCTTTGAGGCATATGCCAGCGACCTCAAAGCGATCCGCACCGATGCGCCGCCGTTTAGGTGGGATCCATCGCTCATGTTGAACTCCTCGCGCCAGCAAGTCGTCACCCTCGGAAACCAGGCGTTGCTTGATGATCAAACACCGGTGCTCTATCCGCGCACCGAGGCGCAGCTCAAGGCGATGTCGGAGGAGGAGCTGTTCCGTTGGTTCGTCAACAATGACCGAAGCGCGGCGCGGCAACGGCTCGAAGACGTTTTCCCCGACGACCTTCCCACCCTCGACACCAACTGACCATGCTCCCCGCCGCCCTCTGCCCACTGATCGCCCACGTGCAGTTTGCGGTCACGGCACCGGTCGATCTCGGCTTGTACCCAGAACCACGCTGGGGCAGCTTGTTCCGGCATCTGCTCGGCGAGCACGACGATGAAGGGCGGCCGGCCACCTGGTGGTTCACGTCGCAACGCCGCGCACTGACACGCGTCGAACCCGGCGAGTTGCTGGCAATCACGCTGTACTGGCTGCCGGCCGCCAACGAGACGATGCAGCGCCTGCTCGATGCACTGCGCGCATTGCCCGCTGGCGCGCCGAGCGCAGCGAGCAGCGCTTTACTCGGGCCCAATCTGCGCTGGCACGCGCAAGCGCCCACGCGCAGCCTGCATGACGATCTGGCGCGCGAAGCAGACGAGCTACGCGGTGAGACGGAGCTCCGCTGGTGCACGCGCTCACCCGTGCGCTGGCTCGCTGCCGCTCATCGCGAGCGCCGCGGCGAGGCGCGGTATGTACACGATGAGCGCCAGCTTACGCCCGCGCTGCTGGTCGAGCGGCTGTTCGAAACGCCGATCAGCCTGCGCCGCGAACTCGACTGCGAGCGCATCGCGTTACCGGCGCTGGAACTTGAGATTCCCGCCGCAGAATTGTTCTTCACCAACCTCGCCTATCGCAATCGCGATGGTCGCGACAAACCCACCGGCGGCCTGCAGGGCGAGATCATCGTGCGTTGCCGCCAAGGCCTCAGCGAAGCGCAGGCCACGTGGCTGGCGCTCACGCAGCACCTCGGCAGCGGCCAGCGACGCGGTTTCGGCTTCGGCCAGTTCGCCTTCGAAACGCTAGACGGCGAGGCGCGCAAACACGATTACCACAACGAGGCCAACTCGCTGCCGCGCGTCGCTTCGCATGCGCAATTGCGCGCCGCGTATGAGCACCTGCGCGGCGACGATGAGTTCGCATCCGACGCTGAGACCGGCTTTGACGCGCAACTGCACACACTCGCCGAGCGTCTGCAATCGCCCTCATACACGCCGCAGCCATTGCACCCGGCGCAGATCGAGAAATCCGATGGCAGCACGCGTACGTTGAAAATCCCGCCCTTGCCCGATCGCATCGCGCAGCGGGCGATCTTGAACGCCATTGCGCCATCGCTCGATGCCTTGATGGGCGCGCACAGCTATGGCTTTCGCGCCGGGCGCTCGCGGTTGCAGGCGCGCGACCGCATCCTCGCGCTATATGAGGAAGGCTATCGCGTGGTCGTCGAAAGCGATGTCGCCGCGTTTTTCGACAACGTCGATTGGTGGCGCGTGGCGGTGCGGCTGCGCGCCTTCCTCGGGCGCGATACGCTGGTGGAGCGCATCCTCGCCTACATCGCTGCGCCCGAGCGCATCGATGGCGAGATTGTAGAGCGCCAGCGCGGCCTGCCGCAGGGCGCGCCGCTCTCGCCGATCCTCTCGAATCTGTTGCTCGACGATCTCGACTAAGACCTGGCGCACGCCGGCCATCATCTGGTCCGCTATGCCGACGACTTCGTCATTCTGGCCAAATCCGAAAACGATGCACGCGCAGCCCTGACGCTCGCGCAGCAATCGCTGGCCGAAAAAGGTCTGCGGCTCAAGCCTGAGAAATCGCGCCTCGCCAGCTTCGACCAGGGCTTCTCGTTCCTGGGCTATCGCTTTGCGCCGGGCATCGCGGTGGATCGGCGCAGCGACTCGCCGCTGGTGCCCGATCCAGGTCTCTTGGAAGACTTGATCGATACCGAGGCCGAGCCCAGCGATGCCTTCGCGCTACCCGCCGTGCAACTGCCCGACGCCGACAGCTTCGGCACGCTGCTGTTCTTGACCGAACCGAACACCACGCTGGCCGTGCGCCAAGGCCGCGTACTCGTCAAGCGCCCGGAGCAAGAACCGCTGTCGTGGCCACTGGCGCCACTGGCGGCCGTGGTCTTGCTCGGCCGCCAGCGCCTCACCAGCGGCGCGCTGCAAGGCTTGCTCGGCGCCGGCACGCCAGTGCACGTCGCCGATACGCGCGGTCGCTGGCTCGGCGCCACCACGCCCTGGCCCACGCCGGAGATGCTCGATCTGTGGCTGTTGCAGCGCCAACGTTTTGCAGACATTTCCTTTGCGCTCGGCTGCGCCAAAGCCGTGGTAAGCGCACGCATCCGCCATCAGCGCGAGAACTTACGGCGCCGATTGAGCGGCACCGCGGCGCCGATCAAAGCGCTCGATCAGGCGCTCGGCGCCGCCGAGCGCTGCGCCGATATTGCCACCCTGCGCGGTCACGAGGGCAACGCCGCGCGCATTTACTTCGCTGCGCAGCAAGACTTCATCGCCCCTGACCTCGGCTTTCGAGGCCGCGCCCGCCGCCCAGCCCGCGACCCCTACAACGCGCTCTTGAGCCTGGGCGCCACCATCCTGCATAGCCATGTCGATTTGATCCTGCGTGCGCGCGGCCTGCTGCCCACGCTCGGCTTTTACCATCAAGCTCACGGCCGCAACGCCACGCTCGCCAGCGATTTGATGGAACCGGTGCGCCACCGCGTCGAGCGCGTGGCGCTCGGCATGCTGCGGCGCCACCAGTTGCAAGGCGAGGATTTCCACAGCGAAGCCAGCGGCGCTGTGCGCCTGAGCGTGCCCGCCAAACAACGTTACATCGCCGCACTGGAGCGCGAATTCATGACACCGAGCCAATTGCACGGCACGCAAACCACCGGCACCTTGCATGATCATCTCTGGCAGCAAAGCACCAGCCTCATGCTCGCCTTGCACGGCAAGTCCGAGTTTGTGGCGTTGCGGTATCGATAGCCATGCTGGCCTACCTGATCGCCTACGACCTCGACGACGACCCGCTGCGCGATGCCGTCGCCAAACGCATCCTGCGCCACGGTGAGCGTGTGCAAGAATCGGTATTTGAAGTCTGGTTCCATAGCCCGCGCGGCATGCCCGCATTGCTGCGCGAGCTGCGCACCTTGCTGCCCGCGCACGCCAATGTCCGCTGGTATCGGCTGACCGAAGCAGGCCTGGCCGACTCCGGCAGCCACAGCGGCACCGCTCCGCGCAAACCTCCAGTGGCCGTGATTGCCTGATGGCCGTTCCCAGCCGCCCAAAAGCGTGTTCTCGCCGCAGGATCGCGATAACATCCGCCACACAGCAACATCGCCGCGACACTTCAAGCAAAACCTCAAGCGTCGCCGGCCAGTTCTTTGAAAACAAGATGTTACGAGCCCAAATGCCGCCGATTCGCGAGCACAGGCCAAGCCGCATTGCGACAGACACCCAGATGCGCCAAACTGCCCACGCTGGGGCTGAAACAACAAGCTTTCCTGGGGCGCTGTTTCAGCCCCAGCAGTCGCTGAGACTATTGAAACTTGTAGACGTCTTGGACAGCCACGGCTACCGGTTTCAGCCCCAGCAGTCGCTGAGACTATTGAAACGACGAACAACTCATGGTCAAAGCTATCTCGATGTTTCAGCCCCAGCAGTCGCTGAGACTATTGAAACAGTACCGCGACCCTGGTGAACGAAGTTTACCTCGTTTCAGCCCCAGCAGTCGCTGAGACTATTGAAACAGGTACATGAGTGTTCTCACATACTGATTTTTCAGTTTTAGCCCCAGCAGTCGCTGAGACTATTGAAACAGTACCGCGACCCTGGTGAACGAAGTTTACCTCGTTTCAGCCCCAGCAGTCGCTGAGACTATTGAAACAGGTACATGAGTGTTCTCACATACTGATTTTTCAGTTTTAGCCCCAGCAGTCGCTGAGACTATTGAAACA
>JALHMG010000002.1:123841-239054 GCA_022844135.1 Lysobacterales bacterium
ACGAAGTTTACCTCGTTTCAGCCCCAGCAGTCGCTGAGACTATTGAAACAGGTACATGAGTGTTCTCACATACTGATTTTTCAGTTTTAGCCCCAGCAGTCGCTGAGACTATTGAAACATCAGGACGAGCGCGGGCGCGATGATCGAAAGTGTTTCAGCCCCAGCAGTCGCTGAGACTATTGAAACGTAAAGAATCTAACAACGTGGTCTTTTTTACCGGTTTCAGCCCCAGCAGTCGCTGAGACTATTGAAACAAGCCGTACCGCAGATTGAGATCCGAGACCCCGCCCGTTTCAGCCCCAGCAGTCGCTGAGACTATTGAAACAATCAGCATTGGTGTCGCCAAAGAGCCCAAGACGTTTCAGCCCCAGCAGTCGCTGAGACTATTGAAACTTTCTTCTGTCACCTCTCCGCTCCCCGTATATCCAGTTTCAGCCCCAGCAGTCGCTGAGACTATTGAAACGATGCGGCGCCTCGAATGCCAGTCGCGGATGCGTTTCAGCCCCAGCAGTCGCTGAGACTATTGAAAACTCGTTGGTCACCGCCACCGCCGTTACAGCCCCAGCAGTCGCTGAGACTATTGAAACCTGTTGGTGAGCGAGAACTCAGTTTGCACCCCCGCGTTTTCAGCCCCAGCAGTCGCTGAGACTATTGAAACCCACGCGCCGGCCTCGTTTTTCTTGAAGCCCGTTTCAGCCCCAGCAGTCGCTGAGACAATTGAAACCGTCATAATCAGGAGTGCCTCATATGTTTTGGACTGTTTCAGCCCCAGCAGTCGCTGAGACTATTGAAACATTACGACGTGATGTTGTCGGTCGACGCGACGTTTCAGCCCCAGCAGTCGCTGAGACTATTGAAACCATCTCAAACTCCTCTGGTGTCGCGCCGAAGGACTGTTTCAGCCCCAGCAGTCGCTGAGACTATTGAAACATCCAGGAGACTATCTCTCGCTGTGACATCGGTGTTTCAGCCCTAGCAGTCGCTGAGACTATTGAAACGAACACCAGTGCGGCGCGTACCATCATCATGTTTCAGCCCCAGCAGTCGCTGAGACTATTGAAACTGGTTTGCCCAAGTACCAACCATCAGTTCTTTGAATGTTTCAGCCCCAGCAGTCGCTGTGACTATTGAAACCTGCTTGCCCTCTTTGAGAGTTCCAAGAAGAGGGTTTCAGCCCCAGCAGTCGCTGAGACTATTGAAACACTCAGGCGCTAATGCTCCAACTGCGATGATTCGGGTTTCAGCCCCAGCAGTCGCTGAGACTATTGAAACTTTGCTTGGGGACTGATACGTTCAGTAAGTGGGTTTCAGCCCCAGCAGTCGCTGAGACTATTGAAACCCGATTCATCTCCGACACGATCCTAATTAAGTCGGTTTCAGCCCCAGCAGTCGCTGTGACTATTGGAACTTAAGTCCGAATACGCCGAGGGGCCATGCCCGGTTTCAGCCCCAGCAGTCGCTGAGACTATTGAAACCCTTGACGTTCTCAGCCCCAGAGGGGCGTAATGCATTAGCCCAGGGCGACAGCCCTGGGTTGGCATGTTCTTGGGCAAAGCCCTGAAGGGGCGCAATTGGATTGTTTCGCCCTTTCAGGGCTCTGATGGATTTGGACTTTACCCAGGGCTATCGCCATGGGGTTTCGGCCGCAGCAGTCGCTGAGACTATTGAAACATGGCCTGCGGGGTTGCGGCTGGGGTGGTCAGCGGGTTTCAGCCCCAGCAGTCGCTGAGACTATTGAAACCCGCCGAACACGCCGGTGTTTGTGATTTCGTGTTTCAGCCCCAGCAGTCGCTGAGACTATTGAAACTTATTGGCGAACGCTTGCTGTTTGTTGATCAGCTGGTTTCAGTCCCAGCAGTTGCTGAGACTATTGAAACAAGGGCTCACCAAAGCAGCCTTGGGCTTGCGTTTCAGCCCCAGCAGTCGCTGAGACTATTGAAACGAAATGGGAAGTGGGGTACGACTCAACAGTGGGTTTCAGCCCCAGCAGTCGCTGAGAACCCTTGACGTTTTCAGCCCCGGAGGGGCGTAATGCATTAGCCCAGGGCGACAGCCCTGGGTTGGCATGTTCTTGGGCAAAGCCCTGAAGGGGCGCAATTGGATTGTTTCGCCCTTTCAGGGCTCTGATGGATTTGGACTTTACCCAGGGCTGTCGCCCTGGGCTAATGCATTACGCCCCTTTGGGGCTTTTTGGTTTCGGACGCAGCAGTCGCTGAGACTATTGAAACCGAAGCACGGAACTTCCAGGACGTTGTATCGTTTCAGCCCCAGCAGTCGCTGAGACTATTGAAACAATACAACCAATAACTCAAGAGCCCGAGCGCAAGTTTCAGCCCCAGCAGTCGCTGAGACTTTTGAAACTTGCGGGCTGACTGCTTGCAACGCGAAAACTCGCTGTCGCACCGGCAGCGTGCCGGGTCGATATTTGGTGCGAAGCTTCTGCTGCTCTCACGCGTCTTGTTTCAAGAGTTCCGCTAGCCCGGATATTTCATGAGGGAACGCGGAAGATCGCGAAGGGTGAGAGAGGGCAAGCTTGCATCGCATGCGATGCGCCCTCTCGAACGACTGGCGGCTGCGCCGCCAGGCCGGACCTTTGCGCCGGAATCGAGGCGGGAGGAGGGTGAGAGCGGGCAAGCTTGCGCCGCATGCGGCGCGCCCGCTCGAACGGGCGGCGGCTGCGCCGCCGCACCGGGCGGAATGGTTGACCCGGCCCGTCAGCGTAGCTGCCGGGCGCTCGGAGCATCGCGCGCTGCGCGCGCAAACGATGCCCCTCTCCCATTGCGACGACGAGCAACGAAGAGTCCGACGCAAAGAACGAGCGAGGGCCGCGTTAGCGAGGAAATGGCAGCGGACAGTCTGTCAATTCAACCAATTCGAAGATTTCAGCGCCGTTACAACGAAATCAAGCCATTTCCTCGCGACCTCGTGAAATATCCGGGCTAGTGTGGTGTCCCAAAAATAACTGGAAGAAATGTCCGATGGATTTCGGCCCGAGGCAAGGCGCGAGAAGGGTGAAGTGAAAGTCGGCTGCTTTCGCGGCATGCCGCGAGCCGACTTGAACGCCCGGCGGCTGCGCCGCCGGGCCGGGCGTCATAGCAGCGCTATGGCGACCGTGAGGGCGATCAGCTCGCGCGGCATGCCGCGCGATCGACCGAACGCCCGGCGGCTGCGCCGACGGGCTAAAAGCAACGTAGCATTCGGGTCGAAAGACGCGGACATAATTCCGGTTATTTTTGGGACACCACACTAGCCTTTGCGTGCTCGAATCAATGCGGCGAGGACGTCGGGGGCGTAGTCGAAGGAGTCGTAGTAGAGGCGGTCTTCAGGCAGGCCGGCGGCGGTGAACTGTTTGCGGCCCGCGTCGATCATCGGCGGTGGGCCGCTCATGTAGACATCGAAGCGCGACAGATCGGGGAAGTCTTTGAGCACGGCTTCGTGGACATGGCCGGCGCGGTACTGGTGGCGTTCGAGCGTACTGGCCTCGCTGAGCACGGGCGTGTAGCGCAACTGCGGCTGCTCGGCCTGCCACTGGCGGCACAGCGCATCGAGGTACAGATCGCTCGCGTGGCGCGCGCCCCAGTACAAGTGCAGCGCGCGTTCGTTGCCGATGTCGCGCAAGTATTCGAGGATCGCCTTGATCGGCGCAAAGCCGGTGCCGCCAGCCATCAGGATGATCGGGCGATCGCCGCCCTCGCGCGGGACGAAGGTGCCGAGCGGCGCCTCGATGCGCAACAGCGCGCCCACCGATAACTCATCGAAAACATACTGCGTAAAGCCGCCACCGGTCACGCGACGCACGTGCAAATCGAGCGTGTCGCCATGGCGCGGCGCGTTGGCGATCGAGAACGCGCGGCGCTTGCCTTCAGGCAGCAACACATCGAGATACTGGCCTGGCAAATACTTCAGCGGCTCGCGCTTGGGCGGCATCAGTTTCAACTCGACGACGTCATCGCAGAGGCGGTTCTTGGCGACAACTTTCACCGCGAGCTGCCGCAACGGAATTCCCGCCACCGCTTCGACCTCGCGAATGGCGATCGTCAATTCCGACAGCGGCACGGCTTGGCACAGCAGTGCCTTGTCGCCACTTTGCTCGGCCTTGCTGAGCGCGCTCGGCGGGTTGTACGGATAGTGCACGCTGCCGTCGAGGATGTCGGCTTTGCAACTTCCGCAATTGCCAGACAGGCAACTGTAGGGAAATGCGAGCCCGGCGCGCCGCGCCGCAGCGAGCACCGTTTCGCCGCTCTCGGCGTCGAACGCGCGGGTGCTGCCGGCGAGGTGGATTTTCATCGGGCCGGCGCCCCGTGGATTGCGTTGTTGCGCGGCGCGCAGCGTGATTTCGCTAAGGATTTCGAACCCAGCACTCGCCTTCGCTCTTCACTCGTCAAAATCCGGTTTGCCAAATCGACTGCTCCACGGTTGTCCGGAACGCGTGCGTCACCTAACCAGCCAGCGCCGCCAACACCTCGACCGCGTGGTTCTCCGGTTTGGCGACCTTCTCCCACACTTTCTCGATCTTGCCTTTGGCGTCGACGATGAAAGTAGCGCGGGCAATGCCCATGTACTTCTTGCCGTACCTGCTCTTCTCCACCCACGCGCCGATCGGCTCGATGAGCTGCCGCTCGGGATCGGCGAGCAGAGCGAAGTTCAAGTCGTACTTCTTGACGAACTTTCCATGCGCTGCCTGACTATCGGCGCTGACGCCGAATACGCGCACACCAATGCCCTCGAACTTGGGCAGATTGTCGCGAAACCCGCAGGCTTCTTTGGTGCAGCCGGGTGTGTCGTCTTTGGGATAGAAATACAGCACGTAGCGCTGCCCCTTGAGGCTCTTGGCGCTGATGGTTTCGCCGCTATCGGTGGTCAGAGTGAAGTCGGGGATTTTGTCGCCGGGTTGGAGCATGGTGATGGGCTCGCGCTTGCCAGTTGATGCCGCGAACGATAGTCGTTTTCGCGTCGCCGAGACGTGGGCGTTCGCTTTTTACTCGCGATCGGTGATATTCCGCCTAAGAACGAAGCGAGCTGCGCATGACCCAGGCCATTCTACCGATCCTGCTGTTCTTGACGCTCGCCGCAGCGCTGATGCTGGGCTTGCCGGTGGCGTTCACACTCGCCGGCGTATCGCTGGCCTTTGCTGGCATCGGTGTGCTCACCGGCACCTTCGATCCGAGCTTTCTCGATGCCTTCCCGAACCGCTTGTTCGGCACGATGGGCAACGAAACGCTGCTCGCGGTGCCGCTGTTCGTGTTTATGGGCGTGATGCTGGAGCGCTCGAAGATCGCCGAGCGCTTGCTGACGTCGATGGCCACGCTGTTCGGCTCGCTACGGGGCGGACTGGCCATTTCGGTGCTGTTGGTTGGCGCGGTGCTCGCCGCGAGCACTGGCATTGTCGGCGCAACGGTGGTGACGATGGGTCTGATCGCGCTGCCGACGATGCTGCGCGCCGGGTACGACCCGCGCATTGCCGCTGGCACGATTTGTTCGGCGGGCACGCTCGGCCAGATCATTCCGCCCAGTGTGATTCTGGTGCTGCTGGGCGATGTGTTGAGCAATGCCTATCAGAAGGCGCAGCTCAACCAGGGCGTGTTCTCGCCCAAATCGGTCTCGGTGGGCGATCTGTTCGCCGGCGCAGTATTGCCGGGACTGTTGTTGGTTGGCGGGTATCTCATCTACCTGATTGGCGTGGCGTGGCTGCAGCCCAAACGCGCGCCAGCGCTACCGCCGGAGATGCGTGGCAACGCCAGCGTGATGGAGGCGCTCAAAGCGCTGGTACCGCCGCTGGCGCTGGTACTGGCGGTGCTGGGCTCGATCATGAGCGGCATCGCCACGCCCACAGAAGCCGCCGCGATCGGCGCCGTGGGCGCCACGGTGCTGGCAGCGTTCAGCGGTGGCTTGTCGTGGAGCGGCATTCGCTACACGGCCGAGCGCACGGCGCTGATTACCTCGATGGTGTACCTGATTCTGATCGCCGCCACGCTGTTCTCGCTGGTGTTCCGCGGCTACGGCGGCGACGATCTGATCCACGAGGCGCTGACCGGTTTACCGGGTGGCGTGATCGGTGCGCTGATCATCGTCAACCTGACGATTTTTCTGCTCGGCTTTTTGATCGACTTCATCGAGATCGTATTCATCGTCGTGCCGCTGGTCGCCCCGCCGCTGCTGGCGCTGGGTGTCGATCCGGTGTGGCTCGGTGTACTGTTTGCAATGAACCTGCAGACCTCGTTCCTGACGCCGCCCTTCGGTTTTGCGCTTTTCTACCTGCGCGGCGTGGCGCCGCCGGAAGTGCCGACCGGCGCGATCTATCGCGGCGTTTTGCCGTTCATCGTGATCCAGCTATCGATGCTGATCGTACTGTCGGTGTGGCCGGAGTTGGTGCTGCGCTAATCCCCGCGAAAGCGGTGATCCAGTGCCTTGGAATCCCGCTTTCGCGAGGGACAATCCGTGCCAGATCAATCACTCAGGCGCGCACAATTTCCTGATCGATCGCGCCGAACAAACTCATCCCGGCAGCGTCGAACATTTCGATGCGAACGGTCTGGCCGAAGCGCAGGAAAGGCGTGGATGGCTTGCCGCTGGCGATGACTTCCAGCATCCGTTTTTCCGCCAGGCACGAGGCGCCGACAGATTCGTCCTGATTGGCGACGGTGCCCGAGCCGACGATGGTGCCGGCAATCAGGTTGCGCGTTTTCGCGGCGTGCGCGATCAGTTGCGCGAAGTTGAACTGCATGTCGCTGCCGGCATCCGGCTGGCCGAAGAGCTGGCCGTCGATGTGCGTGATCAGGCGTCGATGCAGCTTGCCGTCCTGCCAGTAGTCGCCCAACTCGTCGGGCGTGACCAGCACCGGCGAGAGCGCCGAGCGCGGTTTGGATTGCAGAAAGCCAAAGCCCTTTGCCAGCTCGTCGGGGATCAGGTTACGCAAGCTGACATCGTTGACCAGGCCGATGAGCTGGATGTGATCCATCGCTGCCGCAGCGCTCACCGCCATCGGTACATCGTCGGTGACGACCACGACTTCGGCTTCCAGATCGATGCCGTAATCCTCGCTGACGACGCGCACCGGATCGGTCGGCCCAATGAACTGTGCGCTGGTGGCCTGGTACATCAGCGGATCGACGTAAAAACTCTGCGGCACCTCGGCGTTGCGGGCGCGGCGCACGCGCTCTACATGCGGCAGGTAGGCGCTGCCGTCGACAAATTCGTAGGCGCGCGGCAACGGTGCGGCGAGATCGTCGACCTCAACCTGGAATGCCTCGGTCGCCTGGCCAGCGTTCAGCGCCTCGCTGAGCGCGTTCAGACGCGGCGCCGCGTTGTGCCAGTCGTCGAGCGCTGCCTGCAGCGTTGGCGCGATACCGCGCGCGACAACGGCGTGCGTCAGATCGCGGCTGACGACGATCAGGGTGCCATCGCGGCCACCGCGTTTCAGAGAAGCCAGTTTCATCGCCAATCTCGCTGCAGTTCGATGCGCGGGTGATAGCGGGTTGTTCGGCTTGCGGCAACTGGGCCGACTACTCGAAGCCATCCTGCAGCAGGGTGATCACCTCTGTCGCCACCGAACGCGCCTGGAACAGCGCCAGCGCGTTGAGGCTCGTCAACGGCGGGACATCGCCGTTGGCGTTGGCGTCGAAGCGCGCCACGGACGTTGTGGCATTGAACTGCGTTACCACCAATGTTGAGGGCTGTCCTTGATTGCCGAACAAAAAAGCGACGTCCGAGATGGTGACCAGCGTTGTTGCCGGGCCAGCGATTCGACGCAACGGCGCGATATCGCCATTCGCGGTCGGCGCGAAAGTCAGAATTTGATTGAAGCAGCCGATGATGATGTCGCTGCCCGTGTTGTCTGTCGTCATCCCTGCCAAGCGGCCATTGCACGCACTCAGCTGGGTCGCCGGACCTTGAATCACTCGGATTGGCGCAGTGTTTCCCGAGGCCGAGCGCTCGAATACCTGAATGCGCTTGGCGAAGTTCGGGTCCCCGGGCACGTAGTCGGAAACCGCGATCTGGTCGATGCCGAACAGGTAAACGATGTCGGTGGGAATCGGGCCAATCCCGGTGTTGCTGCCGCTGATCGTGCGCGTGGTCGAGGCGGTGCCGCTGGCCGAACGCTGGTAAAAAAGGAGCGCCGAAAAGTTCGACGGCGCAGTCACGATCTCGTCGGTGATCGGGATATGCGCCAGACCCTTGGGCGAGCCATTGAGCAGCAACTCGCGCAGCGGCAGCGCATCGCCGTTGGCGCCCAGCGCGAAGGTCTGGATGCGCGTCAGCGAATTGTTGGCGACCAGGATTTCCTGGCGGCCGCTGATGGTGATGATGTCGGTCAGACCATTGCTGCCATTGCCGATCTGCGTGCGCGAACCCACGATGCGGCGCGCTGGCGGCGGATTGCCATCGGCCGTGTCCGGCCACACGCTGATACGGTTGGGTGGGCTGCCGTTCGATGTCCCATCGGTGACATAGATTTCGGCCAGCGCCGAGTTGGCCAGAAACGCGGTGAGTACAAGAGCCAAACGCATGATTAGCTTCCTGTTGGACTGCATGCCGGAAGTCAAAACTACCGCTGTCGCGCCGCGTGGACTGCGCAGGCGTGCACGGCTTCGCAGCGATGTGCGCTGCGTGCGACCGGCATCTACGGGTTCGAGCACGGCGACGCTGGGGCGCCGCCGTCCACTGCTCTGCCTCGGGCGCGCTGAATCGCGCCCTTAGCTTAGCGACGCCGCAGGGTCAGCGCGCCGATCGCCAGCACGGCCAGCATCAACGCCAACAGGCCGCGCTGATCCAGCGTCGGGATGGGTACTTGCGCATCGTCGCCGATGATCGTGCCGATCGCGGTGGCGTCCGCAAGCGTGGCGCCCACCGGCGCGCTCAGGGTCACCGTGAACTGCTCGTTGGGCTCCAGGATGTTGTCGGCGACGACATTCACCGTCACCGTCGTGCTGGTTGCGTTGGCGGCGATGGTCGCAACGCCAGCGGCCGCGGCGAAGTCGGCGGGGCTGAGTGCGCTCATGCTGCTGGTCGCGAAGTTGACGGTGATGGGCGTCGACGAAGGCGAGCTGCTGGTGATCGTGAAGACGAACGGCGTAGTGCCGCCGCCGTTGCCTTCTGGCAAAGCCACATCCGCAATCGACAGCGCCGCGCTGTCGTCGTTGACGATGGTGCCGGTGGCCGTGGCCGTACCAAGCGTCGCGCCGGTTGGTGCGCTCAACGTGATTTGCAGGGTCTCATCCGGCTCGACAAGGTTGTCGCCAATCACCGTGACGTTCACCGGGCGCGTCTGCTGTCCGACAGCAAAATTGACGGTGCCGCTCGCGGCGGTGTAGTCCGCGGGCGCCGTGGCGCTGCCGTTGGCTGTGGCGAAGTTCACACTGACAGGCGCCGTTGCCGGCGCCGACAGGCTCACGGTAAACGTCAACGTGCTGTTGCTGCCGGTGCCTTCGATGACTTGCGCGTTGGCGATGTTCGCTACCGGCACGTCGTCGTTGACGATAGTCGCGGTCGCAGTCGCGGCGCCGCTGCCGTTGGGGCGGCTGTTGTTGATCGGCGTCAGCGTTGCAGTGAAAGTTTCATCCGACTCCAACAGCGTCTCACCCACCACCTGCACAGCAAAGGTCTGGCTGGTGGTGCCAGCGACGAAAGTGACCGACTGGGCGCCGGACGCAATGGCCTGATAATCGGCCGGCGCGGTTGCCGTTCCATCGGCGGTGGTCAATCCAAACACCAGGTTGCTGGCGCTGGGCACGCTCAAGCTCGCCGTAAACGTGAATGCGGTGGTTCCGCTATTGCCTTCGGCCTGGCTGACGTTGGCGATCGTCAAGACCGCATCGTCGTCATCGTTGATCGTGCCAACGCCGTTGCCATCGTAAATGGTGGCATTGGCCGGCGCACTCAGCGCGATCGCAAACGTTTCGTCGCTCTCGTCGATGTTGTCGCGCGTGACGGGCACGCTAATGGTCTGCGTCAATCCGCCCGTGCTGGTGAAGGTGAGCGTGCCGGTCGTAGCCGTGAAGTCGGTACCGCTGAGCGCGCTGCCGCCGGAGGTGGCGTAGTTGACGGTGACGTCTTGCCCGGCCGCCGGGGCCGCGCTCAAGGAAACGGTGAACACCACGTTAGTGCTACCGGCGCCGGTGCCCTCGATGGCGCTGGCATCGTTGATCGTCAACTCGCGATCCACATCGTCATTGACGATGGTGCCAGTGCCGGTAGTGAGCGCTGGCGGCAGGCCATTGGGGCTCGGCAGTTGAGCGGAGGCGAGTGCGACCGTAAACGTCTCGTCGCCCTCAACCGCGGTATCGCCAACGACATTCACGTTGATCGTCTGCGTGGTGCTGAGCGGTGGGAAGGTTGCCAGGACGGCGCAGCAATTGATCGCCGCGTAATCGCCGGGCGCAATCGCCGAACCGTTCTGCGTGTACACGATGTACTGCAGCTGCGATGCGCTTGGGTTGCTCAACGTCGCGGTGAAGTCGAAATTGGTGTTCCCGCTATTGCCTTCGTTCAACGAGCGGTTGTTGAGAGTCACCGACGGCGCATTATCGTCGTCGGTAATGGACCCCGCGCCGTTCGCATCGTAGATCGTAGCGTTCACAGCGCCGCTCAATTCGACGCTGAAATTCTCGTTCGGCTCATCGATGTTGTCGCGAGTGATCGGCACGCTGATGGTTTGCGTCAAGGCGCTATTGCTCGTGAATGTCAGCTTGCCCGACGTCGCGGTAAAGTCGGTGCCGCTGGTCGCCGAGGCGCCTGCGGTGGCGAAGTTCACGGTGACGTCCTGGCCCACTTGGGGCGCGTTGCTCAAGCTGACGGTAAACACCGCATCGGTGCTGCCCGGTCCGGTGCCTTCGGTGACGGTCGCGTTATTGATCGACAGCTCACGGTCGTCGTTGACGATGGTGCCGACGGCTGAGGCGACAGGAACGTTTCCGTTGGGCGCCGGAGCTTGTGACGAAATCAATTGCACATTGAAGGTCTCGTCGCCTTCAACAAAGGTATCGCCGATCACGCTGACGTTGAAAGTCTGCGTGGTGATGCCTGGATCGAACGTAATGGTTTGATTCTGGCCCAGCGTGATCGCGGTGTAATCGCCGGGCGCGGTAGCGCTGCCGTCGCTGGTGGTCACCACGAAGGTGCGGGGCGTGTCGGCGGAGGTACTAAGGCTCGCTGTGAACGTGAAATTGTTGGGTCCGGCGTTGCCTTCGGACTGAATCACATTCCCCACGCTCGGCGTTGCGGTGTCGTCGTCCTGGATGATGCCCAGGCCCTGGCCGTCGGCGATCGCCAGTCCCACCGGAGCGCTCAGATTGACAAAAAATGTCTCGTTGTTTTCGTCGATCGCATCGCGCGTGATGGGCACGTTGATCGATTGAGTGAGCGCCCCGCTCGGGGTAAACGTCAGTGTGCCGGTTGTCGCCGTGAAGTCGGTGCCGGAAATAGCCGTGCCGCCCGCACTCGCAAAGTCGATCGTCGCATTGGCTGCGGGCGCAGCGCTGATGGTGACGGTAAAGGTTGCGGTCGTCGCACCCGCGCCGGTGCCTTCGGTTGCGGTCGCATCGTTGATAAGGACCGTGGGCGTCAACCCGTCGTCGTTGTCGATGGTCGCAGTAGCGCGAGCGTATTCGGTGATGCCCTCAGGGCTACGGGCGATTAGATTGGTCGGCGCGAAAACAACCAGATCGAAGGTCTCGTTGGGCTCGACATCGGTATCGCCGAACACGGTGACATTGACGGTTTGCGTAGACGTGCCGGCAGGGAACGAGACCAGTTGGCCAGCACTGAACGGAATCTCCTGATAGTCGATGCCGGCGCCCGGCGTGCCGCCGGTCGCTGAGCCATCATCGGTGGCGACCTGGACGGTGACCGCTGCGGCGCTGGTCTTGGTGATCGAGAAGGTAAAGGTGGTATTGCCGGCATTCCCTTCGTTGGCGGCGATGGGATTGGCAACAAGCGCGGGTTGAATCAGATCGCTGAAGACTTCGATGTTGTCGATGCCGACCCATTCGTCGTTGCCGACAGCGTTGGCGGTGATGATGCGAACATCGACGATCGCCTGGTCGTTGGCGGCTGCCGGCAACTCCGCGGCGACATTGGTCGTCAGCGTTGCCAGATTTGGACCCGACGTTGCGTCCGCGACAAATCCGGCCGGCACATTGGTGAAGGCGCCGCTGCCGCCGACGCGATACTGCAAAGCCACCGGCATCACCGCGTTGTCGGCACTGCCATCCAGATCGCGAAGCTGGTAAGCGACAAACAAATTCTCGCGATTGGTGGCATTGAGACGGATCACGATATGCGGCGCGTCGGCGGTGCCGCTGCCGGTCAGCGCCACCACTGGATTGGCGATACCATCGAACTCGGTCACGCCGCCGGTAGCGAAGGTATTGGGGTCGCTGCGATTGGCATTGACATCCACGGGCGTGGCCGAGCCATCGGCCAGAATGGATTGCGGGTCGGTGGCCGTTACCGTGGTCAGATCATCACCACGATAACCGATGATCGAGGGCACGCCCGACCAGTTGTCGTCGGTGGTGATCAGCGTCGTCGTCGACCAGTTCTGGGCGAAATCGTTGGCGTTTAGATTGTGCGGCGTGGTGTCGGCGGCGGCAGTAGATGCCGCGGCGAGCGCCAACGCGGCGCACAACATGCGAATGGACATCCGATTCCCCTGGGGTGCTTTCTGGCGCGAATTCTCTCCCGGCGCGTTGGCAATGGGCAAGGCAAGATTTTTGGCCCTCCAGGATGCGTCAGCGCTCGAACCGTCGATAGCCGATGGCCTCGGTGAGATGGGTGGTTTCGATGCGATCTGCGCCTGCCAGATCGGCAATGGTTCTGGCGAGTTTCAAGATCCGGATGTACGCGCGCGCCGACAGGCTCAACTTCTCAATCGCCCGCTCCAGCAAGCGTTGGTCGTCAAGGCCAATCGCGCACACCTCCGGGACCGCTTGCGCTGGCAGATGCGCGTTGGCGCAACGGCTGCGCTGCCATTGCCGACGCCGGGCGCCGAGCACGCGCTCGCGCACCGCGGCGCTGGCTTCGCCGCGTTCGCCACCGCGCGTGAGCAGAGTGACCGGCTGGCGCGGCACATCGATCTGAATGTCGATGCGGTCGAGCAGCGGCCCGGACACCTTGCCGCGATAACGCGCGACGACCTCCGGCGAGCAGCGACAGCGCCCGGATGGATCGCCCAGGTAACCGCACGGGCATGGGTTCATCGCCGCGATCAGCTGGAAGCGGGCGGGGAACTCGCTCTGCCGCGCGGCGCGCGAAATCACGATACGTCCGGACTCCAAAGGCTCGCGCAGCACTTCGAGCACCTGCCGATTCCATTCGGTCAGCTCGTCGAGAAACAGCACGCCATGGTGCGCCAGCGATACCTCGCCGGGCCTGGGCGTGCCACCGCCGCCGGCCAGCGCCACGCCAGAGGCGGTGTGGTGCGGCGCGCGGAACGGCCGCTGGCGGAAGCGCTTGGGATCGACGCCCGCGCCGACGATCGAGGCGATCGCGGCCACCTCGAACGCTTCCGGCTCGGTGAGCGGCGGCAAGATGCCTGGAAGGCGCGAGGCGAGCATGGTCTTGCCGCTGCCCGGAGGACCGACCATCAACAGATTGTGGCCACCCGCGGCAGCAACTTCGAGCGCGCGCCGCGCCAGTGGCTGACCACGCACATCGGCCAGATCCGGTGCATCGACGTCGGCAATCTGTGTTGTGCGCGGCGGGCACGTCGGCAGCACGCTGGCGCCGCGCAGATGTGCGGTTACGTCGAGCAGCGTAGCCGCGCTCAATGCGTGGCCGGCCGCCACCAGTCCCGCCTCCGCGGCGTTCGCCGCCGGCACAATCGGCACACGCCCAGCCTCGCGCGCCCGCAGCACCGCCGGCAGCACACCGCGCACGCCGCGCAATTCGCCCGAGAGCGCCAGCTCGCCGATGAACTCGTAGTCGGCCAGGGATTCCGGCGGAATCTGCTTGCTCGCGGCCAAAACGCCGAGCGCGATCGGCAAGTCGAAGCGCCCGCTTTCTTTGGGCAAATCAGCCGGCGCCAGATTCACCGTCAGTTTCCACTGCGGGAACTCGAACACGGAGTTGATCAGCGCGGCGCGCACCCGGTCGCGGCTCTCGCGTACTTCGGCCTCGGGCAAACCAACGATGCCAATGCCTGCAACACCGGCCGACATATGCACCTCCACCGTGACCTGCGGCGCCGAAATGCCTTCCTCGGCGCGAGAGTAAGCGACGGCGAGCGACATGGCCGTTCCTTCCCGGAGTTCGTTAAAGTCGCCGGTTGCGGCGACTGGACATCAGAGCAGCGAGTCAGCGCCCAGGCCTAACCGGGGCAGTCAAGCTCGCTGCTCGATTTCGGCGAGTTTGGCCTCGAGCGCATCGAGCTTCTCGCGCGTGCGCTTGAGCACCGCTCGCTGCACCTCGAACTCCTCACGTGTCACCAGGTCGAGCTTGCTGAGTCCGGCCTGCAAGGCGGCGCGAAAATTCTTCTGCAAATCCTCGCGCGCCTCGCCCACGCTGGGCGGCAGCAAGGCGCCCAAGCGCTGGCTCAGCTCATCGATCAATCGAAAGTCCATCGGGTTCTCGGCGGCAGTGCGTTGATCACAGAATAAGCCAGCCCAGGCGTGTGGTCTGTCAGAAAATTCTGACGCGGCCGTAGGGTTTACGCTGAACGCATGCTTCAATCGACCCCATAGGTAGCGCGATACGCACGCAGGGCGGGCAGATACGCCGCGAGTTCCGGATGACCAGCGGCGAACGCGAGCAAGTGGCTCAAGTCCGCCAGCGCAATCACCGGGATACCAAGCGTGTCGCTGACTTCTTGCGCCGCCGAGCGCGCGCCTTCGCCGCGCTCCTGCCGATCCAGCGCGATAAGCACTGCGCACGGCGTGGCGCCATGGGCGCGTATCAACGCCGCCGATTCGCGCACGCTGGTTCCGGCGCTGATCACATCGTCGACAATCACCACGCGTCCGCGGAGCGGCGCGCCGACGATGGTCCCGCCTTCGCCATGGTCCTTCGCTTCCTTGCGGTTGTAGGCGAATGGGACGTCCCGATCGCCCAAGGCGATGGCGGTTGCTGCGGCCAGGGCGATGCCCTTGTAGGCCGGTCCGAACAGCATGTCGTAGTCGACGCCGGAGGCGGTCAACGCCGCTGCATAGCCGCGACCCAATGCCGCCAGGGCGGCGCCGGAATCGATGCCGCCCGCGTTAAAGAAGTACGGGCTCAATCGCCCGCTCTTGAGCGTGAACTGACCGAAGCGCAGAACGTTCTTCGCCAGCGCCAATGTCAAAAATTCGTTTCGTGCGTCCATACCGTTGATCGAGTTCCGCAGGAGTCCCGAACCATCACCCGATCGCGGCGTCATACGCAAGCCGGTTGCCGATGCCGATCAATCGGAGTAATGTCTGGACGACGCCCCAAAAGGATCAGGGCTTCATGGCAGATCGAGCGGTGCCCGACGAACGGATGCTCCCCACGCGAGCATTGAGGGCGCCTGCAATCTGCAATCGGCTGATTTATCACGGGGCGTTTCCCCGGCGGCGCGCGTGCGCCGTCGATTCTCGTCAGGTTTACGCAGGCTCAGGAGGTGGGTGATGTTTGAAAACCAAAACCCAGATGATGTCCAGGCAATGATCGACCGCAGCGATGAGTTCAAACGTTTGTACCAGCGCCACCGCGATCTGGACAAGCAGGTACACGACGCAGAACTCGGCGTGCGTCCCACGGACGACATGACGCTGCACGCGATGAAGAAAGAGAAGCTGAAAACCAAGGATCGCTTGACGTACCTATGGGAGCACCGCGCCTGACGGCAGCGGTATAGCTCACCCGGAATCCTTATTGCGCTGGCGCGGCACCGCTGCGCCAGCGCGCGGCGACGGCGTCGAACGCCGAATCCGGGGGGCAATGGTCCAGCACGCCCAAGAGCGGCGCACCGATGCGCGTGGCGATGGCCTGAATGCTGGCCTCCGCCTCGAGCATCGCCGGATCGATCCGATTCGCCACCCAGCCGATCACACTCACGCCCGCAGCGCGAATCGCCGCAGCGCTCAGCAGCGCGTGGTTGATGCAGCCCAGGCGTAATCCAACCACCAGCAGTGCCGGCACGCGTAGGGCGCGCACCAGATCGAGCTGCATCAACGATGCCGACAGCGGCACCGCAACGCCGCCCACACCCTCAACCAGCAGCGGCGAAAAACGCCCGGACAACGCCGAGTGCATCGCGACGAGCGGCGCCAGTTCGATCGTCTGGCCCGCAAGCTCGGCCGCGCGATGCGGCGCAATCGGCGGCGCGAACCGGTAAACATTGATCCGATCAGCATCAAGCTCGCTGGCAGAGCGCAGCGCTTCGATATCCGCGTAACTGCCATCCGCCTCGATGCCGCTGGCGATCGGCTTCATCGCTGCGGCCGGCAGGCCTGCGCGCCGCAGCGCACGCACCAAACCCGCGGTCACGAAGGTCTTGCCGATGCCTGTGTCAGTTCCGAGGATGAACATTTCCGATGGATCAGACCGCTTCCATCTGCGGCGACGTTACGCCCAGGCGCTTGTGCATGATCGGGCTCGTCGTGGTGTATTGCAGGTGCACCTTCTCGCCGGGATTGAGCCGCGCCTTGATCGCAAACGCTGCCAGCGCGGCTTCATGGAAGCCACACAGGATCAACTTTTTCTTGCCGGGATAGGTGTTGATGTCGCCGACCGCGTAAATGCCCGGCGTGCTGGATTGAAACTTCTCCGGATCGACGACGATCTGGTTGCGCTCGATACCCAGACCCCATTCGGCAATCGGACCGAGTTTGGGCGACAGGCCATAAAAGGCGAGCAGGTGGTGGAAATCCAGAGATCGAGTGACACCATCGCTGCACTGCACGTCGACACCGGTAAGCTGGCCATCGGCGCTCTTCAGTGCGCTGACGTTGCCGATGAGCAGTTGCATCTGCTGGCCGTCGACCAGCGCACGCATCTTCGACACCGACGCCGGCGCGGCGCGAAAATCGTTGGATCGATGGACCAGGACGACGCTGCGCGCAATCGGCTGCAGCGCCAGAACCCAATCGAGCGCCGAATCGCCGCCGCCCAGAATCACCAGATCCTGATCGCGAAACTGCTCAGGTTTGCGCACCGCATAGTGCAACTGCTTACCCTCGAAGGCGTCCGCGCCGGCCAGGGCAACGCGCCGCGGTTGAAATGCGCCCAGGCCGGCGGCCACGATCACCGCGCGGGTGTGAAAAGTCGTGCCTTTGGAGCCGATCACCTCGAAACGATCGGCGTCGAGCGCGCGCACCTGACTGACCTCCTGACCGAGATGAAACTCAGCGTGGAACGGCTCGATTTGCCGCAGCAAGTTGTCGGTAAGTTCTTTGCCGGTGCACACCGGCAGCGCCGGGATATCGTAGATCGGCTTGTCCGGATAGAGCTCGATGCACTGCCCGCCAGGCTGCTCCAGCGCGTCGATGAGATGCGCCTTGATGCCCAACAAGCCCAACTCGAAGACCTGGAACAAGCCCACCGGGCCAGCTCCGACAATGACCACATCCGTGTTGATCGTCATACCGCACACCGCTTCACCTGGGAGACGACAGGCTAGCGGATTGGGCGTGAATCTTTACCCGAAGAAGCGGATGAGGAAAACTGCAGGCAGGCGATGCAAGAAGAACCGAACAGGAGGAAATCGAGATGTCCATCCTGCGGTCTCCCTAAGGATTTTACCCTTGTCTCCACTTCCCACACCCTAGCGACCCTTGCTACACTCATAGCCTCGCGCCCGCGTTCAACGATTCACACAACGATAACAATGACTCATCGAACCGCTCTCACTTTGGCGTTTCTGACGCTCGCGTGCTCCGGCGCGCTGGCGCAGAGCGGTTTGGTCGTCAACTCCGACGATCCGAGCACGCGCGATTTCGATTCGCTGCATCGAGTGACGTTGGCGACTGGCCAACCGATCAAAATCGGCGAGGCCCGTTCCAGCACGAACGATGCACCCTATCTGGACATCGAAGGTCTGGCGATGAACGACGCCGGCCTGGTGTTCGGCATCGACGATGCGACGAAGACATTGCTTCGCCTGGACAAAATGACTGGCCAGACGCTGCCGGTGGACGGTCGCGACGGCAACACAGGCTTGCCGCGGACCAGCGCGCTCGACTTCGGTCTCACCTTCGATTGCAATGGTCAGTTGTACGCCAGTTCCGACACGCGTCGAACGCTCTACCGGCTCAATCCGAATACGGGCTTGGCGACTGTGGTTGGCGCTGAAGGCGCGCTCGGCGTGCCGATTACCGCATTGGCCGCGCGCGGCAACACGGTGTACGGCATCGGCAGCGATGGCGCCGAGAATTTGTACTCTATCGACGTTACCACCGGCGTCGCAAAGCTGATTGGCCCGCTCGGCGCCGGTCTGCGATTTTCCGATGCTGGGCTGGATTTCGATGCCGATGGTGTACTTTGGGGCATCGCTGACATGACCAACGGTTCGCCCACCGGCGAACCGAGCGTCATCTTCAAGATCAATCCAGCGACCGGCGCTGCCGAGCGCGTCGCGACCACGCTCGCCGGCATCGAGAGTCTTGCGATTGCGTCGCCAGTGTGCATCAATGGCACGCCTCAGGTTACACCGCCAGCGATTTCGACGCTGTCCACGGCGGGGCTCGCCATCATGGCCATGCTGCTCGGCCTGATCGGCATGCTGGTTCTGCGTCGCGGCCACTGAGCGCATGCTGATCGGCTTCGACGCCGACGACACGCTGTGGCATAGCGAAGTTTATTTCCAGGCAGCGCACGCCGAATTCGAGCGCATCGTCGGCGGCTACGTCGACCTTGCGGATGCACGCGTTCACGACGCACTGCTGAGCACCGAAAAGCGCAACGTGAAACTGTTCGGCTACGGCGCCAAAGGCATGACCTTGTCGCTGATAGAGACGGCGTTGGCGATCACCGGGCAGCAACTCTCCGGGGCTGACGTGCAGCGGCTGCTGGATTTGGGCAAATCGATACTCACGCATCCCGTCGAGCTGCTGCCGGGCATCGAAGAGGCGGTAGCCGCTGTCGCACAACAACACCAACTGGTGCTGATCACCAAGGGCGATCTTTTCCATCAGGAGGCGAAGATTCGCCAATGCGCGCTGCGCGATTATTTCTCGCGGATCGAGATCGTCTCCGAGAAAGACCAGGCCACTTACCAACGACTATTTGTTGAGTTCGGGGTGACGCCGCAGCAGTTCCTGATGGTCGGCAATTCGCTCAAGTCGGACATCGAACCGGTGCTGCGCCTGGGTGGATTCGGCGTCCACGTGCCTTACGCGGTGACCTGGGCGCTGGAGGCCGAACATGGGCTCGACAGCAATCACCCGCGCCTTGCAACCGCCACCCACGCCAGCGAGATCCCAGCGGCGATCGCCCGCGTCATTGGCTAAGGACTAGTGATCTTCGCGATCCGCGTGCGTGCCAGCGTCATTTGCGCGTAGCCGCCGCCCATGCGCACTCTCAATACCAACTGCCCGGGGTCGATCGAGGTGATCTCGCCCTTGAGCGTCCGGTTGCCTTCGATGGTCACCTGTACACGCTGCCCAACGCGAAGCGAATCGAAGGACAGGCGTTCCGGTTCGGCGCGGCGGCGCGGCGGCGCGGCCCGATAGGCAACGTCGACGGACTGAGTCGTGGGTACGCCCGGCGCTGGCGGCGGCGATTGCACGTCGATGGTCGGATCGGTGGTCGATGGCGCTGCAATTTGCGGCGCCGGCGTGGTCGCTACGGTTTCCGGCGCGGTTGCCTCGGAGACCGCGACCGGCACTGGTGCGAGCGCCTCTGGTTGGCTTGGGACGGGCTTCGCGGCGATCTGCACACTCGCTGCCTCAGCCAACGATGCAAGCGAGCTCGCGATGGTGCCGCCGGATTCGTACATCAAGATCGCCCAAACAGAATCGAAGTCGCCCTCGGGCCAATCGCGTGGCGCGATCGCGGTCGGCATGGCGTACGCGACGTGCTCTCCGTGGCGCAATGTACTGCCGCTGGCGGCAATGAAACCAGCCAGCGTTTGCGCCTGCGAACCGCCCACTTCCCCGCTGGAGGTGGTGGCGGTTTCCCAAACCAGCTCGCCGCCGTGGCGCGCATAGTTCTCGTACACCGCCAACGCCTCCGGGTTGGCGATCATGCCGTCCATCTGCAAAAAGCGCGAAACCGACGCCAGATGGCGACGAATAAACTCGTCCTCGCTGATACCGCCCGACTTTGCGCACCACGCGTTGCGCCGGGCGATGAAGCCGTGATCGCGCACCGTCCAGGAAAGCTTGCGCATTCGCCACTCCTGATCGAGCTGATCAATGAACTGCACGGCGGGCCCCGGCAGCTCGTGATCGATCTCGATGGTCAACTCCGACATGGTCGGGCCGCCAAACTGCAAGCGCTGACGCAAGGTCTTTTCGCCCAGCGCCTGATATTCGATGCGGATATCGCGCGTTCCGGTGTCGACGCCGATGTTGCCTTCGAGCTCGGAGATGTTCCACCACCACGCATCGCAACCTTCGGCTTCGAACAACGCGCCGGTATAGCTGCCGAACCAATTGGTCTCAGGATTGAAGTAATGCATCCCGTAGTCGCCGAAATCGACGCCGCTCAACTGCAGCGCCATGGTATGCGCTGGCGGATACGCATAGCCGCCGTCCTCGCCGCCCAGCATGCGTTCAGCGGCGCGATTGGCGCGCCGCGATTTGAACGGCTTGAAGCTCACCAAGGGCAAAGCCTGGCGAACCACCCAGAAGAAACCAGGCGTTTCCAGGCGCACTTCGCGAATTCGGATCGGGGCCTCTGATCCGTCGCCCTCGTAGGGGACCATCTCGACATCGTGCACGCGCATGCTTCCGTCGAGACCATAACTGGCATTCCGGAACAAAGTGTCGGCGTCGTACATGTCGAGCGCGGCAAACGCATAGCCCTTGATGCCCAGGCGAAGCATCAAGTCGAACAGGACGATCAACACCAGCGGAATGATTATCCACCAGTACCACGGCAGATTGAGGATCTGGCGCGTTTCCGATTTTCCTCGTCGAACGCTGCGCGCCATGGCGAATTCCTGACCTGGACCACGTTGGTTTCTACGCTGAGTTCTGCGCCGGAGCAACGCCGAGAAAGGAATGTCATGAATTCAAGCACTTACATCCGCTTTCTCGAAATCACCTGATATCCGTTAAGTCATTGTTACGCAAGGATTTTTCCTTGACCGATCGTACCCGGCAAGCGTAGAGTGGGAAATCATGGTGAAAAGTGGATTTTTGTGGAGTCATGAGCCTGTTCTACGGCGAGAACGCGGTGTCGATCGACGACAAGGGGCGCATGAGCATCCCGACGTCGTATCGCGAAGCGTTGTCTGCACTTTGCCAGAACCGCCTTGTGATCACCTACAACCCCTTCGAGCGCGAGTGTCTGTGGATTTTCCCCGTTTCCGAATGGGAGCGGGTGCGCGATCAGGTGGTGTCCCTGGGCAGCTTCGATGCCGCGCATAGGGATCTGCAACGCAAGCTCGTCGGCGCCGCGTCGCACATAACGCTGGACGCCAATGGCCGCTTCTTGCTGCCACATAGCGCCCGGCAGGCGGCGGGGTTGAGCAAGAGCGCCGTGTTGCTCGGCATGGGCGAAAAATTCGAGTTGTGGAGCGATAGCGCTCAGCAAGCGCGCCTGGAACAGCCGATCGCGGATAGCGCGATTACCGACGCCATGCGGGCGTTGCGATTCTGATGTTGTGGGTCGCGCTGGCGCGACGCTTTGGGAACTGTGGAGCGGCAAATGGTCAATAGTCAATGGTCAAAAGTCGATGGGAAAGCGCACGGCGGCAGGGTTACACGCGCTTCCTTTGACTATTCACTATTGACCATCGACCAGTCCGTATCGCGCCACGCGCGATACGGCGCCTAAGGTTCTGGGGAGTGCAAACCGGGCATACACCGGTGTTGTTGGAGGAAACGCTCAAGGGATTGAGCATCAAGCCGGACGGGCGCTACATCGACGCCACGTTCGGTCGCGGTGGGCACGCTCGCGCGTTGTTGGCGAGGTTGTCATCGATGGGTCAGTTGCTGGCATTCGATCGCGATCCTAGCGCGATCGAAGCAGGGCAGGCGCTGGCCGCGGCCGATCGGCGATTCGCGTTGAGGCACGCGAATTTCGCCGATCTCGATCTTGTCGTCCCAGTGCAGGGCTGGGACGGCATTTTGTTCGATTTCGGGGTGTCCTCACCCCAACTCGACGAGCCCGAGCGCGGATTCAGTTTTTTGCGCGATGGCCCGCTCGATATGCGAATGGATCCGGCGCACGGACTGAGCGCCGCACAGTGGTTGGCAGAGGTGAGCGAGTCGGTGTTGAGTCAGGCGCTATTTGAGTTCGGCGAAGAAAAGCACGCGCGGCGGCTGGCGCGGGCTCTGAAGTCGCGCACGCTGCAATCGCCGTTTTCGCGGACCACCGAACTTGCCGAATTCATCGCCAGCGTGGTGCCGAAGACTGGCCCCACGCACCCGGCGACGCGCGCTTTTCAGGCGATCCGCATCGCCGTCAACGACGAGCTTGGTGCGATCGATCGCGCGCTCATTGCAGCAGAAAAATGCTTGCGCGTCGGCGGGCGACTGGCAGCGATCAGTTTTCACTCGCTGGAAGATCGCCGCGTCAAGCAGTTCATCCACTCGCGCAGCCGGCCGCCGGTGGTATCGCGCCGTTTGCCGCCGCCCGCCAGCCACTTGACGCTGATCGATCACGGCAAGTGCTTGCCGAGCGCTGCCGAAATCGCCGCCAATCCGCGCGCGCGCAGCGCGGTGTTGCGCATCGCCGAGAAACGCGCATGACCGCCCGCTATGTGCTGCTTGGAATGATGGTCGCCGCCGTCGTCGGCAGTGCCGTCGCGTTGGTGTACGCGCGTCACGAAGCGCGCCAGAAGTTTTTCGCCATCGAACGGCTGAACGCCGAACGCGACGAACTGAACATCGAATGGGGCCAGTTGCAGCTGGAGCAATCGACTTGGGCCGACGCCAATCGCGTCGAGCAGATCGCGACACGCGAGCTCAACATGACCTTCGCCGCGCCGCGCGAAATCGTGGTGATTGCGCCATGAGCACAGTTGGCGCAACACGCTTTGCTCTTGAGAAGTCCTACTTGTCGGGGATTACCCGATGCGCATGGAAAATCGCAGGCGAGGGCACGAAGGCACGAGGGCTCGGGGGCAGGTGCACATCGAAGCATTGTGGTGCTTTCGATAGAGTCGGTTTACACCGATTCCTTTTTTGTGCGGGCGTCTCGGAGTACACGTGCCCTCGTGCCTTCGTGCCCTCGTGCCCTCGCTGTCCAAAACTCAGTGGAGCCGGCTCGCTGAATAGCAGGGTGGCGCGTCTGATTGGCATCGCTCGAACAGGTCGCCAACCATGAAACCCCGCCTGCGCGCCCCGAATTACCGCTTGCGCCTGTACACCGTGGTGATGGTGCTGGTGCTCGCGACCACGGGCCTGGTAGGCAAGGCGGTTGCCGTACAGGTGCTCGGCAAAGAGTTCTACCAGGCCCAGGGCGACGCCCGGCATTTGCGCGAGGTGGCCATTCCGGCTTACCGCGGCATGATCGTCGACCGCAATGGCGAGCCGCTGGCGGTGTCGACGCCGGTGATGTCGCTGTGGGCCAATCCCAGGCAGTTGCTTGCGGAGGCTGCCGAGCGGGTCCCTGAACTTGCCGGTGCGCTTGAAACCAACGATGGCGCACTGATGCAGCGACTGGTGCAGCGCGCGGACAAAGAGTTCGTGTACTTGAAGCGCCACATCAGCCCGGACGAAGCGAATGGCGTGCTCGCCCTCGACATTCCCGGCGTGCATGCGCAGCGTGAGTTTCGCCGCTATTACCCAGCGGGCGAGGTGTTGGCCCATGTGATCGGCTACACGGATATCGACGATCACGGTCAGGAGGGTATGGAGCTGGCGTTCGAAAGCTGGCTGGCCGGGACACCGGGCAAGAAGAAAGTGATTCAGGACCGACGCGGTCGACGCGTTGAAGACGTCGATCTGATCGCCGCTGCGGAACCGGGCAAAGACCTGACCTTGAGCATCGATCGGCGCATCCAGTACCTCGCGTATCGCGAACTGAAAAACGCGCTGATCGAACACAAAGCCACCAGCGGTTCAGTGGTGGTACTCGATGTGCCCACCGGCGAGGTGCTGGCGATGGTCAACCAGCCCAGCTACAACCCCAATTCGCGTACCCGCGAGCGTGGCGGAAGCGTCCGCAACCGCGCTGCCACCGATGTTTTCGAACCCGGTTCCGTGGTCAAGGCCTTCACCGCAGCTGCGGCGCTGGAGACCGGAAGATTCCAAGCCGACAGCAAGATCGAAACCGCGCCGGGTCAACTGCCTGTGAGTGGCGGCTTCGTGGTCAAGGACGTGCGCAATTTCGGCACGCTCGATGTCACCGGCATCCTGACCAAATCGAGCAACGTCGGCGCCACGAAACTGGCGCAAGCGATCGAGGACGAGTTCCTTTACGACATGTTCCATCGTTTCGGTTTCGGCTCCGTGACCGGATCGATGTTCCCCGGCGAAAGCCCAGGCGTGTTGCCGGATTACAAGCGCTGGCGGCCGATCGAGAAGGTCACATTGAGCTACGGTTACGGCCTCAGCGTCACCGCGCTGCAATTGGCGAACTCGTATGCGGCACTGGCCAATGGCGGGCGGATGCGCGCGCCCACATTCGTCAAGGGCGGCGCCAACCCGGATACTGCGGTGATCGATCCGGCGTTGGCGCAAACCGTGCTGGATATGCTGGAGACGGTGACCGGTCCGGCAGGCACCGCCGGCAAGGCTGCGGTGCCGTATTACCGAGTGGCCGGCAAGAGCGGAACGTCGATCAAGGCCGGCGTTGGCGGTTACACCGAGGCGCGCTACATCTCGGTGTTCGCCGGCATGGCGCCGGTGTCCAATCCGCGTCTCGCGGCCGTGGTGGTCATTAACGACCCGACGGCCGGACAGTACTACGGTGGTTTGGTGGCGGCGCCAGCTTTCGGCCAGATCGTCGGCGGTGCGTTGCGGCTGATGAACGTGACACCGGATTCGCAGCTGATCGTGGAACAACAGCGTAGCCGCGAGGAAGAGCTGGAAGCGGCGGCCGAGGCGGTGGGAGAGGCGACGCTGCCATGACCACGTCGATGCCTCTGGACGCGCTCCTGGCCGATCTGCTGCCAGCGCGCGACGTCCCGCCCGTTCTGGTATCGGGCCTTGCGCTCGACAGCCGCGAAGTGCGGCCGGGCGATCTTTTTCTGGCGCTTCAGGGCGGCAGCAGCCATGGGTTGCAACATGCGCAGAATGCGCTTTCGCGCGGCGCGGTGGCGGTACTCGCCGAAGGCGACGCCGGGCAGTGGCCACATGAAAGCCCGCTGGTGACCACGCCAAGTGTGCGCCCGGTCATCGGCGCGATAGCGCAGCGCCTGTATGGCCGCAGCTCGCTAAGGCTCGTCGGCGTCACCGGCACCAACGGCAAAACCTCGACGGTCCAGTTCATCGCGCAAGCCGCCGAGCTGCTCGGCGTGCGCGCCGCCACGCAAGGCACGCTCGGCGCAGGACCGGTCGGCGCCCTGGTCGCAGGCGAGCGAACCACGCCCGATGTCTGCGCTACGCATCGGTTCTTGTCCCAGATGGCGGCGCAAGGCGTTGCGCTCGCCGCAATGGAAGTTAGTTCGCATGCGCTCGATCAAGGTCGGGTGGACGGCGTGCCTTTCGAAGTTGCTGTGTTCACGCAACTGACGCGCGATCACCTCGATTACCACGGCACCATGGACGCGTACTTCGCGGCCAAAGCCAGGTTGTTCGAATGGCCCGACTTACGCGTTGCCGTGATCAATGTCGACTGCCCCTACGGCCAGCAATTGCTGCAGCGCCTCGCCAGCGGCGTGCGCGCGATCACTTACAGCGCCAGCGGCAGGGATGCCGATCTGAGCGCGCAGAATATTCGTCTCGATACCCGAGGTATCGCCTTCGAGTTGCGGGTCGCGCGGACCGCGTTCGGCGCTACGAGCGAACGCGCAACCCCAGCGCCGTTAATGCGCGTCGTCCAAACGGGACTGCTCGGCAGATTCAACGTCGATAACCTGCTCGCCGCCAGCGGCTCGCTGCTCGCACTGGGACTCGACGCGAGCGATATCGCCGAGGCACTCGCAGAGCTGCGACCAGTACCTGGTCGGATGAACCGCATCGCCGCACAAAACGCGCCGACGGTCGTCGTCGACTACGCGCACACGCCCGATGCGATCAGCGTCGCGATCAAAGCTCTGCGCGCACACCGCCCTGCGGCGCTCAGCATCGTTTTCGGTTGCGGTGGCGAGCGCGATCGCGGCAAACGCCCGCTGATGGCTCACGCGGCGCTGGCAGCGGATCGTCTCTACGTGACCGACGACAACCCGCGCGGCGAAGACGGCGATACGATCGTCGCTGAAATCGTCGCCGGTCTCCCCGCAAACGCTGGCGCGATCATCGAACGCGATCGCCGCTGTGCGATCCGCCGCGCCATCGAGGAAGCCGCAGCCAACGACATGGTACTGGTCGCCGGCAAAGGGCACGAGCCGTATCAGGAAATCGCCGGGCGCAAGCTGGCGTTCGACGACGCGGTGGTGGCGCGCGAGGCGTTGGCGGAGAGAGCCGCATGATCGCCCGCGCCAGCCAAATCGCGGCCTGGACTGGCGGCCGGCTGATCGGCGCCGATGCGACCGTTGCTGGCGTCGCCCAGGATTCGCGCGTGCTGCCGCCGGGCGGCCTGTTCGTAGCGCTCAAGGGAGAGCGCGTCGACGGTCACGACTTTGTTGCCGGCCTTGATGACCATGCCGGCGCGGTGCTGGTCGAGCGAGTGCTCGACGTTCGTACGCCGCAGATCGTGGTGCCGGATTCTCTTGCGGCGCTGCAGGCCCTGGCGCGCGCCTGGTTGGCCACGCTCGATCTCAAGCTCGTCGCACTGACCGGCAGCAACGGCAAAACCACCACGAAGGAACTGACGGCGAGCATCCTGCGCCAGGTTGGACGTACGCACGCTACACCCGGCAACTACAACAACGAGATCGGCGTGCCGCTGACAGTGCTCGGTCTGGGCGCCGACCATCGATTTGCGGTGATCGAAATGGGCGCGGGTAAACCCGATGACATTCAGCCGTTGACGGCGATCGCACCGCCCGACGCGGCAGTGGTCACCAACGTTGGCCCGGCGCATCTTGAACGCCTCGGCAGTCTGGCCGGTGTGGCTGCCACTAAAGGGGGCATCTACCGCGGCCTGAAGGCCGGCGGCGTCGCAGTGCTGAATGCCGACGAGCCGTTCGCGACCGCCTTCGAGCGCGACATCGGCGCTCGTCAGACACTACGCTTCGCGATCGACGCGCCCGCCGATATCCGCGCCAGTGACGTGGTACTTGGGAACGACGCTCGGTTCTTGCTCACGACCCCTGGCGGTAGCGCGCCCATCGCATTGCCGCTGCCGGGCCGCCACAACATCATGAACGCGCTCGCTGCCGCCGGTCTCGCCATTGCGCTTGGCGTCGGCATCGATGCTATCGCTGCCGGCTTGACGCAGGCACATGGCGTCAGCGGTCGCTTGAAGCGCATCGATTGGAACGGCGGTGTGTTGTTCGACGACAGCTACAACGCAAATCCCGGATCGCTCGGTGCGGCGATCGACACCCTCGCCCTCGCCCCCTCGCCGCGTTGGCTGGTGCTTGGCGACATGAAGGAGCTGGGCGAAGCGAGCGCGGCGATGCACTTTGCTTGCGGCGCGAAAGCCCGCGACGCCGGCATCGATGCGCTGTTCGCTCTCGGTCCGTTGAGCGCCGAAGCGGCCCGCGGTTTTGGCACCGGCGGCGAGGCCTTCGACGATCTCGATGCGTTGGTTGCGACCTTCCGATCCGCCTGGCGACCGGGCACGACCGCGCTGATCAAGGGCTCGCGCTCGTCGCGCATGGAACGCGTGCTGCAGACGCTCGGCGTCGACGGCGGAGGACACTGATGCTTTTCTGGCTCGCCGACTACCTGGAGAAGTACCTAAGCGCCCTGAACGCGGTTGGCTACATCACGTTGCGCGCGATTCTCTCGACGCTCACTGCGCTCGGCCTGTCGCTGTGGCTGGGGCCCAAGCTGATCCGTTCGTTGACCGAGAAGCAAATCGGCCAGACGATCCGCAAAGATGGTCCGCAGTCGCACCTGTCCAAAGCCGGCACGCCGACCATGGGCGGGATGCTGATCCTGCTCGCGGTCGCGACATCCACCCTGCTGTGGTGCAACCTCGAAAGCCGTTACGTGTGGATCGTACTTGGCGTGCTCTTGAGCTTTGGTTTCATCGGCTGGATAGACGACTACCGCAAGCTGGTATTAAAAGACAGCAAGGGATTAGCGGCGCGTTACAAGTACCTGCTGCAGTCGATCTTTGGCGCTACCGCGGCCGTTGTGCTGTACGTCACTGCCGACACGCCGGCAGCGACGCAATTGTATGTACCGTTCTTCAAGCAGGTCGCCATTCCGCTCGGAATGGCGTACCTGATCATCGCCTATTTCTGGATCGTCGGCTTCTCGAATGCGGTCAACCTGACCGATGGCCTGGACGGTCTGGCGATCATGCCTACCGTGCTCGTTGCCGGCGCCTTGGGCATTTTTGCGTACGCCTCGGGCCATGCCGAATTCGCAAAGTACCTTGGGATTCCACGTATTCCAGGTGCAGGCGAGCTGACCATCATCTGCGGCGCGCTCGCTGGCGCCGGTCTGGGATTCCTGTGGTTCAACACTTATCCCGCACAGGTGTTCATGGGCGACATCGGCGCGCTGGCTGTTGGCGCGGTGCTCGGTTGCATCGCGGTCATCGTGCGCCAGGAAGCGGTGCTGGTCATCATGGGCGGCATTTTCGTGCTGGAAACGCTAAGCGTGATGCTGCAGGTCGCCTCGTTCAAGCTGACCGGCAAACGCATCTTCCGCATGGCGCCGTTGCACCACCATTTCGAACTCAAGGGTTGGCCCGAGCCCCGCGTCATCGTGCGCTTCTGGATCATCAGCGTGGTGCTGGTGTTGATGGGCCTTGCTACGTTGAAGGTGCGGTGATGAGGACGACTTTCACGCGATCGGCGCACGTTGCAACCATGCTTCCATTGAGTCTGCGAGTAAATCGGCGCAGGCGCGACGATGAAAAGCGAGGGCACGAGGGCACGAGGGCACGAGGGCACGTGCAAGTCGAACCGCGATGCACAAGAAATCCTCGACTTACAACGATGCCATCGAAAGCGCAGCGACGTTGCGAGGTGCACGTGCCCTCGTGCCCTCGTGCCCTCGTGCCCTCGCTTCTTGATCTAGACCCGGCCTGCACTTGCCGAACATCGAAGTTTGGGAGCGCTCAGCAATGATCCAAGCCCGCAAACTCCCGCCCGCGCCCGGCGTGGCGCCCGATGGCTACATCGCCGGCAGTGCGCTGGCCTTGATCGCGATTGGCGTGGTGATGGTGGCATCGAGTTCCATCGCCATCGCCGAAGGCCTGTCGGTGGGGCCGTTTTACTTTCTGCAGAAGCACTTAGTGTTTCTCACTGCAGGCGCCGTGCTGGCTTACCTGGCGTACCGCGTCGATCTCGAATGGCTGAAGCAGTACTCGCAGATTCTGATCCTCGGCGCGTTCGCGCTGCTCCTGGTGGTCTTTGTCCCGGGCCTGGGCGTCGAGGTCAAGGGCGCGAAGCGCTGGATCAATCTGGGCATTTCCACCTTCCAGGCTGTCGAGGCCGTCAAGGTGTTGATGATCGTGTATCTGGCCGGCTATTTCGTGCGCCATCAGGAAGCGGTGCAACACCAGCTATTGGGCGTGATGAAGCCGCTCATCGTAGCCGGCGCACTGCTCGGGCTGTTGCTGGCGCAACCGGATTTCGGCAGCGCGCTGCTGCTGATGGCGATCGTCGGCGGCATGGTCTGGCTCGCCGGCGGCTCGGCCAGGCACCTGGGCGCGACGGCATTGGTGACCATGCCGGTGGTGGCGGTGGCGGCCATCAGCGAGCCGTATCGCATGGCGCGGCTGCTATCGTTTACCGATCCCTGGGCCGATCCATTCAACGACGGCTTCCAATTGACGCAAGCGTTGATCGCGGTCGGCCGCGGCGAGTGGTTCGGCGTCGGCTTGGGCGACAGCGTGCAAAAGCTTTATTACCTGCCCGAGGCGCATACCGATTTCATCTTTGCCGTGATTGCCGAGGAACTTGGCTTCGTCGGCGTGATCGTCATCATCGCGCTGTTCGCAACCTTCGTGGCGCGCGCCTTCCACCTGGGCATCGAAGGCTTGCGCCAGGGTCGCCCTTTCGAGGCGCATCTGGCCTACGGCATTGGCCTTTGGTTCGCGCTGCAGGCAGCGATCAGCATCGGCGTCAACATCGGCGCATTGCCGACAAAGGGTCTGACGCTGCCCTTGATCAGCTCCGGCGGATCGTCGTTGTTGATGTGCTGTTGCGCGGTCGGCCTGTTGCTGCGCGTCAGCGCTTCTTTGCGCGAACCGCGCGCAGTCGGTGCGCACGAAGGCGTGTCCGGGGGCGCGAAATGACCGCGCCGGTGATGGTCATGGCGGGCGGCACTGGTGGACATGTGTTCCCCGGCCTGGCCGTGGCTGCAGCCTTGCAGGCGCGCTCCGTGCCGGTGGTATGGCTGGGCGCGCGCGGCGGTATGGAAGAGCGGCTGGTACCGAGTCGAGGGATCGTTTTCGAAGGCATCGCCGTACGCGGTCTGCGCGGCAAAGGTCTGTGGCGGAAACTTGCGCTGCCGCTCGACTTGCTGCGCGCAGTGTGGCAGGCGCACGGCGTCCTCAAACGCACTGCGCCGCGCTGCGTGGTCAGCTTCGGTGGTTACGCCGCCGGACCCGGCGGGCTGGCCGCTGCCCTGGGGCGCATGCCCTTGGTGGTGCACGAGCAGAATCGTATTCCAGGCCTGACCAATCGCGTTCTCGCGAGACTCGCTCGGCGCGTCCTGAGCGGCTTTCCTGAGGTGTTCGCTGGCGGCCAATGGGTCGGCAATCCGGTGCGTGCCGAGATCGCATCGCTGCCAGCGCCGAACCTGCGCTTCGCGGCGCGCAGCGGCCCACTGAACGTGCTGGTACTCGGCGGCAGTCAGGGCGCACGCGTGTTGAATCAAACGCTGCCCGCGGCGTTGGCACTGTTGGAACCCGGCTTGCGTCCGAATATCTGGCACCAGTGCGGCCAGGCGGGTTTGGAAGCGACCACACTGGCGTACCAGAACGCCGGCATTGCGGCACGAGTGACGGCCTTTATCGACGACATGGCCGCTGCCTATGCCTGGGCCGACCTCGCGGTCTGTCGCGCCGGCGCGTTGACGCTTGCCGAGCTCACGGCCGCAGGTTTAGGCGCCTGGCTGGTGCCTTACCCGCATGCCGTCGACGACCACCAGACGGCGAATGCGCGATGGCTGGTCGATGCTGGCGCCGCGGAGCTCATTCCGGAAACCGGCTTGAGCGCGGAGCGGCTCGCGCAGCGCCTTCGCGCGCTCGGTACGCGGGCCGAACTGCAAGCGATGGCAGAACGCGCGCGCGCTTTGGCGGCGCCCGATTCCGCCGACCGCGTCGCCGCCACGTGCATCGAGGTGTCGGCATGAGTATCGCCGCCCGCTTCCGCCCCGGACAGGACTCGATGCGCGCATTTCGTCGCGTGCATTTCATCGGCATCGGCGGTGCCGGCATGAGCGGCATCGCCGAAGTCATGCTCAATCTTGAATACACCATTTCCGGCTCCGATCAGGCCGATAACAAAACCACGCGTCGCCTGGCGGAACTCGGCGCTCGGGTGTTCAAAGGTCACGCAGCGGCGAATGTGGACGATGTCGACGTGCTGGTCGTATCGAGCGCCATCGCTGCCGACAATCCAGAGCTCATCGCGGCGCGCGAGAAGCGACTACCGATCGTGCCGCGCGCGGAAATGCTCGGCGAGTTGATGCGCTTTCGTCGCGGCATTGCGGTGGCCGGCACGCACGGCAAGACCACCACCACGAGCCTGATCGCCAGTGTTCTCGCTGCGGCGGGCCTCGATCCAACCTTCGTCATCGGCGGCTTGCTCAACAGCGCCGGCACGCATGCGCGCCTCGGCGCTGGCGAGTACCTGGTCGCCGAAGCCGACGAAAGCGATGGTTCCTTCCTGCTCCTGCAACCCTTGATGGCGGTGGTCACCAATATCGATGCCGACCATCTGGAAAACTTCGGCGGGCGTTTCGAAACCCTCAAGGCTGCGTTCGATCAATTCATTCATCGCTTGCCGTTTTACGGCCTCGCGGTGCTGTGCGCCGATGACCCCGAGACCCGCGCCTTGGCGGCGCGCAGCCCGCGCGCGGTGCGCACCTATGGCTTTGCCGACGATGCCGACGTGCGCGCCAGCGATGTTTCGCAAAGCGGCACCGAAATGCGCTTCACGCTGCATATGCCGGACGAAACACCGCGCGATGTGCGCCTCAAACTGCCGGGAAGGCACAACGTGCAGAACGCCTGCGCGGCTGTGGCGATCGCGCTCGAAATCGGCGTCACGGCCGATGCGATCGTCAGCGGTCTGGAGCGCTTCGGTGGCGTCGGCCGGCGCTTCCATATGCATCCGCCGCTGGCGCTCAAGTCTGGCGAGGCGATGTTCGTCGACGACTACGGTCATCATCCGCGCGAGGTGCGCGCGGTGATCGATGCCGCGCGCGGCGGCTGGCCGGACAGGCGTCTGGTGCTGGCCTTTCAGCCGCACCGCTACACGCGCACCCGCGATTTGTTCGACGACTTCGCCGACGTGCTGAGCCAGGTCGATGTGCTGGTGTTGACCGAGATCTACGCCGCAGGAGAGGCGCCGATCGCAGGCGCCGATGGTCGCGCACTGGCCAGAGCGGTGCGCGCGCGCGGCCGCGTCGATCCGGTATTCATCGCCCATCCGCGGGAGCTCAAGCAGGTGCTTCCCGATTTGCTTCGCGATGGCGATCTGTTGCTGCTTCAAGGCGCCGGCGATATCGGCGCCGCGGCGAACGAGTTGGAAGCCTATGGGCTTGCGGGAGGTGCGCGATGACCGCCTTCGGCCGCGTCGCCGTGGTACTCGGCGGCACTTCCTCCGAGCGCGAGGTATCGCTCAACAGCGGCGCGAATGTACTTGCGGCGCTGCTGCGGCGCGGTATCGACGCGATCGCAATAGACGGAATCCCGGCGCTGCTCGATGCGATCCGCGCCGGCGGCATCGACCGTGTCTTCAATATTCTGCATGGCCGCGGCGGCGAGGATGGCGTGCTGCAAGGCGCGCTCGAATCCCTGGGCATGCCGTACACCGGTTCGGGCGTGCTCGGGTCGGCGCTGACCATGGACAAGGTGCGCACCAAGCGCATTTGGCAGGCGCTCGGCATTCCCACGCCGAAATTCGCCGTGCTGCATCCTGGGGAGGATGTTGCGGCAGCGCTGGCGATAGTTGGTCTGCCGGCGATCGTCAAACCCTCGCGCGAGGGATCCAGTGTCGGCGTGACGCGTGTGTTCCAGGCAGGCGATGTGCAGGCCGCGGTCGATCTCGCTGCTCGCTACGACGGCGAGCTGTTGGTCGAACAACTGATCGAAGGACCGGAGCTGACCGTCGGCATCCTCGACGGGGCGGCGTTGCCCAGCATCCGCATCGTGCCGCCGGGCGAGTACTACGATTACCACGCCAAGTACATTTCCGACGACACGCAGTACTTCTGCCCCGGCCTGGTCGGCGAGCAAGAAACGACTTTGCGGCGCTTGTGCGAGCGCGCGTTCGATGCCGTCGGCGCGCGCGGTTGGGGACGCATCGATGTGATGCAGGACGCCACGGGCTCGTTTTATCTGCTGGAGGTCAACACCACGCCCGGCATGACCAGTCACAGCCTGGTGCCCAAAGCGGCACGCGTTGCGGGTATCGACTTCGACGAGTTGTGCGAGCGCATCTTGCGCACCAGCCTGGGAGGCGCTCAATGAGCCAGCGGCCCTTCCTCGCCCAGACGCTGACGCTGCTCGCGGTGTTTGCGATTGCGTTACTGTTGATCGGCGTCTATTTCGCACGAACCGGCGGCGTCGGTTTTCTCCCCATCAGTTACGTCGACGTCACCGCGCCATTCGGGCGTGTCAGCGACGCGCAGATCCGCGACGCGATTGCTCCCGCAGCGGCGCGCGGCTTTTTGTTCGTCGATCTGGAGGAAGCGCGCTCACGCGTGCTTGCGCTGCCGTGGATCGAGTCGGCGGAGGTGCGCAAGGAATGGCCGGATGTGCTGAGCGTACGCGTCACCGAGCGCGATGTGCTCGGTCGCAGCGGCACCGATGCGCTGGTGGATGTCGCCGGCGCGCTATTCCCGGCGCGCGGCAGCGGCGAGCTGCGTGGCCTGCCGCGCTTCGACGCACGCCCGGAGCAGATGCCGGCGCTGGTGGCTTTCTATCAGGCAGTCAAGCCAGATAGCGCCGATCCTCAAATCGAAACCTTGAGCATGAGCGCGCGCGGCGCGATCGAGCTGCGCCTGTCCAATGGCGTAGAGGTGCGCTTGGGCAGTCGCGATCAGGCGGCGCGTTTTGCGCGCTTCATCGCCAGCCTGGATTCTTTGAAAAATCTCGACGCGCGCCCGATCGTGCGCGCCGATCTTCGATATACCCACGGATTTGCCGTGCGCTACGCCGACCCGGCGGTACCGGCTTCTCCCGTTTTGAGTTCCGTAAATCCATGACCCGAAAGAGTGACAAATCGCTGATCGTTGGCCTCGATATCGGCACCAGCAAAGTGGTGGCGATGGTCGGCGAGTACGCGCCCGGCGAGCCGGTCGATGTGATCGGGCTTGGCAGCCACGCCTCGCGCGGCATCAAGCGCGGCGTCGTCGTCGACATCGAATCGACCGTGCAGTCGATCCAGCGCGCGGTCGAGGAAGCTGAGGCGATGAGCGGCTGCGAAATCCGTTCCGTTTATGCCGGTATCAGCGGCAGCCACATCAAGAGCTTGAACTCCCATGGCATCGTCGCAATCCGCGACAAGGAAGTCACGGATTTCGACGTCGACCGCGCGCTCGACGCGGCCCGCGCCATGCCGATTCCGGCCGATCAGAAAATTCTGCATGTGCTCAGTCAGGAATACGTTATCGACGAGCAGGACGGCATTCGCCACCCGATCGGCATGAGCGGCGTGCGCCTCGAAGTTCGCGCCCATCTGGTGACGGCCGCAGCGAGCGCCGCGCAGAACGTCACCAAGTGCATTGCGCGCTGCGGATTGTCGGTCGACGATTTGATCTTGCAGCCGTTGGCCGCCAGCCACGCAGTGCTCACGGACGATGAGCGCGAGCTCGGCGTGGCCTTGATCGACATTGGTGCCGGAACAACCGATATCGTGATTTTCGCGCAGGGCGCGATACGCCACACTGCCGTGTTGCCGATCGCGGGCGATCAAGTCACCAACGACATCGCCGTGGCGCTGCGCACCCCGACGCAACACGCCGAAGACATCAAGCTCAAGTACGCCTGCGCACTGGCGCAACTGGCCACCGCCGAGGAAAGTATTTCGGTGCCGAGCGTCGGCGAGCGAGCGCCGCGCCGGCTTGCTCGGCAAACGCTCGCCGAGGTTGTGCAGCCGCGCTACGAGGAATTGTTCACGCTGGCGCAAGCGGAACTGCGGCGCAGCGGCTTCGAAGACTTGATCGCCGCTGGCGTGGTCCTCACCGGTGGTGCGGCACGGATGGAAGGCGCGGTCGAGCTTGCCGAAGAAATTTTTCATATGCCGGTGCGACTCGGAATCCCGCAACACATCACCGGATTGGTCGATGTGGTCGGCAATCCGATCCACGCTGCGGGCGTGGGCTTGCTGGTTTACGGCACTCAGGTCGAACGCCCGCGCGCGCCCACGCGCAGCGGGCCGGCGGCCGGCGTGCTGAGTGCTTGGGAAAAGGTCAGGAAATGGGTGGGTGGGGAGTTTTGATGCGCGCGGCACGGGGCACGGGGTGTGGGTTACGGGAAAAGCGGACGAGCATCCTGCGCTGCAAGGCTCCCGTGCCGCACCGCGTGACCCGCGCCCCGAAAAACAATCGGCCAGACGCAGGGAAGCGCTTCAGCCGGCACGACAACAGCGGTAATTTTTTTGCGAGGGTCAACCTATGTTTCATTTGATGGAAAGCGCAACACCCAATGCGGTCATCAAAGTCATCGGCGTCGGCGGCGGTGGTGGCAATGCGGTCGCACACATGCTGGGCGGAAACATTGAGGGCGTCGAGTTCATCGTCGCCAACACCGACGCCCAGGCACTCAAACGCGTCGAGGGCGTGACCTCGTTGCACCTCGGCAGCAACGTCACCAAGGGTCTTGGCGCCGGCGCCAATCCCGAGGTCGGTCGTCAAGCGGCCATTGAAGACCGCGAGCGCATCAGCGAGGCGCTGCGCGGCTCGGACATGGTTTTTATCACCGCCGGCATGGGCGGCGGCACCGGCACTGGCGCGGCGCCTGTGATTGCGCAAATCGCCAAGGATTTGGACATCCTGACCGTGGCCGTGGTCACCAAGCCCTTCCCGTTCGAGGGCAAACGACGAATGGCGGTGGCAATGAAAGGTATCGATGAGCTGGCGCAGCACGTCGATTCGCTGATCACCATCCCGAACGAGAAACTGCTGAGCGTGCTCGGCCGCGAAGTGACCCTGTTGAACGCGTTCAAGGAAGCGAACGATGTACTGCTCGGCGCCGTGCAGGGCATCGCGGACTTGATCACCCGTCCCGGCTTGATCAACGTCGACTTCGCCGACGTGCGCACGGTGATGAGCGAGATGGGTCTGGCGATGATGGGCACCGGTCGCGCCAAGGGCGACGATCGCGCGGTAGCGGCCACGGAAGCGGCGATCGGCAATCCGCTGCTCGAAGACATCAATCTCAAGGGCGCCTGCGGCATCCTGGTCAACATCACGGCCGGGCCGAATCTGTCGATGCGCGAGTACAACGAAGTCGGCCAGACGGTTGCCGAATTCGCTGCCGAAGACGCCAACATCAAGATCGGCACCGTGCTCGACATGGACATGGAAGACGAGATTCGCGTCACCGTGGTCGCAACCGGCTTGAATCGCCAGACCGCGCGGCAACCGGTGGACACTTTCAATCCGTCGCTGCACCAGCAACAACCGCGCAGCAGCTTCCGCGTTGTGCGCCCCGAGGGCGAGTTGCAGGCAGCGCATCAGCCCGCACCGCGCCCGGCCGCGCAGCCGCAACCAACGGTGCGCCGCTTCGGCAATGCGGCCGCAGCGGCGGCGCCCGAGAGCAACCCGGATATCGATTACCTCGATATCCCGGCGTTCTTGCGGCGGCAGGCGGATTGAATTGAACTGCGGGGGGCGCCGTTGGCGCCCCGCGCGGGAACATCGGGGTCTAGAATACTCGGCCGTTTCAAGCTCGGGAGGATTACGAGAATTCATACACACGGCATAGGAGAGTGCACACTCTGGAGCAGCGTCAGTCGGCGGAACTCATCGCGCAAATTCCGAGCATGTCCGGAAAGGAGGGTAATGCCATGACTAAATCAAACAATTCAGAGCCTCTGCGGTCACGCATTGACCGTCGCAATCTCTTCCTGTTGGTTCTACATGTAGGTGTTCTGGTCGTGTCTCTTTGGATCCATCCGATAGTCCAAACATCTGCCGACAGGGCGCTGCCCTATGCCGTGCATGCATTCTCGAACTTGCTTATGCCGACGCCGCTTTGCCCGCCTGGTCATTCAGGCGTTATGCTAGTGTCGTCCATTGAGGTGCAACTATGAAGTCGATGCCGACCGCCAAGACGTATGCAAAGCGGGCCCCTGTGCTTCCAGAATCGACTCTGCGCCTTGCTCGGGAAATTGCTACTGATCCCGCTCGCTCGCTCCGGTTTTTGCAGGCTGCCGGTATTGTCACAAAGACCGGTCGCCTTAGCCCACGATATCGATGAGGCGGCGCGCGAACTCGCTGGCGCCGCTACTGGGATTTCATGGATGCGCAGCGAAGACTGCCGAAATAATTCTGGCAGGCAAGGATTCGTTGAGGACCAGTTCGAATGACTACGACTGGTTAGGTGCTGGCGTTTACTTTTGGATTGATAGTCCGGAGCGTGCGATGGCTTGGGCAGAAGGCCAAGCTGCGCGCGGAAAGTTGGTCGATCCAACGGTCATAGGAGCGCTGATTTATCCCGGTCGATGTCTGAACCTCACGGATTACGGCGTGATGGCTGAACTGCGAACAGCGCATGAGCAGCTTTGTGCGATTCTCGGTGCCGCAGGGCAATCTGTGCCGGTTAACTCGGCGCCAGACTCGGAGGGCCTTCTGCTTCGTCGGTGTCTTGATTGCGCGGTCATTAATTTCGTCCACTCATTACGAGCGCAGGACAACGTTGATGCTTACGACACGGTACTTGGCGTGTTTGAGGAAGGGCCGCCTGCATTTCCCGGTTCCGGATTCAGAGAGCGAACCCACGTGCAGATCGCAGTGCGGAACACGGAATGTGTGCTCGCATACTTTCGTCCTCGGTGACCAAAGGATTCAGCCCCGCCGCCACGCGTGGAAGCGCTCAATCCACTTGAGCGCGCCAGCAGGCGCGTGCGCTCTGGCCCAGACGCCAGCGGTGTATTTGTTGGCTTCCATCATCGTCGGGTAGCTGTGGATGGTGCCCAGGATCTTGCGCAAGCCAAGGCCGTGGCGCATCGCCAGTACGAACTCAGCGAGCAGATCGCCGGCGTGCGCGCCGACGATGGTTGCGCCCAGGATGGTGTCCTTCCCCGGTACGGTGAGTACTTTCACGTAGCCATGGTCGTGACCATCGGCGATCGCGCGGTCGAGATCGTCCAGGCCATAGTGCGCCAGTTCGTAAGCCACGTTCTGTGCTTTCGCTTCACTCTCCGATAAGCCCACGCGCGCGACTTCGGGATCGGTGAATGTGCACCAGGGAATCACCCGATAGTCGGCTTTGAAGGTCCAGAACGGCGCGAACAATGCGTTGACCGCTGCATACCAGGCTTGATGCGCGGCGACATGCGTGAATTGATAGGGACCTGCCACATCGCCGCACACGTACAGGTTCGGGAAATTGGTGCGCATCCAGGCGTCGTTCTCGATGGTACCGCGCTCGGCAATGCGCACACCCAGCTCCTCCAGGCCAAAGCCGTTGACATTCGCGGTGCGCCCCAGCGCCAGCAGCAGTCTGTCGAATGCGATCGCGTGTTCGCCGCTCCGATCGCGCACCCAGAGCCGCCCACCCGCGCCATCGCGCTCGACACGCAGCGCCTCAGTGCCCACGCGCACATCCACGCCGTCGCTACGCAGCGCCGCATCGACCAACGCACTGGCGTCTTCGTCCTCGCGCGGCAGCAGCCGCGCCGGGCGTTGCACCAGCGTCACCTGGCAACCGAGGCGCTGGAAGCATTGCCCCAGTTCACAACCGATCGGACCGCCGCCCAGCACCAACAAGCGCTGCGGCCGTTCGCGCAGCGACCACACGGTATCGCTGGTCAAGAAATCGACGCTATCGATGCCTGGCAGCTTCGGCACCGTGGGGCGCGCGCCGGTGGCGATCACGATGGCGCGCGAGGTCAACCTCTGGCCGTTCACCTCGACCGTCCACGGATCGACAATGCGCGCGTCGCCGCTGATGCAGGTCACGCCCAAGCCGGTGTAGCGGTCGATCGAATCGTGCGGCTCGATCTTGGCGATCACCTCGTGCACGCGCTGCATGGCGCGCGCGAAATCGATCGCAGGATCGATTGGCGCCAGGCCATAGCGGTCGGCGCGCCGGCACTCTGCGGCCAGGCGCGCCGTGCGGATGAGCGCCTTGCTCGGCACGCAACCGGTATTCAAACAATCGCCGCCCATCTTGTGGCGCTCGATCAGCGCGACTTTGGCCTTCACCGCGGCGGCGATGTAGCTACTCACCAGACCCGCCGAACCGGCGCCGATCGCAATCAGGTTGTAGTCGTAACGCCTGGGTTTGGAATGGCCGCGATAGACGCGCCGCGCGCGCAGAAATTCGACCAGGCGTTTGGCCAGCAGCGGCATCACGCCGAGCAGCGCCAATGCCAGAAGCAGTGTCGGCGACACCAGACCTTTGAGCGAGGTGAGTTGCATCACCTGTTGCCCGAGGTAAATCCACACCAGCGTACCCGGCAGCATGCCGATGGCGCTGACCCAGGCGAAGGTCCAGACGCGCAATTGGGTTACGCCCATCGCCACGTTGATCAGGAAAAAAGGAATCGCCGGCACCAGCCGCATCGCGAACAAATAGAACGCGCCCTCGCGCTTGAGGCCATCGTTGATGGTTTTCAACGCGCCCGCAAAGCGCCTCTCTACAGACTCGCGAAACAGATAGCGCGACAGCAGCATCGATATGGTTGCGCCCAGCGTCGCGGCCAGCAGCACCAGCGGCACGCCCAACAACCCGAACAACGCGCCGCCCGCGACGGTCATCAAGCCTGCCGCAGGCAGCGCCAGCGCCACCACCGCGATGTACAGCAGCACGTACGCGCCAGCCGCGAGCAACCAGCGCTGTGCGACGAACTCCAGAAGCGAAGCCCGGTGCGCCTGCAGCGATTCGAGCGTGAAAAAGCGCTGCAGATCGAGTGCGAAAAACGCCACGATCAGTGCCAGCAAAGTGAGGCCGAGGACGAGGCGTTTGCTCATTGGTGGCTCCTGGTTCTTGGTTGCTGGTTCTTGGTCGTCAAACGCCGCAGAATCGAAAGTAGCGGCTAGCGCGATGGCTCGCAACCGATTTGGCCGAACACGTGCTGGATGCTCGGCGATCTGCCGAGAACCAAGAACCAACAACCGGGAACCCCAAGAGATGCAAGCCCCCCGCGCCACCGCCGCTGCTGTCGTCGGCACTGTCTTCGAGTGGTTCGATTTCTTCCTCTACGGCAGCCTGGTTGCGGTCTTGAGCGCCCAGTTCTTTCCAGCAGACCGGCCGACCGCCGGTTTGCTTGCGGCGCTGGCGGCGTACGGCGCAGGCTGGGTGGTCCGTCCGCTGGGCGCCCTGTATTTCGGACGCATGGGCGATCGTATCGGGCGTAAGAAAACGTTCCTGATCACGATCTCGCTGATGGGCGGGGCCACAGTGGCGATCGGCTGCCTGCCGACGTATGCGCAGGTCGGTCTGCTGGCGCCGGTGTTGCTGGTGATTTTGCGCTTGCTGCAAGGTTTCGCGGTCGGCGGCGAATTCGGTGGTGCGGCAACCTACGTGGCCGAGCACGCGCCGGATCGTCATCGCGCGCTCTACACCAGCTTGATTCAAGGAACCGGCACGCTCGGGCTCCTCCTGGCCTTGTTGGTCATCGCTGCCGTGCGCGAGGCGGTTGGCCCGGAGGCTTTCAATGACTGGGGCTGGCGGGTGCCGTTCTTGTTGTCGGTACTGCTGCTCGCGCTGTCGATCTATATGCGCTTGTCGTTGCACGAGTCGCCACTATTCGAGCGCGAGCAGGCAGCGGGCGCACTGTCGAAGGCGCCACTCAAGGAGGCGTTTTCGAGCCCGGCTCACGTTAAGTCGATGTGCCTGGCGATCGTCACGCTGACGATGGCCCAAGGCGTGGTCTGGACCACCGGCCAGTTCTATCCGCTGATCTTCATGCAATCGACCATGAAGCTCGATGTCGGCGTGGCCTCAAGCCTCATGGCGGCCGTGCTCGCCGCGAGCGCGCCGCTGTTTCCTTTGGCCGGTTGGCTGGCTGATCGCATTGGGCGCCGCCCGGTGGTGATCGGCGGATTCGTGCTTGCGGCGCTCACGATCATGCCGGTGTTCAAAGGCCTCGGAGCTGCCGGTGCGCCGTTCTCGTTTGCCGCTGCCTTCAGTTGGCTGATGCTGCTGGCCGTACCTGTGGCCCTGGTGTGTGCGCCAGCGAGCGCGTACCTCGTTGAGCTTTTCCCAACGCGCATTCGCTACAGCGCTATGGGTTTGCCCTATCACCTGGGCAATGGCTGGTTCGGTGGCTTTATGCCGCTGGCGACGGCCGCGATCGGCGCGCATTTTGGCGATCCGTATGCGGGGTTTTACTACTCGATTGGCTTGGCGACGATCTGCGCGATCACTGCGTTCCTGCTGATGCCGGAGACGCGCGGACGGTCGCTTTAGCCCGCATATTTCATGAGGGAACGCGGAAGATCGCGAAGGGCTTTGCGCCGGAATCGAGGCGCGAGGAGGGTGAGAGCGGGCAAGCTTGCGCCGCATGCGGCGCGCCCGCTCGAACGGGCGGCGGCTGCGCCGCCGCACCGGGCGGAATGGTTGACCCGGCCCGTCAGCGTAGCTGCCGGGCGCTCGGAGCATCGCGCGCTGCGCGCGCAAACGATGCCCCTCTCCCATTGGGACGACGAGCAACGAAGAGTCCGGCGCAAAGAACGAGCGAGGGCCGTGTTAGCGAGGAAATGGCAGCGAACACTCTGTCAGTACGACCAACTCGATGATTTCCACGCTGTAACAACGAAATCAAGCCATTTCATCGCGACCTCATGAAATATGCGGGTTAGTTACGCGGACTCATGATCCGCACGCTGTTTCTCTTTGCGGACCAGGTCCGCATAGAAAAATCCGGTCAGCCGCGCGCCCGCGACTTCAAGCGCACATAAAGCTGCTTGCGCACCCGCGCGACGATTTCGCCGCCGCTGTTGATCACATCCACCGCAAACCAGCGCAGCACTTTTTCTCCACCTGCTGCAGCGCTGCGCAGCTCGTCGACGACCGCATCGTCAAGCACGAAATGCGCGAAGACATCGCCCCTGCCGGGTGCGACGAATTCGATTTCAGCAGCTTTGTCCCAGACGATGTAGTCGCGGCCCAGGCGCTCCATGACCATGATCATCCAAAACGGATCGGTCATCGCAAACAACGAGCCGCCAAAATGTGTGCCCACGTAATTGCGGTTGAACCAATGCTGGCGCAGGCGCACACGGATGTGTCGCCAATCGTCGCTGGCCTCAGTGACGCGGATGCCGCTCATCCAGAACGGCGGCCAGAAGCGCAAGATCTGCCGCAACCGAGAAGGCGTCACAGCTAACTCGCCTAGAACAACAAGCTGGTCATCTTGCGCCGGTATTCGCCGACCAATTCCGAATCGTCGAGCACTTTGAAGGCATCGACCAGGGCGCGGCGCCCGAGGTCGTCGTTGAACTTACGATCGGTCCGCAAGATCACCAGGAACTGATCCATCCCCGCAGCCGCATCGCCACCCAACAGGAAGCGCACGCCGAGGTGATAACGGGCCAGCAGGTTGGCGCCATCGCGCGCGATCGCCGCCTGCAGCTCAGACTCGCCTGGCGCGCCATCGATAGCCTGGACGAAACTGAGGCGCGCCAGTGCGCGCTTGGCGGCGTCGCTCGACTGCGCATCGCCAGGCAACTTGTCGAGCAGACTCATCGCCTCGCCGAGCGCGCCAGCGCGCAACAGCGCATCAGCCAACTCGGCCTGCAGCTCGGGCTTTTTCGGCTCGGCTTTGACCTGCGCTCGCAGCGCATCGATCACCGCTTCCAGGTCGACATCGGCCTCATCGGGAAGCTCCGGCTCCGGTTCCGGCGCTTTGGCAACCACATGCTTGGCGAGCAGCGCACGCACCACGCTTTCCGGCTGCGCGCCCATGAAACCGTCGACCGGTCGACCATCCTTGATCAGCACCACAGTGGGCAAACTGCGAATGCCGAAGCTGCCGGCGATCGCCATTTCCTCGTCGGTGTTGACTTTGGCCAGTTTGACCGAGCCATTGGCCTCGCGCACCACCTTGTCGAGCATCGGCATGAGCGCTTTACAGGGTCCACACCATGGCGCCCAGAAATCGACCAGCACCGGCGTCTGGAACGAGGCTTCGAGCACGTCGGCTTCGAAGTTCTCTTGCGTGGCATTAAAGATATGGGGGTTGTCCGACACGGGAGCTGCTTCCGAACGAGCGATGGCGCGCAATCTGGGGGCTTTGCGGTGCAATTGCAATGGCGAAGTTGCATGGGCCTTCGCAACTCGCCGTCTGAGCACGGGCAGCCAGCTCCCGGCCAGAGGATCACAGTGGTTTGGCGATGCCAAACCACATCGCCAATCCAAGCGCAATCCAGATGACCCAGACGACCGGCTTTACCTGCGCGATGATCCGCCGCATGGCCGTTTCATCCGCCGCGCTCGCCGTTCCAGCTGCGAGCTTGGCGAGCAAAGGTCCGAAGGGAACGAGCTGACGGCGGATGATCAAACCGCAGACGATGATCGTGGCGAAAAGACCCAGCTTCGCCTGCAACCACCATTGGTCGACCAGCGGCGAGCCGCGACGCGCGCTGGCGATCAGCAGCAACAGCAAGCCCAGAGCGATCGCAACGCGCAATGCCCAATCGAAGCGCTTCAAGCGCTCGCCGAGTTCGCTGCGTTCGCGCCAATGCACGATCCACACGATCGCCAGCCAGGCCGCACAGAACAACCAGATCGCCGCGAGCCCAGGACCATCGATGGCCAGGAGTCCCATGGTCTGCGCAAGGGTAAAGCTGCTCGCCAGCATCAACACCAGGCAGGTGCGCGGAATCATGTCCGCCAACAGCATGAGCTTCGCCGCATACATGCGTGCAGCCAGCGGGCGCCCGGTGTCGAGCACATGCCCGCTGACCAGATAGACGACCAGATCCGAGCCCAGCCAATAGACGACGCAAAGCAGGTGGAAGAGAAGGGCGGCGGTGTACATCGGGTTCTCGGTTCCTGGTTCTTGGTTCTTGGTTCTTGGTTGTTGCTTTTCCGACGGCCCGAGCTTTCGATTTCCATCAACCAAGAATCGCTTCAAGTCGGCAAAAACATGAAATACGCCGCCAGCGCGATCAATGCAAACGCGACGAGGTGGTTCCAGCGGATGGCTTCCCCGAGATACAGCCAGCTGAAAAAGCAGAATACGGTCAGCGTGATGATTTCCTGCAGCGTCTTCAGTTGCGCGGCGCTGTAGTAGCCGTGGCCGAGGCGATTGGCCGGCACCTGCAAGATGTATTCGGGTAGCGCAATCAGCCAGCTGACGCCGATCGCCAGCCACAGTGCGCTTTGTTTGTGGCGCAAGTGGCCGTACCAGGCGAAGGTCATGAAGATGTTCGAACCGATCAGCAGCACGATCGGCAGCCATGCCTGGGTAGTTAGGTTCATGCGCACACCCCGCAGTGGTCAGGGCACAGCGACCGCGCCCTTTCGCATCAATTCGTCCGAGGAAACAGCCTTACTCATCCAGAAGCCCTGCGCCATCTGGCAGCCCAGAGACTTTAGCAGCGTGTATTGAGCCGCACTTTCCACGCCCTCGCCGACGACCTCCATGCCGAGCGACGTGGCCATCGCGATGATGGCGCTGGCGAGCGCGAGGTCTTCCGGGTCGTTCAAGATATCGGCGATGAAACTGCGATCGATCTTGACGCCATCGACGCGCGCCCGACGCAAGTGCGAAAGTCCCGAAAAGCCGGTGCCGAAGTCGTCGAGCCAGACCCGCGCGCCGGACTTGCGAAGCTCCGCCAGCACCGCGAAGGCTTGCGCCTCGTCGTGCATCAAGCTCGACTCGGTCAACTCCAGGTGCAAAAGGCTCGGCTCCAATCCCGACTCCGCCAGCGCCGCAGCGACTCGCGTCTCCAGCCCGTCGCGTTGGATCTGGCGGCCCGACACGTTCACCGCAACACAGCGCCCTGGTGCGCTGGCTTGCCACGCCGCAGCATCGCGACAAGCCCGGCGCAAGACGAAATCGCCCAACGCATCGATCAGCCCGGTGGCCTCGGCAACGGGCACGAACAACGACGGCGGTATCGCGCCGCGCTGTGGGTGTTGCCAACGCAACAAGGCCTCGGCGCCGACGACTTCGCCGGTCTTCAGCACATAGATCGGCTGGTAGGCGATGGACAGCTGCGCTTTTTCGATCGCCTCGCGGAGTTCGTGTTCGAGCATCAGTCGCTCTTCGGCGAGCAGCGTCAAATGTCCGGCGAAGAAGCGATAGCAGCTCTTGCCCTGCTGTTTGGCCTGGTACATCGCCAGATCGCCGTGCTTGAGCAACAGCTTGGAGCTTTGCGCGTCGTCCGGATAGACGGTCACGCCGATGCTTGCGCCTACCAACAACGACTTGCCGCCGACATCGAAGGGACTCTTGAGCTGATGAAGCAGCGCCTGTGCGGCGGTTTCGGCACGCGCCGCAGCCTCCGGGCCTTCGATCAATGCGACGAACTCATCGCCGCCCAGGCGCGCGAGCGTGATCACCGGGATCAAGCCATCCGGCGGCAATGCGCGATGGAAGCGCGTTGCGAACTCGGTGAGCACGTGGTCGCCGATGTCGTGGCCGAGCGTGTCGTTGATGCGCTTGAAATCGTCGAGATCGATGAACAGCAGCGCCAGACCGCGCTTGCCGTTGCTGGCGATCGCGTTCTCCAGTTGTTCGCGAAAACTCAAGCGGTTCGGCAAACCAGTGAGGCTGTCCTGGTAGGCGAGCTGGCGAATGTCGGCGTGATGACGGCGCACCCCCTCGCTCATGCGCCCGAAGGCGCGCATCAAGTCGCCCAGCTCGTCCCGGCGAGTGCTTGAGGCCGCGGCGCCATAATGCCCTTGCTCGATCTCTTCGGCGCGCAGCGAGAGTTCGCGAATGGGCTGCACCAGACCGCGTGCGATCCACCAGCCCAGCAGCACGATGCTGCCGAGCAGCGCCAACAGGCCGACGACGAGCACGCGCGCGGGCGATTCGAGGTTGGCTCGCAAACTACCGAGCGCCTGCGCGGTGTCCTTCGCCACCGCCGCTTCCATGCGCTCGGTGGACATCCCGACGCGCACTCCGCCCAGGCGCAGCTCGCCGATCTGCATCGGCGTGCTGGCGTCGAGCAACTTGCCATCCCATTGCACGCGGGGTTCGGCGCTTGCGACTACCGTTGCAGCAAGCGCATCGTCCATCACTTGCCCGAACTTCGGTATGTCGCCCGAGCCATCGTGGATGACGCGGCCGCGTTCGTCGTAAACCAGCACGTATGCCACATCAGGCTGGTCGAGCGCCGAGCGCAGCACCTCGCGCATCGCCAGCAAATCGAAATAGTAAACAGGGTTGGTCAGCGCATCGCGCAAAAAAGTTGCCAGCTGCGCCGCACGTTCCTCCATCGCCACGCGCGCTGTGTCGCGCAACGTGCGCTCATTCTGGGCCAGCACGTCGTCGACTGCGCTGCGGGCGCTCTGCCAGGCCGCGATCAGCACCGCAGACCAGACCAGCGCCGTAATCAGCAATCCGCCAATGAACTTGCCGCGCAGACCCATGCTACTCAATCTCGCTGCGCACGCGCCGAACGCCCTTGCGCAACGCGTTCACGCGTGCCAGGGTTGCCGCGTCGATGGCATCGAAGCGCTCGGTGCGCTGGTAAGCGCGTAAGGCGGCGCTGGCGTCGGCCTGGTTGTGCGCATCCAGTAACAAGGCGCGCAAACGTTCCTTGATCGGCACCGCCAGCCCCGGCCTGACCAGCTCCAGCGCGCGCGGAAATTCCTCCGAGGTGTGGAATCTCACCAGTTGCTCGGAGGCGCGATGATCGTCGGCCACAAGATCGCTCCAGTCCTGATTGCTGAAGACGGCAGCGTCGACGAGGCCCTTTTGCACCCAGGTCACCAGATTGCTCTCCGAACGCGCAAAGGTGTATCCCACGAAGTTCGGCGGCGGCCTCTCCAGCGGCGAGCTCTGGATCGCCAAGCTCAGGTTGGCATCGAGCAGGATGATGGCCGGCACCAGATAGGCGCTGGTGCTCATCGGATGCTCAAAGCCCAGCGCCCGACCGGGCAAATCGTCGATCGAATCGATGCCGCTGTCGCGGCGCGCAAAAAACACGCTGTGGTAATCGTAGAGCCCACCGCGGCGGGCGCGCACCAGGAACTCGGCGCCGCTACGATCCTGCAGTCCGATCGCCGCGCCGGCCGTTTCGCTGATCCAATCGACCTTGCCCTGGCGCAGGTAGCTGACCATCTGCTGCGCATCGCGTGCCATCAGCACGCGGCCATGCACGATGCCCAGATCGCCCATATGCGCGACGACGTAGTTCACCATCGGCCGCATGCTCTCGTAGTGCGCTTTCGGATCGTCGCTGATACGGCCTATGACCAGTGTGTCGTGCGCCGATGCTGGCGTCGCAAGCGTCAGGGCAAGAAGCCAAACGGCAAGGCACAATCGCGAGCGCATGAAGCGATCCGGTAACGTGAATGCGGATTATAGGCTGATGCGCGAGTGGCGCTTCCAGCGATTGCACTGAACACGCGTGCCGTATGCTGCGCGCCCGCTGCCTGGATCTACGGCAAAAACCCCGCCGGATGCCGCAGCGCCAACAACCAAAACCACCGGTTTAGGGAGCACTAGCAGATGAATTGGTCGATCGATGCCGCGCGTCAGACGTACAGCGTTCCGTATTGGTCGGATGGCTATGTCGATGTCGATGCGCGCGGCGATGTGGTGGTGCGCCCCGAGGGCGAAAGCGGCGCCGCAGTCTCGCTGCCCGCAGTGATCTCGGCGGCACTGGAAAGCGGCTTGCGTGTGCCCTTGCTGGTGCGGTTCCCGCAGATGCTCAGCCATCGCGTGCAGCGTTTGCAGAGCGCCTTCGGCAAGGCCATGCGCGAGCGCGGCTATAGCGGCGGCTATACCAGCGTGTTCCCGATCAAAGTCAATCAGCAGCGCGCTGTCGTCAATGAGTTCATCGGCAACTCCGGGCCAGGCTTCGGCCTTGAAGCTGGCAGTAAACCTGAGCTGATGACGGTGCTGGCGATGAGCCGCGGCGGCGTGGTGATCTGCAACGGTTACAAGGACCGCGAGTACATCCGCCTGGCGCTGATCGGCCGCAAGCTGGGGCTGGAGATCTACATCGTCATCGAGAAGGCCGGCGAGTTGCCGCTGGTCATCGAAGAGGCGGCAAAGCTGGGCGTCCAGCCGCTGTTGGGCGTACGCATGCGCCTTAAGTCCATCGGTGCCGGCAAATGGCAGAACACTGGCGGCGACAAAGCCAAGTTTGGCCTGATGCCGCGTCAGTTGCTGGAGCTCTCGCAGGGGCTTAAGGCTGCCGGCTTGACCGATGCGCTCAAGCTGCTGCACTTCCACATGGGCTCGCAGATTTCCAACGTACGCGATATCGCCGGCGGCATGCGCGAGGCGACGCGGTATCTGGTGGAGATCAGCAGACTCGGCCACACCATCAGCCATGTCGATGTCGGCGGCGGGCTGGGTGTCGACTACGAAGGCACACGTTCGCGCAGTTTCTGCTCGATGAACTACGGCCTCGATCAGTACGCGCAGGCCATTGTTACGCCGCTCGCCGAGGCGTGCGCCGAGTTCGGTCTGCCGCACCCGCGTATCGTCACCGAATCCGGCCGCGCGATGACCGCGCACCATGCGGTGCTGATCACCGATGTCACGGCGGTCGAACGTATGCCGGAGGGCAACGCGTTGGCCGGGCATGCGGGCGGCTCGTCGGCGTTGCGCCATCTGCGCGAACTGCATGGCGATCTCGACAAGCGCCCGTTGCTGGAGATTTACCAGGAGGCGCAGCACTACGCCCAGGAGGGGCAGACCTTGTTCGCCCATGGCGCCATCGATCTCGACGAGCGTGCTGCGCTCGACGATGTGTATTACGCGATCGTGCATGCCGTCTTGAGCCGCCTGAAGGCCGATCCGCGCGCCAGCGCTGAAACCATCGACGAGTTGACCGAGGCGCTGGCGGACAAGTTCTTCGTCAACGCATCGGTGTTCCAGTCGATGCCCGATGTCTGGGCGCTGGATCAAGTGTTCCCGATTCTGCCCCTTGCCGGCCTCGATGCCCCGCCGCTGCGGCGCGCGCTGCTGGAAGATTTGACTTGCGACTCGGACGGCCGCATCGACCATTACGTCGACTCCGAGGCGCTCAAGGGCACGATGCCGGTTCATGCGCCGGTCGAGGGCACACCCTATTACCTCGGCGTGTTCATGGTCGGCGCGTACCAGGAAACGCTCGGCGATATCCACAACCTGTTCGGCGATACGGACAGCGTCAGCGTGCGCGTAACAGCAGAGGGCTTTGCGCTGGAAGACGCGCGTCAGGGCGACACCACGGACGAGCTATTGAAGTACGTCGGCTACGACATCGACCAGCTACGCATGGCCTATCGCGCCAAGGTCGGCGCGCTCAAGCTTGATGCCGGCGAGGCCAAGCGGCTGTCCGAAGCGCTTGAGGCGGGGCTGACCGGTTACACGTATTTGCACGACGAATAGCGGCATCGGCGGGATTAGCACGATGTTGAGAAACGCACTTCCTGTGCGTTTCTCAAGTCGCGAGTCCGGCGCATGTCCGGACTCGCTCTCCATTGATCAAACACTTACGTGCTTGATCAATGCGCGAACCATCCATGGTTCGCGCTAGCAGGCTGTTTCTCAACAGCCTGCTAGACGATCGATTCCTGCCGCACCTTCAAACCGGGACCAGATGCCAGGCTGCGAGCCACTGGCAGGCGATGGGCAAGGCGACAAGCGCGGCGGTGGCCCAGAATCTGGGCCGCCGGTCGCGCGGCGGCGCGAAGGCAATCGCCCGGCAGACCAGCAGTACCGCGATGGTCATGAACAGTTTCGCCAGAAACTCGGCTCTGTGCGGCTCCATGTGCGCGCCACCCTTGGCGTAGTTGCTGACCCATTGGATTTGGGCCATTACGCCAACCGCGATCCCCATCGCCATCAGTAAGCCACTGCCAAGGGCTTCGTCCCAACGATCGCTACGCCAGCGCCACAGTCGGATCGCGCCGCCCACAAGTGCCGAGCCCGCCATCGCAATGACGAATGTCAGCATCGGTCCCACAGCGGCGCCCGATCAACGCGCCACGGGTGCATCGGGTTGCACTTCCGGCGCTGCCGTCTGGAATTTCGGCAACTCCATGCAGCGCTCGTAGATGCGCACGATCGTCGGGAACGGCTTCATGTCGACGCCGAATCGGCGCGCGTTGTACACCTGCGGAATCAGGCAGCAATCGGCCATGGTCGGCACATCGCCATCGCAGAACTCGCCGGTCACCGGATTTTTCGACAGCAAGTCCTCGAGCGCGACAAAACCGGCGCCGATCCAGTGCTGCACCCACGCTTCGCGCTGCGCGTCGGTGATGAAGAATTTTTCCTTCAGATAGTCGAGCACGCGCAGATTGTTGATCGGGTGGATGTCGCACGCGATCAGCTGCGCGATGGCGCGCACGCGGCCGCGCTCGCGCGGGCTCGGCGGCATCAACATGAAACCTCGGTCCGGATAGGTTTCTTCCAGGTATTCGATGATCGCCATCGATTGGCGAATCACGCGCTCGCCATCGACCAGTACCGGCACCAGTTCCTGCGGGTTCAACTGATGGAAATGCGTCTGGTGCTGCTGACCGCCGCCGTCGGTCAGATGCACGGAGTGATAGTCGTACTTCAGCTCTTTCAAATTCAGCGCGATGCGCACGCGGTACGCCGCACTCGAACGCCAGTAGCTGTAGAGCTTGATCAGGTCCATCGCAGCCCCTCCCGGTCGACCTTGTCATCATAAGGCAGGTCAAGCGCCGACGCTGTCGCTATTCTTCGGCGCCGACCACGCGCCGCACGACCATGACCATCGCCCTTGCTACCGCCCTCGAGGCCCGCGACAAAGACGACGATATGCCGCTGTTGTGCGCCGAACTGGCGCGGCGCCGCATGTCCCATGAGGTCGTCGATTGGGACGATGCAGCGATCGATTGGCGGCGCTATCGGATGGTCGTGATTCGCTCGACATGGGACTACACCGATCGCTTGCCCGAGTTTCTGGCATGGGCCGAGCGGGTGGCGGCGTTGACGCGCCTGATCAATCCCGTTGAGGTCGTCCGCTGGAATACGCACAAAGGCTATCTGCTCGATCTTGCCGCGCGCGGCGTTCCGATCGTGCCGACGACGCTGGTGCGGGCCGGTGAGCCGATGCCGCCCATCGGCGGCGGCGAGATCGTGGTCAAGCCTGCGGTCAGCGCCGGCTCGCGCGGCACCCGGCGTTTTGTCGGCGATCCTGTGGGCGCACAACGGCACGGACAGGCCTTACTGGAGTGCGGCCGCGATGTGGTAATCCAGCCCTATCTCGACCGCGTCGATACGCTCGGCGAGACTTCGCTGTTGTACTTCGCTGGCCAGTTTTCGCACGCGATCCGCAAAGGCCCGCTGCTGCCGCCGAATGGCGAACCGACGCGCGCATTGTTCGCCGCCGAACACATCACCGCGCGTACGCCCAGCGCCACCGAGCTGGCCGTTGGCGCTCAAGTACTCGCGGCGATTCCATTTGCGCCGCTGCTGTACGCGCGCGTCGATCTTCTGCTCGATGCGTCGGGCGCACCCTGCCTGCTGGAGCTGGAGCTGACCGAACCATCGTTGTTTTTCCAGACCGATGCGAACGCCGTGGTGCGCTTTGTCGATGCGCTCGCCGCGCTCTGACGGCGCCAGTGCCGCGACGCTGGCGCCGAACAAGCGTCCATAGCGCTCGCTGACGGCTCGGTCCGGGCCAGCTCAGCGACGCCCGAACATCCCCAGCAATCCGGCACCATGCGCCAGCAGATCGGCGGCATCGACATCGCCGTCGCCGTCCTTGTCGAGCACGTTGCCGAGCACCGCTTGCATCGGGCTCGCCTGCCCGCCCGATATGCGCGACACGTCCTGACCGAGAATGCCCGCCAGGCCGCCGGCATCGAGGCCGCGCTGTTGCGTCTGCTTGCCCAATGCACCCATCAGCAATGGCGCCAGCATCGCCATCAATTGCGCCGCGGTTCCCGAATCCATGCCGGCCGCGCGCGCAACGCCGGTGGCCGCCCGCGGCTGGCTGCCGCCGAACACATGACCCAGGATCGCCATGCCGCTCTCTATCGGCGAGCGCTGCGCCGGTTGGCTGCCGCCCATCGCGCCCATCACCGCGCCCATCAAACCGCCCAAACCGCCAGCGCCGCCGAAATTGCCGCTGGCGCCGCCGCCGCTGGATGCGCCGCCCAACAGGCCACCGAGCAACCCGCCCAGATCTACTTGCTGGTGATCCTTGACCACCGCCCGGTGCAGCGCCTGCGCGCCCTGCGGCGTGCTTGCGTTGCGCTGCATGGCACCCATCAACAGCGGCAGCGCCGCCTGGATGCCGCTTTGGGCCTGTTGCGGCGAGACGCCCAACTGCCCGGCCATGCGTTGAATCGTAGCGGGATCCAATTGTCCCAACAGCTGTTCCAGTGCACTCACATCGATCTCCCTAGAAATGGCGCCAAGCGCCTGCACGATGATGGCATAGCGATTCGGCGGTGTTCGCAATCTGGGTGACGAGCGGTGCGGAGCGGCAATCGCCGATGGTCGATGCATTCGGCCCTATTGACCAGCCTCATCGGATTGGGGGATCTCGGATCGATCGAGGGCCTGGCGCAAGTCTGCGATCAACACCTCCGGCGCTTCGAGTCCGATCGACAAACGCACCAGATTCCACGGCACGGGCGCGTTCGGGCGATGTTCGCCAGACAGCACCACCGCCATCGGCCACACCAGCGACTCGTGTCCTCCCCAGGACACTGCGAGCAGAAAACACCGCAGCGCATCGCAAAAGCGCTCGACCTGCGCAAGCGACTCGCACTTCAGCGTGAACGACAGCAGGCCCGAGCCGCCGCGCATCTGTCGCAGCGCCAGTTCGCGCTGCGGGTCGTCGCGGTGCCCTGGGTAGTAAATCCGTTCGATTCGCGGATGATCCTGCAAGAACTCGATGACTCGCGCCGTCGTCGCGGCGATGCGCTCCAGACGCACTTCCAGTGTGCGCAGTCCGCGCAAAATCAGCCACGCTTCGAACGGCCCCAAAATCGCGCCAAAGGTCATCAGCGGACCTTTAAAAATTTCTTGCAACAGCGCTCTTGGGCCGCACAAAACGCCAGCGACGACATCGCTATGCCCGTTCAGATACTTGGTGGCCGAATGCGCGATGAGATCGATGCCGAACTCGGCCGGCTTTTGCAGCAGTGGCGTTGCGTAGGAGTTGTCGCACAAAGTGCGGATACCGCGCGGGCCGGCGAGTGCGGCGATCGCGCCCAGATCCTGCAGTTCCATGGTCAGCGAGTTTGGGCTTTCGAGCACGATCAGGCGCGTGTTCGATTGCAGCGCGCGCTCGACGTCGCGCGGGTCGCGCGCATCGACGAAACTCACTTCGACACCGAAACGCGGCAGGGCGTCGCGCAGCAGCACTCGCGTCCACGCGTAGGGCTTTTGCACCGCCACCACATGCTCGCCGGCGCGCACGCAGCCGAGCACCCCGGCGGCCATCGCCGCAGCGACGGAGGCGAATACCAACGCGTCCTCCGTGCCCTCTAACGCTGCCAGCTTGGCGCGCAGCATGGCCGTGGTCGGATTATTGCCGCGCGTGTAGAAGTGCGTGTCGTATTCGCCCTTGCCCGCGGCCCGCATGGCCGCCACACTCGGGAACGCGAAATTGCTGGTCTCGTAAATCGGCGGCGTCACCGCACCGAAGTGCGCAGCACGATCTTCACCCAGGTGATTCAAAATGTGGTTCAACACGTTGATTGCCCTTGACTCGATAGGTGGGTGCCTCGTGTAGCATTCGCGCATCGTCGACGGGGCAACACCTATGCGTTGGATACTCGCGCTGGCATTGGCCGGCTCATCGATGGCGCATGCCGCCATCAGCGGACGCGTCGTCGACGCCGGCACCGATGCGCCCATTGCGGGTGCCATCGTACGCCAACAAGCGACCGAAGGCCCGCAGACCACCACGAACGCCGCTGGCGAGTTCACGTTGAACATCGCGCCTGCCGATGCCGTGGCGATCGGTGCGGCGCGTCCCTACGATCATGCGAGTGCGCTCAACTATGTGAGCAATATCGGCTTTGGCAGCAACGGGCAGACGAACGTCGAAATCCGTCTTGAGCGTCTGCCGAATGCGCCGAACAACGCCTACACGCCGGCCGATGCGCAGCTGTGCGGCGCCTGCCATGGCGAGCAGTTCGAGCAATGGCAAAGCTCCCGCCACGCGGGCGCAGCGGTTAATCCGTGGGTGCGCGATCTGTTCAGCGGCGATGGCACACCCGGCGGCGGCGCCGGTTATGTCTTCAAAACCAGTCACGATCCCGGCGAGTCTGGTTTCTGCGCCAGTTGCCACGCGCCGATGCAGGACGTGTTCACGCCAGGCCAGTTGTTATTCGATGCGATTTCGACACAAGCGGGCCGCGATGGCGTGAGTTGCCTGGGCTGCCACCAGCAAGCGAATGTGGACGCCGCGCGGATCAACGGGATTGCGCACGTCGATGGCAAAGTCAGCTACCGATTCCCCAGCGATTCCAAGCATCCGACGAGCTTGTACGTTTTCGGGCCGCTGCCGGACGTCGAAGCCTCGATCATGCGTAACAGTTATCGCCCGCAAATCGAGCAGTCGATCGCGTGCGCCGGCTGCCATCAATACAACCGTCCGGACAACGGCGCGCCGGGGCAGAACACTTACGCCGAATGGCTGGGTTCGCCATTTGCGCAGCCGGGGCCGAACTTCCGCACCTGCCAGAACTGCCACATGCCCAACGAATCGGGCCCAGGTCCGATCGCGACCACCGCCGGCTTCGATCGTCCCGCCTCACAGCGCCATCGGCACACCTTCATCGGCTCGACGCCCGCCACACTGAGCAACGCCATTCTGTTGCGCGCCAGCGTCAGCGAAACGGCGGGCGTGCTGATCGTCAATGCTGAAGTCGAGAATCGCGGCGCCGGCCACTCCTTCCCGGGCGGCGTATCGATCCGCAACGCCATCCTCTCGCTGGATGTGCGCGCGAACGGCGTGCCGCTGCCACAGCAAGGCGGCCCGGTGGTCCCGTTCTACGGCAGCGACGATGTGCCCGGTACGCAACCGGGCGACCTTGCCGGCTTGCCGGGCAAAGGCTTCGCCAAAGTCCTCGAGGGCCGTATCAACGATCAGGGCGCCACCGTGCGACCCGTATTGTTTATCGACGCCGAGCGCCTCGCCTCCGATACGGTGATCCCGAGCGGTGCCACCGATCGCAGCACTTACGCGTTCTCGCTGGCCGGCGTTACCGCCGGCACGCCGATCACGGTGGACGCGCGCCTGGTCTACCGCCGCGCCTTCCGCGCCCTCGCCGTCACCAAAGGCTGGACCGTCACACCCTCCGGTGGCCCCATCGAAATCGAGGTTGGCCGCCAGCAGATCAGCGCCGTCGCGCAAGGAACCAGCGCGATCGGCGTGCCGCTGCTCGGCCGCTGGGCGCTGGTGCTGCTAGGTCTGGGCGTATTGCTGGTGGGACTTTGGGTGACCCGGCGATAGCTATTGCTGAATCAAAGTCTTTCGCGAAGGAAACAGTTGGTTGACAAAAAAAGATGTATTTTTGCATCCTTTTGTAACATTCAAAGGAGGCGAAATTCGATGAAGTATCTGTTGGCAACCATTCTTCTTTCCACTTTTTCGGCAACCCTTGTTGCCAAGGACCGTCCGTCGTCCAGTGCCGTGCTTGATCGCGGACTTCTCACTCAGGCGGGTCCTAATGGCGTCTTACGATTGGATCTGTCGACAGGTTTTTTTGAGCTCACATCGAAGAGTGGTCTCGTCTACCGAGACCGAGTCGACTTCGCACGACCCGGCAAAGCGAATTTGATTGTCGAGCAGCCCTTTCAGGTTCTCGGAGACAACGGAATGGCTGAAAAGAGCGCCAACGCCGTATGCACAACCGAATCGGAGAACGTTGCGACAGCGGCAACCTTGGTCACAAGCGCTTGCGCTGGAGGCCAGTCGGCCTTTTGTACCTCTGCTCGTGAAACGCTTGGTCAGGCGCTTGCTGAGTTCAATAATTGCCTGCATACAGTACTCGTCGGTGCAATTGAAGACGGCCCAACGCCGGGCCCCCAGCCCGATCCAAACGGACAACCGAATCCGAACGGCGGCTGATGATTCAGCTCGCGGTCCGGTCGTAACGCGCGTGCCGCGACGAATCGCGGCACGCGGATTTAGCGAACGTACTCGGCGCGGTTGCTGCCGTCAAAAGCTACCGCTGGCAAGGCAGCAGCGTTTGAAACAACCTCCCGGACTGGCAGGGGCAAAGGTCGTTACGACCGAGCTTTTCCAGCAGCTCTTTGTCGACATGGACCACGCGGGTGCCGCGTTTGACCTTGGTTTCGGAAGGGAAACCTTTGCGGCGTTTGCGGGTGACCTCAAAAGCTCGCCTGATCTTTGAACTGTGCGTTCATGGCTACTCTCCTTGCTGGTGCCCCAACGCTGGGGCGCGCGGATCATAGCTAAATCGTCGCCGCGCGAATCATCGAGATCATTTCCCGCGTTTTGCCAACCACGCCGCCACGTAGCTACAGCTACCGATCACCTGCCAGCCGCGCTCGCGCGCGTGCGCCACACCGGCCTCGACGAGCTGCGCTGCGAGGCCACGGCCGCGCAGCGCGTTTGGGGTGTAGGTGTGGGTGAAGTCGACGACGTTGTCGGACAGCATGCGGTAGTCGAGGTGCGCCACTTCGCCATCGATGACGATCTCGAAGCGTTGTCGATTCTCATCGTGGCGCACGGCGCTCATTGGATGCGCCCGAGGATGCCGTCGAGTTCGTCGAGGCTGTGGTAACTGATGACCAGTTTGCCGCGACCACCGCGGCCTTGCTGGATCGCAACCGGCGCGCTCAGGCGCTCGGACAAATCGCGCTCCAGTTGCGCGACGTTCGCATCGACGCGCGGCGCCGGCTTCGCCGCAGGAGCGGCCTGCGCGCGGCGCGCGAGCGCTTCCAGCTCGCGCACGCTCAAACCTTGTTCGGCGACTTGTCGGGCCAGCTGAATCTGCAGCGCGTGCGGCAGCGTCAGCAGCGCGCGTGCGTGGCCCATATCGAGCTTGCGTTGATCGACAAGCACGCGCACTTCCGGCGCCAGCTCCAGCAAGCGCAGGAGATTGCTGACCGCGGCGCGCGAGCGGCCCACGGCATCGGCGGCGGCCTGATGGGTGAGATCGAACTCGTCGATCAAGCGCTTCAGCGCCTGCGCTTCTTCGAGCGGATTCAAGTCCTCGCGCTGAATGTTCTCGATCAGCGCAATCGCTATCGCCGCCTGATCGGGAATATCGCGCAACACCACCGGCACATCGCGAAGTCCTGCCTGCTGCGCGGCACGCCAGCGGCGCTCGCCGGCGACGATCTCGTAGCGCTCGGCGCCCAGGCGCCGCACGACGATCGGTTGCACAATGCCGTGCGCGCGGATCGATGCGGCCAACTCGGTGAGGCGTTCGGGGTCCATGCCGGTGCGCGGCTGATAGCGGCCCGGCTGCAACTGCTCGATGGGCAGCGCATTGGTTGGCAGCGGTTCCGCCGTTTCTACCGTCGGCTCGCTGTTACCGGTAAAGCCCAACAGGGCATCGAGGCCACGACCCAGACCGCGTTTCTTGGCTGCCGACATGCGCTCGATCCTATGCTGTCTTGGTGGCGCGCGCCGCTTCGCGCTCGTGGCGAATGATCTCGCCGGCAAGGCCCAGATACGCCACCGAGCCGCGCGATTCGCGATCGTACTGGGTGATCGCCTGACCGTGACTGGGCGCCTCGGCCAGCCTCACGTTACGCGGCACCACGGTGCGGAACACCTTGTCGCCGAAGTGTTTGATGAGCTGGCTGGAGACCTCGTTGCCGAGGTTGTTGCGCACATCGAACATGGTGCGCAGCAAGCCTTCGATTTGCAGATTGGGATTGACGCTCTGCTTGACCGCTTTGACGGTATCCAGCAGCGCCGTCAGGCCATCAAGCGCGTAGAACTCGCACTGGATCGGGATCAAGACGCTGTGCGCAGCCGTCAGCGCGTTCAAGGTCAGCACGCCCAACGACGGCGGGCAATCGATCAATATGTAGTGATAGCGCCCGAGCACCGGTTCCAGGAGCTGCTTCAAGCGCATCTCGCGCCCCACCTGGGGCATCAAGCGCACCTCGGCGGCAGTCAGATCGCCGTTGCCGGGAAGAAGGTCGTAGCCACCATCGACATGCCGAATCGCCGCATCGATGCTGGCTTCCAGAAGCAACACCTCGCAACCGGATGGCTTCGCCTCGCGCTTGGGAACCCCGGAACCCATCGTCGCGTGGCCCTGCGGATCGAAATCGATGAGCAGCACCTTGCGCCGCGCTTCGGCCAAGGCCGCCGCGAGGTTCACGCAGGTGGTGGTTTTCCCCACCCCGCCTTTCTGGTTGGTAACGGCGATAACTTTGGCCATGCGGCGGATGCTAACAAGGTTCTGCGGACTGGAGGCTCTTGCTACCAACCATCTCATCGAGTTGGCGGTTGCCTCAGGAGCGAGCACAATTGTCGGCGGGAATGCGTGGCATATGCGTGGTGAGCTTCGGTTCCCGGAGGTCGCGATCATGACGCCAAAGCAACTGATGGATTCGGTCGAAAATGACTGAACTCACATTGAAGTTCGAAACCAGCACACTCCAGCGCCTCAGTCAGGTCGCGAAATTGCGCGAAACCACAGTCGAAGACCTGCTGGTGATGGCGGCCGACGCCGTCATAGCGCAGGCCGATGCAGAACAACGATTCCGCCAGCGCGCAGCGCTCGGCGCCGGACGAAACGCGGAAGGCTTGGCGCTGCTGAAGAAAGCAACTGGTTGACCTCAAGCAAAAAACAACCGCTCCAACTCCGCACCCGGATCGGGTGCGCGCATGAAGGCTTCGCCGACCAGGAAGGCATGGACGTCCGCAGCACGCATGCGGGCGACGTCTTCGCGCGTGGCGATACCGCTTTCCGTGACCAACAACCGGTCCGGCGGAATTTTGGTCTTCAATTCGAGCGTGGTGTCGAGCGAGGTAACGAAGGTGCGCAGGCTGCGGTTATTGATGCCGATAAGGCTGGCGCGGGTGGCCAACGCGCGCTCCAGCTCCTCGCCATCGTGCACTTCAAGCAACACATCCAGGCCGATCTCAAACGCAAGATCCGTGAACTCGCCGAGCCGCGCATCCGGCAGCGCGGCGGCGATGAGCAGAATGCAGTCGGCGCCAAGATCGCGCGCCTCATAGAGCTGATAGGCATCGATCGTGAAGTCCTTGCGCAGCAGCGGCAGCACGCACGCGCCGCGGACTTGCTTCAGATAGCGATCGTGCCCTTGGAAAAACTGCTCGTCGGTAAGCACCGACAGGCACGCCGCGCCGGCGGCCGCGTAACTCTTGGCGATCTGCGGAGGATCGAACTCGGTGCGAATCACGCCTTTGCTCGGGCTGGCCTTCTTGATTTCGGCGATCACGCCGGGAAATCCAGCGCGTATGCGCGCGCGCAAATTGGCCTCGAAGCCGCGCGTCGTGGGTTGGTCTGGCGCGCGCGCCTTGAGCTCGGAGAGCGGCCGTGCGGCGCGGCGCGTGGCGACCTCATCGGCCTTGTGCGCAAGGATTTTCGCCAGGATGTCGCTCATGCAAAGCTCTGCGTCAAGGCCACGTAGTCCTCCAGGCGCTTTTTCGCCGCGCCGCTGGCGAGCACGCCTCGCGCCTGCGCCACGCCGTCGGCAAGACTGGATGCAATATCGCTGGCGTACAGCGCCGCGCCCGCGTTCAACGCAACAAAATCCGCTGCCGGGCCCGACTCGCCGCCGAGCACGCGCTGCACCAGACTCAGGCTTTGAGCGGGCGAGTCGACGCGCACGCTGGCCAGGTCGGCGCGCTGCAGACCAAAGTCCTCCGGAGCGATCGAATACATGCGCACATGGCCGTTCTGCAGCTCGGCGATCTGGCTCGGGGCGCCGATCGACAGCTCGTCCAGGCCGTCGAGCGCATGCACCACCAACACATGGCGACTACCCAGTTCGCCCAATACGCGTGCCAGCGATTCGAGCCAGCGCCGATCGAACACACCGAGCACCTGATGCGGCGCACGTGCCGGATTGGTCAGCGGACCCAGCAGATTGAACAACGTGCGCAGGCCCAACTCGCGGCGCACGGGCGCTGCATGTTTCATGGCGCCGTGATGTGCCGGCGCAAACATGAAGCCGAATCCCAGCTGCTCGACCGCGGCGCGAACCTGCGCTGGCGTCAATTCCAGTTTTGCCCCGGCCGCCTCCAACAAATCCGCGCTCCCGGAGCGACTGGATACCGATCGATTGCCATGCTTGGCGATGCGCGCACCGCCAGTCGCCGCCACCAATGCAGCAGCGGTCGAGACATTGAAGGTGCTGGCGTTATCGCCGCCGGTGCCAACGATGTCGGTCAGGTGCTCGTCCGGCAAGTCGACGGGCGTCATCAGCGAGCGCATGACTCGCGCCGCCGCGGCGATTTCCGCCGGCGTCTCGCCCTTCATGCGCAGGGCGACCAGGAATGCGGCCATCTGCGCCGCGCTGACCTCGCCGGCCATGATCGCGCGCATGGCGCTTTCGGCCTCGGGGGCGTCGAGATCTTGGCCTGCGACAAGTTTGTTCAGGGTATCGGTCAGCATGTTCTTGGCGCTTCGTCGGGCGATATGGCGGCGCAGCATAGCGTTTCCGCAGGCAGCGATCCGGCTCCGAACCTGCGCCGACCGCCAACGGCTTGTCGCCATCGCGACAGCAGCAATGGCATCGTGAGCCGTCGTCCAAACGAAGACCGCGCTCATGGCCCGTTCTGTCTTGCTGCTCGTCGCATCCTTCGCCATCTGTTTCTCGGCGAGCCTGGTTGGCATCGCGTTCAAGCCGGACGCCTGGTTTGCGGCGTTGAGCAAACCGGCATTTCAGCCGCCGAACTGGCTGTTCGGGCCGGTGTGGACACTGCTCTACGCACTGATGTCGGTGGCGTTGTGGCGTGTTTGGCGTTTGCCGCCATCGCGCGACCGGCGCGCAGCATTGCTTCTGTTCGCCCTGCAGTTGGTCCTCAACGCGGCGTGGACACCGGTGTTTTTCGGCGCCCATGCGATCGGCGCGGCGCTGGTGGTGCTCGCCATGCTGGTGCCCATCGTGCTCGCGACGATTATTCAGTTCTGGCGCATCGACCGGCCAGCGAGCGCAATGCTCTGGCCGTACCTGGCGTGGATCGGCTTTGCGCTGGTTCTGAACGCGGCGATCTGGTGGTTGAACGCGTAATCGCGACTGCGTCGGGATCGGCTCGGCGACGCATCAAGCGAGGTTGAGTCGCTGCTTGACTTCGCTGACGCGGCGACGGCTGACCGGCACTTTGCTGCCGTTGCTGAGCTCGCAGGTCCAGCCATAAGGGCCTTTGACCATCCGCCTGACATGCGCCGTGGCAACCCAGAACGAGCGATGCACGCGTAGACCCTTGTCGCCAAGTTCGCGATCGACGGACGCCATGGTGCCGAGCAGCGTCGCCTCGCCGTTGGTGGCAGTGACGTGCAGATAATGCAGATCGGCGCGAATCGCGATCGCCTCTCCCAGGTGCCTCGGTAACTGCGCCAGCGCACGATCGTTGCGGTCGGCGTCTGGACGTTCGGCCGACGCTTCGGACGTGCATTCGGGCGTCGCCAGATCGGCTTCGGGCGACGTCACGCGCGGTCGATAAACATCCAGCAGCGGCGTCGACTGCACCAGCAGCCACGCCGTCAGATAGCTCGGGTAGAGCTGCAGGAATTCACCCAGCAGCGCGAAGGCGCCGCCGCGCGCTTCCAGCCGATCCAGCCAGTCGTTGTCGATATCGACCGCTTGCGCCGCCGGCATCAGCGACTCGATGCCCATAGCGAAAGGCGCGAACACCATGGCACCCAGCGTGCCGCCGAGCACCACAACCGCCCATGCCGGCCACGATCTGCTCACTCGCCAAACACATAACGCGCGCGTCGCGATCACGGCGGCGGTCAGACCGAAGCCGATATGCGTGAGCCAGTACAGCACACCCAGCCCCAGCGGCAAACGATCGGCCGGATCGGCGCCGATGGCAACGAACAGCGCCGTCAGCACGACGAGCGCCAAACCTAGGTTTCGGGTCAACGGTATGTCGTTGATCAATGAATCCACGTCCCAGCGAAACGACCGCTGATGAAAGATAGCGACCGCTGATGCCAATTGGTGTCAACGGTAGAGCGCTTTGTGGTGAGCTTGGTCCTGGCACGCGCATCCGCCGTCCATCATCACAAGGAGTAGCTCATGAAGAACCTGTCGACGCTCGCGGCACTTATCGCCCTCGTTCACACCCCGATCGCATTCGCCGATGCCGGTTGGTACGCGCAACTCAGCGGCGGCCTCGCCAGTCAGGCCGATCAAACCCTGGTGTACACGCCCGGCAACGTGCGCCGCGAGGCGGCGCTGGGCAGCGGCATACTTGGCGGCGGCGCCGCCGGCTACGCGCTCGGCAATGGCTGGCGCATCGAAGGCGAGTTCATCTATCAATCGGTCGACATGGACGCGGTCAACTTCGGGACCGGACTGCCCGCTGGGGACGGCAATTACGCCTCAACCTCGTTGGCCGTGAACGCGCTGTATGAGTTCGATCTCCTCGGAACCCCCAAAGCTCGCACCTATGTGGGCCTCGGCCTGGTGCGCATCACCGAGATCGATATCGACTTCGAATCGGCGGGCGTGGAGCGCTCGTACGCTGGCAGCGACAGCGCCGTCCAGGCCCTGTTCGGCGCGCGCTACGACCTCGGCGAAAACAGCTACATCGATGCGGGCGTGCGTTACCTGGCGGCCAGCGATGTCGAGTTGGATGGCGAAGATGGCGCCGTCGGACGGATTCGCGCCGACTATCGGCCGTGGGCGCTGACGGTGTCCTGGGGCTGGCGTTTCTGATCGCAAGGCGACTGCAAGTTGCGGCGCCCGGTGGGTTGCCGCAAACTTGGATGGCGTCTGGCGGCCGGCGGGGTTTTCGGCGGCGGCGCCCGTCCGCCCACGAAGAGAGTCGCAACGTGATCAGTATTTGCGCCGCGAGTTGCCCATATCCCACCTGCAGGTGCCGTCGGCGTTGAAGCGGCGGCCATGCGCGTTATCGTCCTGATCGGCGCTGCCGTTCTCGCCGCCTGCGGCGTGGTCTGGTGGCGAGCTGCCGTGCTCGACGCGCCGGTGGCCTTCGCCGATGTCGCCTACGTCGGCGCCGCAGCCTGCGCCGATTGCCACGATGATCGGCACCAGAGCTGGCATCGCACCTACCATCGAACGATGACCCAAACCGCCTCACCGCAAAGCGTCGCGGGCGTATTCGATGGCGCACCGCAGCGCGCCTTCGGCGGCGAGATGCGGCCGATTCGCCAGGGCGAGGGTTACGCCTTCGAGTATCGCGATGCGCAGAGCGGAGAGGTGTTGGCGACGCTGCCGATCGCGCGCACCGTCGGCTCGCATCGCTACCAGCAATACCTGACGCGCGATCCCGGCAGCGAGACGCACTACCGGCTGCATTATCTGTACCACATGGGCGACCAGCGTTGGGTGCACATGAACGCCGCATTCCTCGGCAGCGACGATCAGGCCTTCGACGCGCAAGTCACGCCGTGGAACGCCAATTGCGTTTTCTGCCACAACACCGGCCCGGAACCCAAAGCGCTGAACCTGGGCGATATTCGCCGTCGAGCCGCCGCAGGCGAGCCGATCGACATCAAATCCGAGATGCGTTTCGCGACACAGGTCGCGGAGCTCGGCATCAGCTGCGAAGCCTGCCACGGGCCGGGCGCCGAACATGTTGCGCGGATGCAGCAGTGGGCGCCGCGCATGATCGCGAAAATGCGGCCCGAGCGGGACACCAGCATTCTCAATCCCGAGCGTCTGTCGCCGGCGCAGATCAACGATGGTTGCGGCCTGTGCCATGCCGGCCGCACGCTGCCACACAGCGACGCGCTCGATCGGTGGCTGACCAAGGGCCCGACGTTTCGCCCCGGCGACGCGCTCGCCGATCACCTGTCGATTGTGAGCGCCGATACGCCGTCGCCCTCGCCGGTACTGCCGGACCTGTTTCGCAATCGCTTCTGGCACGACGGCTCGCCACGCCTGACAGCGTACGAGTATCAAGGCCAGGCGCAGAGCGCGTGCGGGGCGGCGGGCGAACTCCACTGCATCACCTGCCACACCATGCACGGCGGCGATCCTGCCGGCATGCTGCCCGAGGCCAATCGCGGCGACACGCCGTGCCTGCGCTGCCACCAGGACTTGCGCGATCAGATTGCCGAGCATTCCGGGCACCCGGTCGAATCCAGCGGCGCGCGCTGCATGGCCTGCCACATGCCGCGCGCCGTGTACGGCGTGATGACCATCCATCGTACGCACGCGATCGCAGTGCCGAATGTGGCCAGCGATCTTGCCGCCGGCAAACCCAACGCCTGCCTGAACTGCCATGCCGACGAGGCGCCCGCCTTTGCCGGTACAGTGAGCGCACGCCACGACGGCGCGCCGCCGGAACTGGCCGATGGCCTGGTCGCGCTGCTCGCCGGCGATCCGGTCCGCCAGGCCGTAGCCGCGTTTGAGCTGGGCCGGCTCGATCAAGCGCCGACCAGGAATGTCGCGCGTATCCGCACACCGTGGCTGCTCGCCACGCTCGACGACGATCGCCCCGCGATCCGGCGCTTCGCCTGGCATTCGTTGCGCGCATTTAACGCCGAACAACGCTGGTTCGATGCCGCCACCCTGGAGAGCTTCGATTTCACCGGCGAAATCGCAACACGCACGCGCACCGTTGCCGCGTTACGCGCGCAATTCGCCGCCATCGACAAGCGCGATTGGCCCGCGCCGAACCTTGCCAGCGGACTGGCTGCGGACTACACGTTGAAGCCCGACGTGCTCGCGGTTCTCAATGCGCTCGGCGCGCGTTCCGACAAGCAGATCGATATTGGGGAGTGAGGGTCACGCTGGATTGTCTTGGCACGAATCGAGGACAGTGCAATTCGCACTAAGACCCGTGCAAGCCCCTGCCGCGTGGGCTAAGCTGCGAAGAAGCGACTTATCCTTTCTCGTAACGGCCCAAAGCTCGGCGCCGAAACCGCCAATACCGGCGACGAGTGAATGGCTTCGCGAAGTCGTTTCCATGGTTCATCCTGGAGCGCCAGCCATGCGTGCAGGCGCGCCTTGGCGATGGGCTTTTCGATGCCCGCACAGGCAAACAGTTGATCGACGCACGCCATCCGCGACGCCTCCGCCGCAGCAATCGCATCGAGGAACAGGTCCTCCAGCGCACCGACGCCGCTTGCGCCGCGAATCACGAAACCTTCTACCAACACGCTTTCGCGAAATTGCGCTCGCGAGATCGCATCGCGCAACGATTGCGCCGCTTGCTCGCTGCTTTCGTCCGCATCGCGAGTTACCAGAATCCGTTCGATTGTGTACGAACCGACTGCGAGCGCGCCAAGAAAGCCAGCGCACTCATCGCGCCCGCCATAGTCGAGAACCTGGACTCGATCCAATCCCATTGAATCGAGCACTTTGCGAAACACCACCTTCTCGTCGGAACCCTCGCCAAGCAGCAGGAACGGCGACCTGACGTCGAGTTGCGGGTGCCTCATCGCAACTCGGCGCCGTGTGCGATGGCGTTGAGCAAGCGCTCGCCGCTCAATGTTTGGGCGCTGATCCTGTTGTCCGATCCGCGTTCGAGCCGAATTACGGCCAGATCATCGACCGCGCTTGCCGAGACAGATGCCGCGGCAAGACACTCGTAGCTGTGGGTCGTTGCAACGACTTGCAGATCGAGTAGGTCCGCCATGCTGCGGATACCGCGCCACAGTTCTTCGAAGTAACTGTGGTGCAAACCGATCTCGATCTCATCGACAAAAAGCATACCGCCGCGTGCCGCGTATGCGTGAGTAGAGAGCGACATGAGTCGCTGCATACCTTGGCCAAGCAGACTAAGCGGAAATCGCTGCTGCAATCCGATATCAACATAAACTTGCCGATCATAACCATCGGGTGCAAGAGTACGAAGCGAGCGAACGCGAGAATCAAGCGAACGAAGAACAGATTCCATCTGACGCTCAAAACCAGTATCGAGCATTGCTCGTTCATATCTTGCAACGCTATCCGAGTCCTTAGAGAACGCAGAGACTATTTGCCCCGTACTCCGCGCGTCCGTGTCGCCAAAAAACTCACCGATATTGGAGACGGTGCGCCCTCTGGGCAGCCCTTGGACCCATTCTTTGTATGCCGGGTGATGATAGGGGGCATTGCGTGCAATGGTTCCCCCTAAATCTCGAAGGCAAGTAGCTACGCCACAATCGCGCGCTCTCCAGAAATGCAGGGATACGCCAAGTGCTGAACCGGCGCGCAAAACCAAATCTCTCGAAGGAACATCCATTCCTCCCCTCACCGCTTTTGCGGCTCCGTCTCCCCGTAACGTTGAAGCGGGCCATGGGTCACCGAAGTCTATGGGGATCGCCATCGCCTCAAGTAGCGAGGTCTTGCCCGTATTGTTGCGGCCAACGACGACATTGATTCGTCGCAGACCGAGGACCTCCAGCAAATCGAAGCCCCGAAAGTTCGCCACCTTGAACTCATCGTAGAGAGGTAGTTTCGACATTGGGTCCTTGATGGCTCGGCAAAGTATGAATCGGAGCACGGCAAGTATAAGCAGCTTGTACAACCAGAACCCCGCGCCCCAAAGGGGCGCAATGCAATAGCCCAGGGCGCAAGCCCTGGGTTGAGGTCATAGAAAACCAAGCAGCCCTGAAAGGGCGTAACCGCATTGTTTCGCCCTTGCAGGGCTCTGGCTTGTTTGATGTTGCGGTCCCAGGGCTTGCGCCCTGGGCTATTGCATTGCGGCCCTTCGGGCCTTTTTTGCGTTCCGTTTCGGGCTACGTGTGCGGACCGGCTATTGATTCGGCGCCGACCTCCATCTCACCAAATCGGCACACCTAGATCGCACCAAACTCCACTCACATCGGCTATGCGGGATCGAACGCCGCTTGGGTGTGGCCGATCCGGCATTCCTACATGCCATCCAATTCCGCCCACCGCGCATACGCTTGATCCAGCGCAACCTGGGCGTCGCTCAAGGCTTGCTGGTCGGCGACGATGGCAGTGCTTGGGCGTTGGAAGAACGCCGGTTCGTTCATCGCGGCGGTGCGCGCGGCGATGTCGGCTTCCAGCGCTTCGATGCGCGCCGGCAATGCCTCCAACTCGCGCTGGTCTTTGAAGCTCAACTTGCGGCGCGCGCTGGCTGCAGGCGTGGCGGGCGTGGGTGCGGGGCTCGACGCGCTGGCTGTGGTCGCGGGCTTGGATGCAACGACCCGCTGGCGCTCCCAGTCGCTATAGCCGCCCACGTACTCGGCGATGCGCCCATCGCCTTCGAGCACGAGCGTGCTGGTGACCACCGCATCGAGGAAGGCGCGGTCGTGGCTGACCAGCAAAACGGTGCCTTGATAGTCGCCCAGATGCTCTTCCAGCAGTTCCAGCGTCTCGACATCGAGATCGTTGGTCGGCTCGTCGAGCACCAGCAAATTCGAGGGTCGGGCGAACAGGCGCGCAAGCAGCAGGCGATTGCGCTCGCCGCCCGACAAGCGCGTGATCGGCGCGCGCGCGCGTTCGGGCGAAAACAGGAAGTCCTGCAGATAGCCCAGCACATGCACGCGTTTGCCGCCGATGTCGATGAACTCTTGACCCTCGGCGACGTTATCGAGCGCGTTCCAGTCCTCGCGCAATGTGGCGCGGTACTGATCGAAGTAAGAGATCTCCAGCGCCGTGCCGGGCAAAACCTCGCCGCTATCGGGCTTGATTTCGCCAAGCAGCGTGCGCAACAGCGTGGTCTTGCCGCTGCCGTTGGGGCCGACGATGCCAACCCGATCGCCGCGCAAAATGGTCGTGGAAAAATCCTTGATGATGGTGCGCTCTCCCAAGCGCACGGTCACGTCCTTGACGCGCAACACGCGCTTGCCGGATTTCTCGCTCTCGGAAATCTCCAGCTTCGCAGTGCCCTGGGTGTTGCGCCTTTCGGCGTAGGCGCGGCGCATGGCTTTGAGCGCGCGCACGCGGCCCTCGTTGCGCGTGCGCCGTGCTTCGATACCCTGACGAATCCACACCTCTTCCTGGGCCAGTTTCTTCTCGAACAGCGCCCGCTCTTGCGCCTCGGCATGCGCGCGTTCGGCTTTGCGGCGCAGATAGTTCTGCCAGTCGCCGGGCCAGCTCGTCACCTGGCCGCGATCGATCTCGACGATGCGCGTGGCCAGTGCTTGCAGGAAAGCGCGATCGTGGGTCACAAACACCAGGGCTCCGCGGTACTCGCCGAGCATGTTCTCCAGCGCCGCGATCGCGTCGATGTCGAGGTGGTTGGTCGGCTCATCGAGCAGCAGCACATCGGGCGCCAGCAGCAGCGCCTGCGCCAGCAGCACGCGGCGTTTCATGCCCCCGGACAGCGCGCTGAAGGCCTGGTCAGGTTTCAGGCCCAGACGTTCGACGGCCTGCAGAGCGCGAGCATCGAGTGTCCACGCGCCGGCAGCATCGATAGCTTCATGCAAGCGCGACATCGCCGCTTCGTCGCCGCGCTCGGTGGCGTGGTGATACTCGGTCAACAAATGCCCGGCATCGCCAGCGCCGCCAGCAATTACATCGAACACGCTGCCGTCGAGATCGCGCGGCACTTCCTGGCGCATCAAGGCCACGCGCGCCTCGCCGCGCAGTACGCGACCATCGTCGGGCACGATTTCGCCGGCGATGAGCTTGAGCAAGGTCGACTTGCCCTCGCCGTTACGGCCGACCAGCGCTATGCGCTCGCCGCTATCGATCGACAGCGTGGCGTTATCGATCAGCGGTGGTCCGCCGACGCTGTGGGTGAGGTTTTGCAGAGTGAGCATTGCGTTCCTATCTTGATTCAAGCTTTCCGATCGGGGTCCCGCACTCAGCCGTAGCTGCCAGGTCCGCTCCCTCCCCCGCTGGCGGGGGAGGGCTGGGGAGAGGGTGGTCGCCGATCGAAGCGATGAGGTCTGAACCCGATCCACGTCGATGGTCGCCTTGACCCCCGGCGTTTCTCGTCCGCGAGAGCCACCCTCCGGGGGGAGTGAACCGGTCTGGCTTCGAACGAAGATCCCGAGTATCTACGAGTTAAGTGGACCCGATCGCCGGGATACTGTTGCACTACCGCCCTGCCGCCTCGATCCCCAGCGCCGCAACCGCCGGCACCATACGCCCGGTCTCGACCGCCTGCGCGCTCGATGCGTTGCCTTGCTGCGCGCGTTTGGCGACGCCCTGGGCAATGGCGGCGAGGCGGAAAAAATTGAAGGCCAGCATGAAATTCCAGTTTTCGACGCGCCGACCGCTGGCGGCTTCGTAGGCGGCAACGATCTCGCCTTCCTCAGGCAAGCCGAGCGCGGCGCGATGAAGGCCCATCAAGCCCGGAATGACTGGATTGCGCGGCAAACGCAGCGCCATGCAAAAGTAGCCCAGGTCCGACAGCGGATGGCCGAGCGTCGCCAACTCCCAATCGACCACCGCCCGCACGCGCGGCGCATCCGACTGAAAGATCAGATTGTCGATGCGCCAATCGCCATGCACCAGCGCCACGGCGCCATCGTCTTCGGGCACATGCTCGGCCAGCCAGGCGATCAGTTGTTCCATCGGCTCGATGCGCTCGATTTCGCTCAAGCGGTACTGCTCGCTCCAACGCTTCAGCTGGCGCGCGAAATAATTCCCCGGCTTTCCGAAGTCACTCAAACCCACCGCCGCGACATCGATCTGGTGCAAAGCTGCCATCACCCGAACGATCTCGCCATAAAAGTCGCGCCGCCGATCGCGCTCGATCTCCGGCAGCGAGGGATCCCAGAAGATGCGCCCCGGCTCATGGCTCATCACATAGAACATTGAACCGATCACCGAATCGTCGCTGCACAAATGCAGGCCGCGCGCCACCGGTACATCGCTGCCGGCCAGCGCAGTGAGCACCCGAAACTCGCGATCTACCGCGTGCGCGGAGGCCAGCAGCGTACCGGGCGGCTTGCGGCGCAGCACGTAGTTGCCGCTTGCCGCGCTCAGCAAGTAGGTGGGATTGGACTGCCCGCCCTTGAACTTCTGGCTGGTGAGCGGCCCGGCGAAGCCATCAATATGGCGCGCCAGATAGTCGGCCAAAGCTGCTTCGGGTAAAGCAAAAGGATCCATCTTGACGTTCTCAATGATTCATTGGGAATCTTTCCAATCCCGAAGCGCCTCAGTGAGGTGAACAGGCACAGAGGCAATCGCTTTGGTCACCAACGCGGTTGGTGCGGGCGTCGGCTCAGGGAACGAAACCGGCGCTTAGTATGAAGACAAACACGCCCGAATGGCGCCGAACGCGAGGGACTCGCTGGACGCGTGGCTCACTCGCCCCGGCAGGAGCGGGCACTGGGCAGGATTTGTGGAGATCGATGAAGCTGTCTTGGGTGGCTGACGCGCGAATGCGCGACAACTCCCTGGCGTTGATCGAAGACCGACGTCAGTGTAGTTTTACCGGAGTAAAATTTCTTGAGCCATGGAAATGGGTTCTACTGCCACCCTGCGTCGCTCCGGCGGCTCAGTGATCCTTTCGATTCCAAAGGCGATAGTCGATTTGCTTGCCCTCGACGCGGGATCGAGAGTTGAGCTGCGTGTCGATGGCAACAGCTTGTCGGTCACGCCCGCGCGTCGCACCCTTGCCGACCGTTTGGCGGAGAGTCCGAAATCGCCAGCGACATGGCCGCGCGTCGACGACTGGTTGGCAGACGGCCCACAGGGACGCGAAATCTTGTGAGCCGCGGCATTCCAAAGCGCGGCGATATTCTGGAAATCAGTCTCGATCCAACGCACGGTCGCGAAATCCGCGGCGCGCGACCTGTGCTGGTGTTGTCGGCGGACGCCTTCAACAAGGCGTCTGGGTTGCTGTTGGTGGCGCCGGTCACCCAAGGCGGAAGCGCTTCGCGTGAAACTGGATTCAGCGTCACGCTGATGGGCACCGGCACACGTACACAGGGCATCGTCCTTTGCGATCAGACGCGCACCATTGATGCACGAGCACGCATTTTCAAGTACATCGAAAGGGCTCCGGCGGAGGTCATCGCGGAAGCGTTGGATATCGTCAGATCGATACTGGAGTAAGACCAGCGAACAGCTTCACGAGAACGTTGAGGTCGAAGACATTCTCAGACCGTAGATCTCCGAACATCGTCGAGTCCTTTCTCGAATTTCTGTTCCTTGCCTTCGCTTGATTCCAAAGTCACTCACATCGGAAACCGCACCCTAAATCGCGCGCCGCCGCCTTGCAGATTGTCGGCGCGGATGTGGCCGCCGTGTTCTTCGACGATCTTTTTGACGATGGCGAGGCCCAGGCCAGTGCCTTTGGCTTTGGTCGTGGTGTAGGGCTCGAACAAGCGGTCCTTGAGGTTCTCGGGAATGCCCGGCCCGTGGTCGCGCACATCCAGCTCGACGAACGAGCGCGAGCCGTCGGCGCCGCTGTAGAGCGCGATTTCGACTTGCGCACGGCCTTCGGGCAGCGCTTCTTCGGCGTTGCGAATGAGGTTGTGCAACAGCTGCCGTACGCGCCCGGCATCGGCGCGCACCAGCGGCTCGTCGTCGGGTAATTTGAGTGCGATGTCGACGCGCGAGGTCTCGCCCATGTACAGCTCGACGACCTCGCGGATCACGGTCGATAGCCGCATCGCCTTGAGTTCAAGACGCGGCGGACGCGCGTAGTCGCCGAAGGCGTTGACCATCGACTTCAGCGCCTCGACCTGAGCGACGATGGTGTGCGTGGCGCGATCCAGCAGATCGCGATCGTCGCTTCCCAAGCGCTCCAGCAGCTTGCGGCGCATGCGCTCGGCGGCGAGTTGGATGGGCGTCAACGGGTTCTTGATTTCGTGCGCAAGACGCCTTGCGACCTCGCTCCAGGCGCTGTCGCGCGTGGCGCGCGCGAACTCGGATTCATCGTCGAACACCAGAACAAGACCACCGACTTCGCCATCGCCGCCGGGCAGACGCGCGCCGCGCAGCAGCAAACGCTGCTCCTGCGCGCCGCGCAGCAAACGCACCTCGTCGCGCCAGTCGCCCGGCTGCTGCGCGAGCGCCTCGATCAGGCGCTGCACCAGCGGTTGCAGCGGCGGATCGGCGCGTCCCAGGCGTTCGATGGCCAGTCCCTGCCAGGATTGCAGGTCGACGCCGAGTATTTCCTGCGCCGCGCCGTTACTGGTGCGCAGGCGGCCGGCGCCATCGAGGCTCAACACACCGGAGGAAATGCGATCGAGCAATCCCTCGAAGTAGCGCCGTCCGGCCTCGGCATCGGCCGCCGAGCGCAGCAGGCGCTGATTGGCCTGATCGAGCTGGCCGGCCATCTGGTTGAAGGCGCGCGCCAGGCCGCCAATTTCATCGTCGCTGATCTCGGGGACTGTAATCCGATAGTCGCCCTGCGCCACCGCGCGCGTGGCGCTCACCAGACGCCGCAACGGCTCGACCAGGCCGCGCGCCAGCGCGAAGGCCAGATACAGCGCGAACAACACCGCCGCGATCAGCACCACGCTCAGGACCACGCTGACTGTGTACTTGAGCGCCTCGCGCATCACCGAGAGCTGGCGATAGTCGTGGTAGCGCTGCTCGATGGCGCCGGCCAGCGTAGCGATTTCGTTGTCGAGCGCAAAGCGCGCCTGCAGCAGCGCATCGCGCTCGGGCAAATCGACCAGCGCCAGCGCACGCAGCGACTCGCCATGACGTTCGGTGGCCGAGGCCTCGCCGCCGCGCCGCGCCGCGCGCCACAAGGATTCGTCCGGGCTCGGCGAGCCGAGCGCCGATGGGTCCAGATTGGCGCGCGCCAGCACGCTGCGGTCGGCGCCGAACACAATCAGCTCGTCCGCATTCAGCTCATCGAGCGCGCGTATCAGATCGCCATCGTCGATGGCCACCTCGCCACTGTCGATGCGCCTGCCGAGTGCCGCCGTGCGGCTCAGCATTTGCTGCTCGGAAACGTCGATCGAGCGCCGCGCAACCTTGAGCCCATCGTCGAGCGCAGCGGCGACATCGACCTTGAACCAGCCATCGACCGCGCCGTGGACGAAACGCAGCGAGAACAAGAACAACAGCACCAGCGGCGGCAGCACCAGCAGCGCCAGGCGTTTGAGCAAGCGCCAGCTCAGGCGCGCGCCGGGCATGCGCATTTGCATATCGCGCCAAAGGCGCCACGCCTGCCGGCCGATGGCGCCGAACAGCAGCAGCAAGGCCGCGCCCATCGCGCCGATCACATACGGCCACTCGTCGCCCATGCGCGGCCCGAGTTCGTTGTTCTGTCCGGCCAGATACAGCGCGCCGAGCGCCAGCAGCGCGAGCGCGGCGAGCGGCAGCAAGGCCTGCCGATAGCCTACGGGTCGAGTGTCGTCCACGCGCTATCCAGGTTCCAGTCGGGGTCAGTCAGTGCTTGTAAACGCAGCGGCGCCGGCAGCCGGCCGCGATCGAGCACCACGCGAATGCGTCCGCCGCACGCGCTTGCGCAAGGCGTGGCTTCGGGCCAACTCAGCGTGGCGCTTTCGAGTGCCGCCAGCAGCGCGTTGCGCAAACGATGGCGCTGCACGCGCGAACCGATGGTCAGCGCGTACTGATCGAGCAACGGGCTGTAAGCAAGGTTCAGCGATTGCGTCAGCGTGCGCCCGGCGCCGAGCTGCCACTGCGCCTGAAATGGGAGCACGATGCCGGCATCGAGCGCGGCAGTGACTTCCGCGCCCAGCTCGGCGCGCAAATCCAGGGCCACGCTCGGCGCCGGCAAGTCCAGTGCCTTGGCGTGGCGCACGCTCAGGCTTTGCGCCGCGAGCGGCGCACTCAGCGTGATCAGCGCCAGCAACAGGTACGGGCGCATCCCTGTGCTCAGCTCAGCAAACTGACATCGGCAGTACGCAGGAACGCTTCGCTGACGCGATGCAGCAGCGCCAGACGATTGCCGCGCACCGCCGGGTCCTCGGCCATCACCATCACGCCATCGAAGAAAGCGTTGATCGGTGCCTGCAGTTGGGCGAGCTGGGTCAAGCCGTGTACGTACTCGCCGCGCGCGAAGGCCGGATCGGCAACACCGAACTCACGTTCGAGCGCTGCGTCGAGCGCGCGTTCGGCGTCGTGCTGGTACAGGCTGCTGTCGATGTCGCGGCCGACGCTGGCGCCGGATTCTTCGGCCTTGCGCAGGATGTTGCGGATACGTTTGTTGGCGGCAACCAGGTTGTCGCATGCCGGCAGTTGTTTGAACGCCAGCACGGCTTTGAGGCGCCGGTCGAAATCGACCAGATCGTCCGGCCGGCGCGCGGCAACCGCATCGAACACATCCTGCGTGACGCCGCCTTCGCTGTAGTAAGCGCGGGTGCGTTCGAGAATGAACTCGTACAACTCGTTGACCGCCGGCGCGGTCAGCCGATCGGCGAGCTTGCCGAGCAGGCCCTCGTCGAAGGCCTGGTTGGCGATCTTGGCCAGATGATCCTTGAGGCTTTGCGCCGGCACGCCGATCACCGCTTTCTCCAGCATCGTCGGCAGATCGACACGCAAGCCAGATTCGATCAGCGTTCGCGCCAAACCCAGCGCCGCGCGCCGCAGCGCGAACGGATCCTTGTTGCCAGTCGGCTTCATGCCAACGGCGAAGATGCCGGCCAGGGTGTCCAGGCGCTCGGCAATCGCCAGCACGCGCCCGAGCGGTGTGGCTGCGATCGGCGATGCAGACTGGCGCGGCGCATACACTTCATCGAGCGCGATGGCGAGCGCTTCGCTGTGCCCTTGCGCGATGGCGTAGGCGCGGCCCATCTGGCCTTGCAACTCCGGAAACTCGCCGACGACACGGCTCATCAGATCGGCCTTGGCGAGCATCGCCGCGGCGCCCGCTTCCTCCGGCGTCACATTCGCCGCTGGCGCCAACTCGCGCGCCAGCGCGGCGACGCGCTCGCTTTTGTCGAACACGCTGCCGAGCTTTTGCTGATAGGTCACGGTCTTCAGCGCTTCGAGGTGTTCGGCCAGCGGTTGCTTCAAGTCCTGATCGAAGAAGAACGCGGCGTCGGCCAGTCGCGGACGCACCACTCGCTCGTAACCTTTGCGGATTTCGTTCGGGTCTTTGCTGTCGATATTGGCCACGCCGACGAAGCTCGGCAGCAAGCCGCCGTCGGGGGCGAGCACCGGGAAAAAACGCTGATGCGTTTCGATGGTGGTGACGATCACCGCGTCCGGCAGACGCATGAACTCGGCAGGCAGCGTGCAGCCGATGGCGCACGGCCATTCGGTGAGATTGCTCACCTCATCGATCAAATCCTGCGGCAGTCGCGCCTCGCCGCCGAGCTTGCGCGCGGCGGTCAACACTTCGGCGCGCACACGCTCTCGGCGCAGTGAGGGATCGACAATGACATGCGCCGCCTGCAGCGCATCGACATACGCCGCCGGCGAGCCGATCGACAACTCCTCCGGGTTATGGAACCGATGGCCACGCGTGCGCCGGCCGCTGTGCACGCCAAAGACTTGCGCCGGCACAACGGCATCGCCGAACAATGCGATCAACCCATGCACCGGGCGCAGGAACGCATCGTCGCGATTCGCCCAACGCATCGGCTTGCCGAGCGGCAGGGTTTTCAGGCTCTCTTCGATGATCGGCGGCAGCGAGTCCAGCGTCAGTGCGCCCGGCTTGACGTGCCGATGCACCCACCAGGCGCCTTTGTCGGTCTCCAGCTTCTGCAACGCGTCCACCGCCACACCGCAGGACTGCGCAAAGCCGAGCAGAGCCTTGCCCGGCGCGCCATCGACCATCGATCCGGCGATCGCCGGCCCGCGCCGCTCCAGCGTTTGTTCGGGTTGCTGCAAGGCGACCGCATCGATGTGCGCCGCGATACGGCGCGGCGTGTACAGCGCCCGGGCGGTGCCGTGCGCGATGCCGGCCTTGGTCAATCGCGACGTGAGATTCGCAAGCAATGCGGCCGCAAGTTCGCCCACCGCTTTGGCGGGCAATTCTTCGCAGAGGAGTTCAACGAGCAGGTCGGCGTGAGCAGTCATTCGGCGTCCATCACAGCATGAGAAAACGGATTGCATACGGCGATGCCGAAATACGACTGGCCGTGATTCAAGTCTTCGGAGTAGATCACTTTGCAGCTCCCGCGTTCGGCCGCAGCGACGATCAGGCTATCCCACCAGGACAACTGGTAGCGCGTTTGCGCATCCAGCGCACGCAACACGAGCACGTGATCAATCGCCACCAGCGGGCTCAGCTGGTAAGGACCCAGGCACTTTCGGATCTGCTCACGCGAAAGACGAAATCGAGGCTTCGTCAACGCACTGACAAACTCCGCGAGCACCTGGGACGATAGAACCAGGTGATTGCGGCGGATCAGATCAGCGATCAGGCTGAGCGCGATATCCCGCTTATGCGGCAGATCGGTATCGACACCGTAGACCAGGATATTAGTGTCGACGAAGGATCGGTCGGTCATACAGCGCCTCGCGGTCGAATTTCTCGCCACCCGCGGGGCGCGCCATTTCGCGCATCACGCGCAAGAACTCCTGAGCCCGTTCCTCGCCCGTTCGGTCGCTTTCCCGTGCCAGATTCTCCAAGTGATCGCGGAGCATTTGCGTCACCGTGGTATTGCGCTCAACTGCAAGCTTGCGCACACGCTGCAATACGTCCTCGTCGACCGAGAGCGTCAGGTTTTTCATCGCACTCACCCTTATTAAGGCTGAGTAATGATAGGACTTCTAGCAGACTGTTGGGAATCAGCCTGCTGGCGCGAACCATTGATGGTTCGCACATGGGTCGAGCACAGCGCTTCATGGAGAGCGTGTCCGGACAAGCGCCGGACTCGCGCCTGGAGAAACGCACAGGAAGTGCGTTTCTCCACAACGTGCTCGGGCAGTCGGCAAAGAAGACGGTCTATCCGTTTGCGCCCACCGCGCCTGCATACGCCTCCGCCACGCCCTTGGCGATGGTGCGCACGCGAAGGATGTAGCGCTGCCGCTCGGTCACCGAAATCGCGCGGCGGGCGTCGAGCAGATTGAAGCTGTGGCTGGCTTTGCAGACTTGATCGTACGCCGGCAGCGGTAAGCCCTTTTCGGTGAGCCGTTGCGCCTCGCGCTCGTGGTGATCGAATGCGTGGAACAGCCCGGCGACATCGGCTTCTTCGAAGTTGTAGCGGCTTTGCTCGACCTCATTCTGGTGAAAGACATCACCGTAGGTCACGGTACCCGCGGGGCCGGTGGTCCATACCAGATCGTAGACGTTCTCCACGTTCTGCAAATACATCGCCAGACGTTCCAGGCCATATGTGATCTCGCCGGTCACCGGCTTGCATTCGATGCCACCGGCCTGCTGGAAGTACGTGAACTGCGTGACCTCCATGCCGTTCAACCACACCTCCCAACCGAGGCCCCAGGCGCCGAGCGTCGGCGATTCCCAGTTGTCCTCCACGAGCCGAAGATCGTGCGTGAGCGGATCGATGCCGAGTGCCTTGAGCGATCCGAAATACAGGTCGAGGATGTTCTGCGGACTGGGCTTGAGCACCACCTGGTACTGATAGTAGTGCTGCAGACGATTGGGGTTCTCGCCATAACGGCCATCGGTGGGACGGCGCGAAGGCTGCACGTACGCGGCGTTCCACGGTTTCGGGCCAAGACAGCGCAAAAACGTTGCCGGATGAAACGTGCCGGCGCCCACTTCGGTATCGAGCGGCTGGATCAGCACGCAGCCCTGATCGGCCCAATAGTGGTTGAGGCGCTGGATGATGTCTTGAAACGTTGGGGCGGTCATGCGGAAGGCTGCGGAAAAGACGATGCGGCATTCTCGCACGAGGTCGGGCCATGGGTCGCGACCTGCCCTTGGAACGCTACCAGCGCGACGAAACCGCAAGATGCCGAGTGCAACTCGGCGTTCCGAGTAAGTGGTCGAAGTTGCCGCGCCGACGTCGCTTTCGATGGTTAAGCCGAACCGGCAATCCGCGCGGCCCACTCACCAACGCTCTTCAACACCGCCTCATCTTCTGGCCGAATGTTGTCGTTGCCGGCGCTGGCCTCGAAATACGTGGCGATGGTCAGCACGCGACCGGCGCGCCAGACAACCGCGATGTCGTTGATCTTGTCGTTCATGCCGTCGCTGAGGGCAGTGCCGGTTTTGTCGCCAACGATCCAGTCTCGGGGCAGGCCCGCACGCAGGCGACGCGCGCCGGTGGTGGTATCGATCATCCAGCCTCGCAAGATCGCTTGCGCTTTGGCCGACAAACCGTCCGCACTGAACAGACGCGCCAGCAATCCGGCCATCGCACGCGGCGTGGTGGTGTCGCGGACCTCGCCCGCAGGCACGAGATTCATTTCCGGCTCGTAGCGGTCGATGCGCGTTTCGGTGTCGCCGAATTGGGCGCAAAAGGCGGTGAGCGCCGCCGGCCCGCCCAGCTCGCGCAGCAGCAAGTTGGCGGCCAGATTGTCGCTGGTTTTTTGCGCCGCCTCGGCCAGGGCATCGACGCGCATCGTGCCGCCGATGTGCGCTTGCGTGCTCGGCATGTGCGGCACGCGGTCGTTGTCGCTGATCTTCAGTTCGCGATCGAGCGCCAGACGACCTCGATCGGCCTCATGCAGGACCATTGCTGCCAGCACGAGTTTGAACGTCGAGCACAAGCCAAAACGTTCATCGCTGCGATGGCCGAGCGAGGTCTCGCCATCGAACAGATACACGCCCAGTCGCCCGCCCGAGCGCCGCTCGATGGCGGCCAGCGCCTCGGCGCCACGCGCGTTGGCCTTGGCAGCGATCAGCAGCGGCAGCGCGAGCGCGGCGGTCAAACATTGGCGACGGGTGAAATTCATGGGCGCGATCCAGGAGAACGATCGCGAACGCTAAGGCCGCGCATCGCGTTCCATCGGGCCAAAGTCGGGCGCGCGGCGGGCAGATGTGGTGTGCGTAGCAAAACCATTTGCTCCAGGTACGCGGACCCATGGTCCGCAGCTTTGCTTTTGCTCCAGGTACGCGGACCCGCGTTTTCTCGAGCGACACGGCCAGGTTTCTCTTGCGGGACTCACCGAACCGTTGGTGGCTCGGAAACGGGCGAGCGCGATCGAGTGACCAGATGAATCAAGCGCAAGCTCACGGGCGCGCAGCGGGCTCGCCAAGAACCTCACGCAGCGCCGCGCGCAGCGGGCTGGTTGGCGCCAGCGTCGGTTCGGCAACGCCGCGCGCGCGCGCGATCAGCGCCCGGCCGCTCTCATCGCCGCTTTGCACCAACGCAACACCCAGCGTCAACTCGGCCACGGCGTGATTAACGCTGCTCGTATCGCTGTTGGCATCGCGCACCGTGCGCGCAATGTCCGCCGCTTGCGCCGATTCGCCCAGCGCCAGCAATAGCTGCGCGAGGCGCAGCTCATACATTTGCCGCATCGCCGGTTGATCGCCCAGGTGCTCGATCAGCGTCGAAAACGCGACGCGGCTCTGCGCTCCATTCTCAGCGCCTGGGTCGGCGAGAAAACGCGTGAACGCCAGATTGGTCTTGGCCAGGAGCGTGTCCAGATGGTCCGCACCGAGCGCCGTATCGCGTGCTTTCACGGCACGCTCCAGCAGCTTCAGTGCCTCGTCGAAACGCCCGAGCTTGCCCAGGAACACGCCGTAGTTGTGCTCGGCGCGCACCAGCACCAGGGTATCGTCGCCCGCGTACTTGCGGCGCAGCGCAATCGACTCCCGATACAGCTCAGCCGCGGCATCGAAGCGCCCGGCCTGCTCCAGCAGGATCGCCAGATTGTTGCTGGTCTGCGCCAGCGATCGGCCATCGAATGTGGCCTCGTTGCGCAGGATCGCGAGCGCCTGGCGATAGTAGCGCTCGGCATTCGGCACATCGCCAAGGTCGTGATAGACGTTCGCGATTTCGTTGGCGCTGAGGGCAACATCGGGATGCATCGGCCCCAGCAGGCGCATGCGCCGCGCCAGAATGTCTTCATGCTGCGCCAGGGATGCCTGCACCTCGCCCGCCTCCCGCAGGGCGCGCCCGTGCTGCATCAACGCATGAATCGTGCGCGAGTGATTTTCGCCCGACTCGCGCTTGCGAATATCGATGGAGATTTGCAGCAGCGGCAGGGCGCCGCGCGGATCGCCCGCGGCGATCATCTGCTCGCCGCGATTGGACAGCGCATCCGCGTAGTCGATGGAATCGGTTTCGCCGATCGCCCGGAATTGCGCCAGCGCGGCATCCGCCTCGCGCACCGCAGCTGCCGAGTCGCCGCGCTGCTCGTACAAATTGGAGCGCGCCAGGCTGAGCAGCGCGCGCTCGCGCGGCGGCAGCGTGTGGCGCTCGATCAGCTCGCCCATCTCCACCAGCAGCGCATCGGCACCGGCCAGGTCTCCGGCCGCATTGCGGCGCATCATCACATGGCGCATTTGCGACAGCTGCGCCGATAGCTGCGGCGGTTGGAGTTGCCGATAGGCATCGAGCGCTTTCTGGCCCAAAGTCAGGGCTTGCGCGTTCATTCCCAGATTGTCGTGGATACGCCCGAGCGCGCGATACAACTGCGCCTGCGCGGCGAGGTCCGTGCTCGCCAGGGCATCGACGCTGCGCACGCTGGTGTCGAGCACATCGCGCGCGGTGATCTCGCGGCCCTCGCTGGTATCCGGATCGGCCTGCTCGAAGACATTCACCAGAAACTCGACCACCTGCTGCGAGCTGCGCTCGGCGGCCAAAGCGCGATCGCGCTCGGCGGCCAGCCGCGCCGCGCCGTACAAGGACAATCCGAGCAGCAGCGCGCCGGCAATCAGCGAAGCGGCCGCCAAGGTGACCCCGACGCGATGGCGCCGCGCAAACTTCAGTGCGCGCTCGCTGGCGGTCTCGCTGGCATGCACCAACGGTTGCCCGGTGAGATGCGCGGCCAGATCGTCGGCCACCGCTGCGACCGAGTGGTAGCGCTGCGCAGGCTCGGCCTGCAACATTTTCTCAACGATGCGCCGCAAGCCCGGCCGCAAGGCACTCGACACGCCGCGCTCACGCCCCTGGCGCGTGGGCCGATTTCCAGCGAGCACCTCATGGAACACGATGCCAAGCGCGTAGATATCGCTCGCGGTGGTCACCGGCTCGCCCGCAAGCTGCTCGGGGCTCGCGTAGTCCGGCGTATACAAGCGGCTCTGCGTGGCCTGTGGGCCGGTGTCGTCCAGCAGCTTGGCGATACCGAAATCCAGAAGCTTGGGCACGCCGCTCGCCGTCACCAGAATATTGCTCGGCTTCAAATCGCGATGCACCACCAGATTGCGGTGCGCGAAGGCCACCGCATCGAGCACGCCCTGCAGCAAATCGATGCGTTCGCGCTCGCTGCGGCCCGCGCAGTACTCGTCCAACGTCTGGCCGTCGACATACTCCATCGCCAGAAACGGCGTGCCGTCGTCGGCCGCACCGGCCTCAATCAGCGTGGCGATGTTCGGATGATTGAGGCTGGCGAGAATGCGCCGCTCGATGAAGAAATGGTTCAACGCGCGCGGCGACAGCAAGGCATCGCCGAGCACTTTCAGCGCCACGCGCTGCACCGTGCCGGCCATCGGCCGTTCGGCCAGATAGACGACGCCCATTCCGCCGCGTCCGAGCACGCTGCGGATCTGATACTCGCCGATACGCTTGGGCACCTCGCCGCTGATCGCAGCGCCGATGGCGTGCTCGGCTTGCGTCGCGCCGCCGCTCACGCGCTGCAGCTCTTCAGCCAGCGTCGGGTCCTCCTGCGCGAGCAGCGCCAACGCTTCGGCGCGCTCGCTGGGCGAGCGGTCCTTGAGCTTGGTGAGCCAGGATTCGAGGCGGGTCATGCGGCTATTGTAGGTGGGCGCCGCAAGAATGTTGTGGCCGGCGCCGCTGGCGCGCTACATTGCCGCCATGACGCACATCCTCATCGCCGACGACCATCCGCTGTTCCGCCAGGCCCTGGCGAGCGCCGTGCGCGCGGCGATAGACGCTGACGTGGTCGAGGTCGCTTCGCTCGACGCCGTGCATCAGCAGCTCAGCGCCCAGCCGGACACCGATTTGCTGCTGCTCGATCTGCATATGCCCGGCAGCCACGGTCTGGCCGGCTTAGCCTCGGTGCGCGCGCGCCATCCGCAAGTTGCGGTGGCGATGGTCTCTGGCAACGACGATCCGCAGGTCATGCGCAAGGCGCTCGCCGCCGGTGCGCAGGCGTTCATTCCCAAAAGCGCGCCGCCCGAGCAGCTCGCCGACGCGCTGCGTGCGGTGTTCGCCTGCGAGGTCTGGCTGCCGCCGGGCGTGCAGCTGAGCGGCAGCGATCCGGCCATCGACAAACTCGGCACGCTCACGCCGCAGCAATTCCGCGTACTGGAGCTGGTCGCGAGCGGCAAACTCAACAAGCAGATCGCCGATACGCTGGGCATCCAGGAGCGCACCGTGAAGGCGCACCTGCAGGCGATCTTCGACAAACTCGGCGTGCGCAATCGCACCCAGGCCGGCGTGGCGCTACGCGAGCTGGCGCTCGCCGATCCGTCGCGCGGTTGAAGCGGGCTTGGCGCATCGCATACGTGGTGGTTGATGAAATGGACGCCTCTCCCAAAAGGCTTCGATTGGGGTTGCAACAAACCGAATCGCAGCAAAACAGACCCACCTTGCACAACAACCATGTTGTAAAACATAATTGTTGTACAACAAGCGCGTTGGATAGAGTTGTATGGCAGAGTTCTTTTTCGGTCGCGAGTGGGAATTGGCTGAACTCAGGCGCTTGATCGACGAGCGCAAGGACATACTTCTGACTGGCCCGCGACGTATTGGCAAGACCACGCTTGCTCAGCACCTGCTCGCCGATTTGTCTGCAGCCAAGTGGCAGACGGCGTTGATCGATATCGGAAGCTGCGAAGACGAGACACGTGTTGTTGAGCGCCTCGAAAGCGAAACGCAGCAAATGCGCCAACGCATTTTCGAGTTTCTCAAGCGCGCCCGAGTCGACATCGCTGGATACGACTTTGAATTGAAAGTCTCCGATTGCAGTTGGCAAGAGCGCGGATTGGACCGTTTTCGGCAGTTGGCAGAAGCGCCAAATGGCGATCGATGAAGCCAGCGTGTTTCTGAGTCGGCTGCTGAAGAAAGTACCTGAGCGCGGCGAGCGCTGGCTGCACACGCTGCGAAGCTGGCAACAGCAAGCGCCCGGACTCAGGATTCTACTAACCGGTTCCATTGGTCTTGGCACGCTCGCCACACGCTGAGCGAACGGGCTCGCGAGCATATGCTGCAACGCGTTCGCTGTCACATCCCGTGGTACCACGATCAGTTGTTTGAATCGATCCTGCAGGCTAAGCGCGGCTCGTCTATCGAAACGCCCGATGATGTCGATCGCGGAATCGAACGCCTGCTCAGAGTCAACGGCAGTTTCCTGCAGCACGCCTACGATAGGCTCTCAGATCACGGTGCAGCCGATGCGCAAGGCATGAAATCGCTGTTGCTCAAGATCGCCAAGACCGAGACTGGCTCGCTGCGCCGAACGCTGGGTTCGGTGAGGGACGCCGTGATCGATCATCAGTTGGATGTACTGTGCGATGAAGGATACTTGACTCCGATCGTCGGCGATGGCGGCTTGCGCTACGCGTTCCTGTCACCGCTCGTTCGCCTTTGGTGGTGCCGCCAGTGAGTGTACGCGCGCTGAGCATTTACAACCCGGCCGCGCAAGACCCTGAGACACTGCGGCGCAACTTTGTCGCCCGAGAGGAAGTGCTCGCCGACCTGGTCGACGCGATACGGCGCGAAACGCTGGAGAGCGTGGCGCATCACTGGCTGCTGCTTGGTCAGCGCGGCTTCGGCAAGACGACGTTGCTGCACCGATTGGCACTGTCCGTTCGCGAAGACTCGGCGCTCAGCGAGGTTTGGATACCGCTGTTGTTTCCAGAGGAGCAGTACAACATCGCCTCCCTTGCTGAGTTCTGGCGCAATTGCCTCGATGCGCTGAGTGACGCTGTCGAACTCACCAACGCACCTCACGCGGCTGAGCTTGATGCCGCACAGGCCGGTCTCGACAATCGCAACGCCCAGCGAGCGCTGGACGCGCTCCTCGATGGCGGCAAGCGCATTGGCCGCCGCCTGTTGCTGTTGATCGACAATATCGACTTCGTGTTCGAACGCATCAGCGAGGCCGAGGCTTGGGCTCTTCGCGCCGAACTGCAGCGGCCGGGCGGGCCGATGGTGATCGCTGCCGCGATCCAGCCGCTCGAGGCCAGCTTCAACTACGAGCAAGCCTTCTACGAATTCCTCCAGGTGCGCCAACTGGATGCGCTCGAATTCGTAGAAGTTCAGCGCATGGTGGTCGCGCTCGCCGAGCGCAATAAACGGCCCGACATTGCCGCAGAAGCGCGCGACAATCCAGCGCGTTTGCAGGCCCTGCAGCTATTCACCGGCGGCAATCCGCGCACTGTGTCGATGCTGTTCAGGGTGCTGGCCCAAGGGCTCGATGGTGATGTGGAGCGCGACATCGAAAATCTGCTCGATCAGTGCACGCCTCTCTACAAGGCACGCATCGAGTCGTTGCCCTTGCAGCAGCAGCGAGTCTTCGTCCAAGTGGCGCTCGCCTACGATCCGCAGACGGCCGCGCAAGTCGAGAATCGCGTTGGCCTTGGAATCAATGCCACGTCATCGCAACTCAGCAAGATGCTGCGCGCCGGCCTGCTGCGTCGCGGTCCCATGCAAGGCAAGCGCCAAAGTTTCGAAGTCGCCGAGCGATTCTTCAATATCTGGTACCTGATGCGCATATCGCGTCGCGAGCGCACCAAGCTGCTGTGGCTCGCCAAGTTCATGCGCTCGTTCTATGTCGACGATTCGGCGTCGCTGATCGCAACCGCAAAACGATTGCTGGACTCCAATAGGAGCACAGCCGTGCAGCACGCGGTGCGAGAGATGCTGGTGGGTGTCGAGGTTCCGATCGAGCTGCGGGAAAGGCTTTTTGACCATGAAATTCTCGCGCAGTATCTGAAGCAGATACACGTTGCGCTGGATGAAGGCGAACCAGAGTCCCTGGTCGCGCTCAAGATTGAGCTTGAGCGTCAGCTAGAGAATGGTTCGACCCATTGGATGACCAGATTTCTATTGGCACTTGTATTTGTAAAGCTTCGAGAGCCCAAACCTGCGATAGAGATCGCCGAGCGATTGTTAGAACAATCGCCGAATTTCGTCGCCGCTTGGGGGATTTCGGCGATTGCGTACTTTCTCGACGGCCAATGGTCTAAGGCCGAAGCGGCAGCGCGAAGATTGCTTGAGTATCGGCACGATCCCAGCATCGAGATGCTCCTCATTGCGGCACTCTTTTCTGGAGGCGCGCTGGACGAAGGGTATCTGTTGCTGGAAAAGAGACTCCATGACGGTACGGTCGCTGGCTACGTCGCCCGGCGAGCTGCGCGCACATTGGTGAATGCCGCGAGGTTTGGCGAAGCGCGCCAAGTCTACGGAGTGCTGGTTGATCGGGTCGAAGATCCAGGCGACTTCCTGGACTATGCGCAACTCCTTCTAAACCAGGGGGAGTTCAAGAACGCCGAAGCACTCGCTCGCAGGGCGCTCGACAGGTGGCCGGATCATCCGGTGAGAATTGTGTTGTCGGTTGCGCTCATGAACCAATCCAGGTTTCAGGAATGCCTTAGCGAAATTTCGCGATTCTGCGAAATTGAGCCCGCTAATCCTGGCGCACTGTGGCTGCGGGCTATGAGTGCAAATCTGGCGGAAGAACCAGCCATCGCATTCGAGTCCATCGCACGTGGCCTGAAGATCGATATGCAACGAAGCGACTTATTGCAGCTCGCGGCTTACGTTTGGAAGAAGGGGCCTTTTGCAAAGCGAGACGCAGCATCGGCCATTGAGACGATCTTGAAGTCTGCGATGGCACAAGCCATGCCCAACGACTTTGTACAAGGCACCTTGATCGCGCTGAGACGACCACAGCGGATCGTTGCATCGCTGTATCTCACCATGGAGACCGCGGGCTTTGCGAAGGCGCTGTCAGAACGCTATCCAGCGGCTGAACTCGCATTTGCGATGGTCGCAACGGAAAATCTGGAGCGATTTGCGGCAGCAGCCAGCGAGATTCGGGCGGCGACGTTGCAAATTCTGGACCGACACGCGCGCAAGGTAGCGCAAAAAATCAGGATTCACTTGGCGGCGCATATCGATTGAGGTGCGCAGAAACTCAAACGCACTGAATTCCTCCCGCGGACAAGAACGCACAGGAGCTCGGCGCCCACTCGACTCGATAGCGATTGCTGCTGACCTCGCCTGGGGCACGATGAGGCTCTCGCCTGCATTTTTGGATGTCGCCTACAGCGATCTGAAGCGACCAGCAGCGCAGCGGTTGCGCGGCTAGCCCGCATATTTCATGAGGAAACGCGGAAGATCGCGAAGGGCTTTGCGCCGGAATCGAGGCGCGAGGAGGAGGAATGGTTGTTCCATTGGGACGACGAGCAACGAAGAGTCCGGCGCAAAGAACGAGCGAGGGCCGTGTTAGCGAGGAAATGGCAGCGAACACTCTGTCAGTACGACCAACTCGATGATTTCCACGCTGTAACAACGAAACTAAGCCATTTCATCGCGACCTCATGAAGTATGCGGGCTAGAACAGCCGACTCATGTTTTCGCCAACGGAGCTCATCGATGCGCACGTCGAACTCGCCTCGCTCGAGCGCTATCGTCGCCCCACCTTCGTGTCTTCGTGCCTTCGTGTGAACCCAGCTTTCCATACTGACGACACTCGAGGGGCCAGGAGAAGTCGATAAGCATGCCCACCCTGCTCGCCCTCGCCGGTATCGCGTGGCTGCTGCTGCTGTTCGCCGCCGCGCGCTTCGGCGAGCGCCGCAGCGACTTTCTGGCACGCCACGCGCCCACGGTCTACACGCTGTCGCTGGCGGTGTACTGCACGTCGTGGACCTTCTACGGCACGGTTACGCAAGCCTCGCGCCATGGCTGGTGGATACCACCGACCTTCATCGGCACGATGCTGGTGTTCGCGTTCGCCACGCCGCTGCTCAAGCGCCTGGTGTCTGAGGCCCACGCGCGCCGCTCAACGTCGATCGCCGATCTGCTCGCCTCGCGTTTCGACAAAAGCATCGCGATTGCCGCACTCGCCACGCTCATCGCGGTGGTGGGCCTGGTGCCGTACATCGCTCTGCAGCTCAAGGCTGTTGCGCAGAGTTTCGACATGCTATCCGCCGCGCTGCTCGGCGCCGCTGGCCACGACAGCGCGCTGTGGACCGCGCTGGCGATGGCCTTGTTCGCGATGCTGTTCGGCACGCGCCACGCTGGCGTAAGCGCCGGCGGCGTGGTCGTGGCAATGGCGTTCGAGTCGCTGCTGAAGCTGCTGGCGCTGAGCGCCGTGGGCGTGTTCACCGTATTCGTGTTGTTCGATGGCATCCCGGCGTTGCTCGCGGCGCGCGCCGCGCTGCCGGCACCGGCGCCGCCGGGGATGAACTTCGTCACGCTCATTGCGCTCGGTGCGCTGGCGATGTTCGTGCTGCCGCACCAGTTCCACCTCGGCGTCATCGAGTGCCGCGATCCGCGCCATCTCGACCGCGCGCGTTGGGCGTTCCCGCTGTACCTGGCCGCGATCAGCGTATTCGTCTTGCCGCTCTCCGTAGCCGGGCAAACGCTGCTCGATGCGCGCGCGGTGCCGAGCGATTTGTACGTGCTTGGACTACCGTTGAACGCAGGGGCGAACAGCCTCGCAGTGCTCGCATTCCTGGGCGGCGTGAGCGCGGCGGCGGGCATGGTGGTGATGGCCACGTTGACCCTGGCGATCATGGTCGGCAACCACTGGCTCGCGCCCCTGGTGGTGCGTCGCGGCCATGGCGATCTCACGCTCACGGTGCTCTGGCAACGGCGCGCGGTGATTGCCGCCACGCTGCTCGCCGCGTACGCGTACAGCCGCGCGATCGATGCCGGCGATGCGCTTGCAGACGTTGGCGCGATCGCATTCGCCGCGCTCGCGCAGTTCGCGCCGGCCCTGCTCGCCGCCTTGTACTGGCCGCAGGCGCGACGCAGCGGCGTGCTTGCCGCGCTCGCCGCCGGGCTCGCCGTTTGGGCCTACACCTTGCTGCTGCCAGCGCTGATCTCGGAGCCGGCATGGATCGCGGCACCGCTCGGTCTGAGCTGGCTCTCGCCGCGCGCGCTGTTCGGCCTGTCCGGCATCGATCCACTCACGCACGGCGTGCTGTGGAGCCTTTCGATCAACACGCTCACGCTGCTGATCGTCTCGCGCCGCGAGCAGCGCCGTGCGCCGCCGCGCGCGCACACGCCGCTGCTCGCGGCCTTGCGCGAGACCGCGCTGCGCCTGCTGGATGCGGCGCACGTGCAGCGCCTGCTCGGCCCTGGCGAGTCCGATGGCGACCGCCGCGCGAGCGATGAGCAAACGCAGGCCATCGAACACGCGCTCAGCGCGCTGATCGGCGCTGCGTCCGCGCGCCTGCTGCTCGACGCCGCGCGCCGCGGTGCTCGCGAGGAGCTGGTCGCCATCACCGAAGTCGTCGGCCAGGCGCGCGAAGCCGTGAGTTTTTCGCACGCGCTGATCGACACCGCGATGGCGAATCTGAGCCAGGGCATCAGCGTGGTCGACGGCGATCTACGACTCGTCGCGTGGAATCAGCGGTACGCCGCGCTCCTCGATTACCCGCCCGATTTTCTGCGCGTCGGCCGGCCGGTGGCCGAGCTGTTTCGCTACAACGCCGAGCGCGGATTGCTCGGCCCTGGCGCCGTCGATGAGCTGGTCGCGCGGCGCTTGAGCTTTCTGCAATCCGGATCGAGCTACGTATTCGAGCGCCAATGGCCGAATGAGGTGGTCATCGAAATCCGCGGCAACCCCATTCCCGGCGGCGGCTTTGTCACCACCTACACCGACATCAGCGCCTTCCGCGCGGCCGAGCGGGCGCTGCGCTTCAGCAACGAAACCCTGGAAGCACGCGTTACCGAGCGAACGCAGGCGCTGGCCGCCGCCACCGCCAGCGCCGAGCAGGCCAACGCCGCCAAGACCCGATTTCTCGCCGCCATCAGCCACGATTTGCTGCAGCCTCTCAACGCTGCAAATCTGTACACGCACGCGCTGGCGCTCAAGCTCAAACACGCCGAGTACGCGCCCAGCGTGCGCCAGATCGGCAGCGCGCTCAAATCCACCGAAGCGCTGCTGGCGGGCTTGCTGGATCTATCGCGCCTCGATGTCGGCGGCGCCGCGCCCAAGTGCGCACCGTTTGCGGTCGGCGAGCTGATCGCCACACTCGCGGCCGAATTCGATCTCTCCGCGCAGGAGCGTGGGCTCAGATTGCGCGTGGTTGCGACCAAAGCCTGGGCACAGTCGGATGCCGGCCTCGTGCGCCGCGTGCTGCAAAACTTCATCGCCAACGCGCTGCGCTACACGCAACGCGGCGGCGTGCTGATCGGTGTGCGGCGCGTAGGGCCGAATCTGCGACTCACCGTGGTCGACAGCGGCGTTGGCATCGAACCCGCCGATCGCGAGCGCGTATTCGAAGAGTTCCAGCGCTTGGACACCGCCCGCGAAACCGCGCCCGAAGGGCTGGGATTGGGCCTCGCCATCAGCCAACGCATCGCGCGGCTGCTCGGACATACGATTGCGCTGGACAGCGTTCCGGGGCGCGGAACTGCCATCTCCATCGAAGTTCCGGCCTGCGCCGCCGTGCCGCGTGCGGAGGCACCGGCAAGTCCACGCCTCGCCGCAGGCCGCCGCGTGCTGATCGTCGACAACGAACCCGACGGCCGCGCCGCCCTGGCGCAACTGCTGGCGGCGTGGGACATCAGCGTGGTGTGTGCCGGCGGTCTTGACGATGCGCTAACCGCCGCCGGCCAGACCGATGTCTGGATCCTCGACTACCACCTCGACGGCGGGCTCACCGGCCTGGCGTTGCGCGAGCGGCTACGCCAAGCATGCGGCGATCGCCCGACAATCCTGATCAGTGCCGATCATTCCGCCGCGTTAAAGGACAAAGCCGCCGAAGCGGATGTGCAGTTGGTGCATAAACCCGTGCGGCCGTTGGCATTAAGGTCGGTGTTGGCGCGGGTGTTGGGCGGTTAAGGCCAGCAAGGGAGTTATGACGAAGTAGTACCGCTCAGCCTGGCGGGCATGAACGTCAGTACTAACACGATGTTGAGAAACGCACTTCCTGTGCATTTCTCAAGTCGCGAGTCCGGCGCATGTCCGGACTCGCTCTCCATTGATCAAGCACTTACGTGCTTGATCAACGTGCGAACCATCCATGGTTCGCGCTAGCAGGCTGTTTCTCAACAGCCTGCTAAATCCTCTGCGCCACGCAATACCCCAGCACGATCCGGGCGCGACTTGAAAAACTACTCGCCTGTGCACATGCTGGAAGCTACGAAAGTGATTCCCTGTGAACAAATTCGTGTCCAACCTGGACGAACTCGATCGCGTGCTGAGCGCCAATGGCGACCTGGATCCAGTGATCAAAACGCTGGTGCGCACGACCAGGCAGTTGGATGGGCGAGAAAAGACCGAGCTGCTCGATGCGCTGAACCTGCGGATCGCCGCTTTTCCTCTGGCGCGTGTGGGACAACTCGCCTTGTTCGCCGGTTACCTCGTGGAGATGGGCGCCGATGCCCATCGATTTCCTTCGGCTGTGTTCGATCATCTCCTGGCGCAGTTGGCCACGATTGAGTCTCAAGATGATGAAGCCGAGTTTCACGAGGCCTACTACTTGGCCGAGAGGGCGGCCATGGCTTGCCTCTCAAGATCGCCGGCGCTTCGACGTAGGCTGCCGCAAAAGCCGGCCATTCTGGGCAAACTGATCCGCTATCAAGATCGTTACGGCTTCCTCGGAAAGATGGTTCAGGTCCTTGATGACGAAGACCTGATCGTTATCCACTTGCCGACGATGCGTGGATTCCACTGCAAATTGACCGGGATTGCGGACAATTTCCAGCTCCACATACTATTAGTGGCCGCAATGGCGCAGCTAGGCATCGACGGCCCGGCACCACTTGATTCCGTCATCGCGGCGGCCGGCAATGGAACTTCGATTAACGATGAGATCGCGACTAGCGGATGGCAGTTGATGAACTGGTCCGCGCTTCGCGGCGCCTCCGACCATGGGAGTACCGGTTCTGTTAAGTCCTGGATTTGGAACGAGGGCGTTCCTGCCGACATCCAGTGCTTCGAAGGTACACGAGTGGTGTTGATTGAGCCCAGCTCGATCCAACGCTCGTGGAATGCCCAGCGGACATTTCCACACATGCCTGGCGCGCTCAAAGAGCTTCGTTTGATGTCGGACGGGGATGTCGAGTCGTTGGTCGCGGCGATGCGGTCGGACACCGGAGCGACGTAAGTTATCGCGCCGGCCAAGAAGGGCAAAAGTGCATTGCGTGTCGCATTGCGCTCGCGATGCAGCGAAACGGTTACCCGTCACACCAAGTGTCATCGACGATAGAGACGTTGCTGGCCTTGAGCAACGATGAGGTGGCGGGCTTGAGTCATGCGGCGATCACTGTGATGGCCTCTGAGCTTTTCCTTGAGGCGAACGCTGATCGACTGCGCCGGCCGGACGCGTCGGTCCTGAGCGCGGCGGAGCGTCATTGATTTTGGGCGGAGGGCTGGGCTTCGGTGCATTGCCGTTGAGGCGGTCCGTTTTTCATGCCCTCTGATAATTCCGTCGCTCGACCGCGTTAAGCCAATTGAGGCCCACCGCGGAACTTCTTTTATGTTCGATGCTGCCGAGACCACCGGTGAACTGCGCTCACAGCGCTTTGCCAGCCCGACGACGCCTAAGGGCTCCCAAGAGAACCTCTCGAAATGGGCGCGACGGGGCCGCGGACCAGGCGCACTGCGCGCAGCCGCAGCGGACAGGCAGGGCCGTCAGGATTCCGAGCGCCAGGCTGCGCGGTCATCGGCTCGCGCAGCTGGTTTCGAGAGGTTCCCGCTAGTCGCTATGCAAAGCGGGCGCTGCACGTTGCCCTTGATCGCTCTGCTCCTGTTCGGCCTGTCAGGAACGCTGCAGGCGCAGACCTACACACTGCAGCCCGGGGCGACCGTGTGGAATGACACGAGCGTGAATTGGCTCAATCAGAACGGCCAACCCGTGCCCTATGCCAATGCCACTTCCGTCAACCCGGTGATCAATGGACCGGTGGCGGTAACGCTGGAAGTGCCGCGTGTTTGCGGCAATCTGACCTTGAACAATGGCGTCACGCTGACGGCGGCCCCGGGCGCTTTCCTACAGGTTTTGCAAGGGCGATTCATCACCGGAGGCGGCAGCGCTTTCAGCACCATCAACAGCACGCTCACTTCATTTCCGAATTCCGATGCCATCGCGACACGAGGGAATTTGCAACTCAACCGCTCCATAAACTTCGAGACCGTCCCGGTCGTGGTGGCGCCGGGCATCACGAGGCTCGGCGGCACCGCGGTGTTCAACGCCGGTTCGTTGACGGTCGGCTCCGAGCCGAACACCTTCGCCCGCTTCGAAGCGCTCCCTGGTGCGGTCGTGAACACGGGCAACTTCACGGTGACGCCAGCGCCGACGCGTTTTGGAATCGTCGAAGCGTCGGGGACGACCTTCAACATCGCCGGAGATCTACGCATTGCGGAGGGCGGCGATGGCAGCTTTCTCGCCGACGGCGGCAGCATCAACGTCGGCGGCGTGATACGTCTGGTCGACGATGTCGAGAACAATAACCGGCCCGTAGCGGCGGTGGTGCTGCGCAACTCGACACTGACCATCGCGGATAACGGTAGGCCGGCTCTGGATGGCACCTTTTTCTCCACCGGTGGCGACATTGGCATCGCGCCCTCGGTGCAGTTCCCCGGTACGCGAATCAGAGTCCGACCGGGCGGCTTTCTCACCATCGCTGGCGGCAACATCGGCTTCGGGGTGAACAACACCATCTTCGATACGACGGGTGGCGGAGCGGTCATCGACGCGCGCATCTGGGGCCGGGCGCTCATCAAGGAAGGCCCTGGCATCCTCAAGCTCACGCGCGAGAACTACTACGGAGGCGGCGGCCAGGGGCTGTTGGACGGCACCATCGTTCGCGGCGGTTTCATTGAATTCTCGACCTGGGGCAACCTCAACGACGGCGGCTTCCTCAACCAGGCGGCGAATCAAAGCCAGACGCCGACGGGTTTTAGAAACATCCAGCTCAACGGCGGCGGCCTGCGTTGGGCGCCAGGCAGCACGATTGACATCTCTCCGCGCCTGCGCTTGCTCAACAACTTCAGCTTCGATCTGAATGGCAACAACGTGAGCTTTGAAACGCCACTGGCGGGCACGGGCGGCATGACAAAACACGGCGCGGGCACGCTGACGCTCGCGCCCAGCAACACCTACGCCGGCGGCACAACCGTGAGGGGCGGGTTCGTGCAGTTTTCGTCGCTCGCCACGCTGGGCAGCGGCACTGCGACCCTCGACGGCGGCGGCCTGCGTTGGGCGTCGGGCAACACGGCGGACGTGACGCCGCGCCTGCAACCGTTGGGTGCTGGCGGTGGTGTGGTGGATATCGGCGCCAATGACGTGAACTTCGCAGCGCCGGTCACCGGCACAGGTCCGCTGACCAAACTCGGCACAGGAACGCTCGCCTTGAACGGCGCGCATCCATGGACGGGGGCCTTTTTCGTCGATGGCGGTGCGGTCGCGGTGCCAGGCCAGGCGACGGGCAAGGCCCTGATCGCGGTAGGCGCGGCGCCGGGCAGCGTGGCGACGATGTCGGTCAGCGGCGCGAATGCGCGGCTCGGCAGCAGCGAGTATCTGGAAGTGGGCAGCAGCGGCAATGGCACGCTCAATGTCACGGGCGGCGGACAAGTGACCTCAGTCACGACCACCGCGCTGGCGGTGCAGCTGGGCTCGAGAGGCGAGGTGAATGTCACCGGTAGCGGGTCTTCGCTCACGGCCGGAAGCGCGCTTTTCGTCGGCCTCCAAGGCCCTGCCGTGATGACCGTTGGCAGCGGCGGTGTGGCCACGGTCGGGCAGCTTCGACTCGGCGAATCGCTCGGCGGTAGCGGCGCATTCGTGCTCGCGACCGGAGGCACGCTCAACGTCGGCGGCGCTAACGGCATCCGCACGGGCGCGGGCGAGGGCGGCCTTTACCTCAACGGCGGCACGTTGAAGGTAACCGGCAGCAGCCTCACCACCACCGTGCCGATGACGCTCAACAACACCACGCTGATCGACACGAGCGGTGTCGACGGCGTGTTCGGCGGAGCATTGAGCGGCCCGGGCGGTTTCGTGAAGATCGGCGGCGGCAATCTCTATCTCAATTCCTCCGGCAGCTACGCGGGCGGTTCCACGCTCTACGGCGGCGGCATCGTGGTGCCCGCCGCCAACGCGCTCGGCACGGGTCCGATTTCCGTCCTCGGCGGCTCGCTCCAAAGCACCGGCACGTTCTCGCGCGATGTCGCCGTCACGGTGGATGGCGCGGGCCACTCCCTCAGTGCGGCGAGCTTCATGGAGATCGGCGTTGGCGGAACGGGCTCGCTCACGGTGCAGAATGGCGCGCAAGTGAGCACGCCAAGCACGCTCGCATTCGCGGTACTGCCGGGTGGCACGAGCGGCTTTGCCAGCGTCACGGGCGCCGGCTCCTCGTTGGCGGTCGGCAGCACTTTGTTCGTCGGCTACAACGGCGACGGCGGGGTCTCGGTGGGCGGGGGCGCAAGCGTCACGGCAGGCAGTGTAATGCTGGCGTTCGGCCCCTCGAGTCAGGGCTACATCAATCTCAATCCTGGCGGCACACTCAATGTCGGTGGCGTGGCTGGCATCGCCAAAGGCGAGGGCGCAGGCACGTTGAACCTCTCCGGAGGCTTGCTGAAAGTCACCGGCAGCGACCTCACCACGTCCGTGCCGATGACGCTGACGAACCTGTCGCTGGTCGATACCAGCGGCGTGACAGCCACCTTCAACGGCGCGCTTTCCGGCACCGGCGGCCTGGCCAAGACCGGTGCGGGCAGGCTTACGCTTGCGGCGGCGAACAGTTACAGCGGCGCCACGCAGATTATCGCCGGCATGCTCGCGGTGAACCTCCCCACACTCGCCGACGGCGCCGATGTCGCACTCGGCACCGGCACCACCTTGCATCTCGCCTTCACCGGCACCGATACCATCCGCCGCTTAACGATTAGTGGCCTGCTACAAGCCACCGGCACCTGGGGTGCCATCGGCTCCGGCGCGACACACGAGACGGCGCTGATTACTGGACCGGGTTTGTTGAATGTCACCTCCAACGGTGCGGCGGCGTTCACCATCACGAGCCCCGCGATCACCAGCGGCACTGTCGGCCAGCCCTACAGTGGCACCTTCACGCAGAGCGGCGCGTTCGGTGCCGTGACGTGGAGCCTGACGCCCAATTCACCCGGCGCGCTGCCGCCTGGACTCACCTTGTCCAGCGCCGGCGTCGTCAGTGGCATTCCCACACAGGAGGGCGGTTTCTCATTCAGCGTCCGGGTGACCGACGCCAATGGCTTCTTCACCGACGCAGCTGGCACCCTCAGCTTCTCGCGTCCCATCATCACGGTGAACAATCCCACGACCGCCAACGGCCGCACCAACGTTCCGTTCAACCAGACCTTCACGTCCAGCGGCGGCAGTGGCGCATCGACTTTCACCCTCGCCAGCGGCTCGCTGCCGGGTGGACTCACGCTCGCCGCCAACGGCACGCTCAGCGGGACACCCGCGCAGACGGGGACGTTCCCCATCACCGTTACCGCCACCGACATCTACGGCAGCACCGGCACCGGCGCGACCTATGCACTCAACATCCAGCAGGCGAGCAACAACGCGAACTTGAGCTTGCTCGGCGTCAGCGCCGGCCATTTGACGCCTGCCTTCACCAGCGCCACGACCAGCTACCAAATCTTCGTCGCCCCCGACGTCGCGCTGCTCTACGTCACGCCCACCGCCGTCGACCCGCTCGCGACCATCACGGTAAACGGCAACTTCACCACCAACGGCGGCGACAGTCCCGGCATCCCGCTGGTGATGGGCGCCAACCCGGTCAGCATTGTGGTGACCTCGTCGGACTTCACGGCGCAGAAGACCTACACGCTCACGGCAACGCGTACCGGCGGACTCGTGCTCAACGGCGGCGGCCTGACGCTGCTGGAGGAAGGCGGCACCTTCGGCCCCGGCAACCTGGCGCCCAGCGGCACCGCATTCGCCAAAGACGTGCTGCCCGGCTTCCCCGCGCACACCATCGCGCATCTCAACGACGCCAACTTTGGCAACAGCAACAGCTGGATTGCCAACAGCGCGCGTTCCTTCGCTGGCGTGAGCCTCGGCGCAACGCCTGTGCGGATCAACGAGTTTGCCTTTGGCCGCGACAACCAGGGCGTTTTCTCCGACCGCAGCCTCACCCGCTACACCTTGCAATTCACCACCGTGGCGAACCCCAATGCCGCCACGCCCGACGCGAGCTGGACCACCATCGGTACGCTCGACTACTTGAGCGCGGGCGGCGCGAACTTTGCCGCGCCGGCATTGCGGCACCGCTACTCGTTCACGCCGGTCATGGCCACCGGATTGCGGCTGGTCGCCGTATCGGCCGACACCGGCATTGATGAGATCGAAATCTATGCTCAAGTCGGTCTCGTGCTGAACGGCGGTGGGCTTACGCTCGTGAGCGAAGGCGGCACCTTTGCGCCGGAGAATCTTGCCCGCGGCCCCAACGCCACGCCCTTCGCCGATGGTGTCATCGTGGGCTTCCCAGCTCACAGCATCGCGCACCTCAACGACGGCCGATATGGCAACGACTTCAGCTGGTTGAATGACATCCCCGCGCCTTTCGCCGGCGTGGCCCTCGGCGCGAGCCGCACCGTGAATCGAATCGCCTTCGGCCGGGACAACACCGGCGTCATCACCGACCGTACCTTTGGCGTGTTCACGCTGCAATACACGAACGTCGCGAACCCGGACGCCAACACGCCCGCGGGTAGCTGGACCACCATCGGCACGCTCGATTACCGATTCGCCGGTGGCGTCAACTTCGCCACGCCGTCGCGTCGCCATGTTTTCAGCTTCAACCCCGTCACCGCCACCGCCCTGCGCCTCGTTGGCAGCACCGGCAACAACGCCATTGATGAACTGGAAATCTACCGCCAGCTGCCCGAGCTGGTCGTCGAGCAACCTGCTGGCACCCCGCTGACTCACAACACCAGCAGCGTGAACTTCGGCAACCTCCTGCCCGGCGACAGCAGCACGAGAACGTTCACTCTCACCAACGCCGGCAACGCCCCGCTGAATCTGGGTACGCTTTCCTTGTCCGGCACGCATGCGGCGCAGTTCACGCTCACGCCGCCTGCCAGCAACACGCTCGCACAGGGCCAAAGCATCACCTTCACCGTCACCTTCGCACCCAGCATCCAGGGTACGCTCGCCGCGCTCCTGCACATCCCGAGCAATGACCCCGCCATTGCCGATTTCCGTGTCCCGCTCGCAGGCATTTCCGGCCAGCCGCCGGTGATTTCCGGCTATGCAAACCAGACCAATTTCGCCGCGGATTCGCAGGGCCTTGTTCTCTTCTACCCGGCCGCGACCGCCACCGATGACAGCGGTCTGCCGCCTACGCTCAGCTACTCGCACCCCAGCGGCTCGCGCTTCCCGATCGGCGAAACCACCGTCACCATCACCGCCACCGACAACACCAACATCAGCGCCACCGCCAGCTTCACCATTACCATTGCTGCAACCACGAACCCGCCCGCCGTCCCTGTCGGCGGCAGCGTGCCGCAGAACCTCGCTCGGGGAAAAACCGCCTTTGCCAAGGACGTGATTCCCGCGGCTCCGCACGCGATCGCCAAGGTCAACGATGGACTCTATGGCAACGCCAGCAGTTGGGTTGCCGACACGCTCGACAGCTTCGTTGGCATCAATCTCGGCGCGACGCCCATCCCCATCCACCGCGTCGCCTTTGGTCGCGACCACACTGGCGTGCAGACCACCCGTTCCGACGGCATTTACACCCTGCAATTCACTACCGTGCCGAATCCCGACGCCAACACGCCAGAGTCCAGTTGGCAGACCATCGCCGCCGTCACCTATCCCGGCAGCGTGGTCAATCCCGCCCTGCGCCAGATGTATGGCTTCCCCAGCGTGTTCGCGACCGGTTTCCGCCTGAAGACCCTCGCACCGGTCTTCGGCATCGGCATTGATGAACTCGAACTCTATGGCCCCAATACGCCGCCGACCATCAGCGACCTAATCGATCAGACGATCAATGAAGATGGCACCACTGGCGCATTGGCGATCACGATTGGCGATGCCGAAACCTCGGTGGCGTCGCTAACGCTGAGCGGCAGTTCCAGCAACACCACGCTGGTCCCCGACGCCAATATTGTGTTTGGCGGCAGTGGCGCTCAACGCACGGTGACAGTAACGCCGGTGGCGAACGGATCCGGCAGCGCCACCATTACGCTGACGGTCTCCGACGGTAACAGCAGCAGCAGCGATACCCTGGTCTTGACCGTCAATGCCGTCAATGATGCGCCGTCGCTAAGCCTGGGAACCGTGGCCACCCATCCGGCGGGCACGACGGGCGCGCAAACCCAGGCCGGGTTTGCCACGGTAGATCTTGGCCCGCCCGATGAAGACGCTGCACAAGCCGTCGCCGATTTTCTGATCGACACGGTCAGCGATCCCGCCGGCGTTCTCGTCGCTAACTCGCTCGATATCGCCAACAACGGCTCGCTCACTTACTCCCTCACCGGCGTCGGTGGTACGGCCACCATCACTGCCCGCGTGCGCGACAATGGCGGCACCGCCAATGGCGGTGTCGATACCTCCGCGGCCGTGCAGTTCAGCGTCAGCGTCACGCCGGGTGCGGATTTGCAAATCGCCAAGACCAATAACCGCAACGCCTTGGTCAACGGCCAACAAACGCTTTACGCGATTGTGGTCGCGAATGCTGGCCCCAACGCGGTGACGGGAGCGAACGTCATCGATAACCTGCCAGCCACGCTCATCAATGGCATGTGGATGTGCGTACCGGCGCAATCGACTGCGACCTGCCCAAGCCCCAGTGCGGGCACCGGCAATCTCAATGTTCTGGTCGATCTGGGCGTCAATCAGTTTTTGCGCTTCGATCTGCTGGCCGAAGTGAACGGTGCAGTCGGTGCCTTTGTCACCAACACCGCAACCGTCAGTACACCAGCGGGCACCACCGCACTGAACACCGGTAACGACAGCGCCACCGATCAGGACCCGATTGTGCCCGAGGGCATGTTCGCCAATGGTTTTGAAAACAGCAGCACCGCGCTGACAGTGCCGATGGCCAGGGAGGCACTGGAAAAAGACTAGCCCGCATATTTCATGAGGGAACGCGGAAGATCGCGAAGGGCTTTGCGCCGGAATCGAGGCGGGAGGAGAAGGAATGGTTGTTCCATTGCGACGACGAGCAACGAAGAGTCCGGCGCAAAGAACGAGCGAGGGCCGTGTTAGCGAGGAAATGGCAGCGAACACTTTGTCAGTACGACAAACTCGATGATTTCCGGGCTGTAACAACGAAACTAAGCCATTTCATCGCGACCTCATGAAATATGCGGGCTAAGTCGGTGATCCCGTTGCGCAGCGATGATGACCCGTGACGCCAAGCCGGAGCCAACGCCTTTGACGTGTGCGATCCAGTAGTCGCCATCGAGTCCCCGCTTACGCAACGCGGAAGGCTCGCGCTCGTCGATCATGCCGCCTTTGCCGGGCTTGAGTTCGCCCGGTGTAGTCGACAGTCGAATGTTCCTGAGACGAACTCAAGCGTTTGCGCTTACTCGGGGCCGTTGCTGAACAATTCGTCCGTGCCATCAAATTCGGCAGTAGCTGATCGGAAGACTCGTGACGAGAAAACGGCAGGAGCGAGATGCCCACTTCGCCCGTATGCTACCGATACGCAATCACGATATCGGTTGCAATCTCGACTATGCGACGACTGCTGCCCTTAATGCTGTTGACCATTGCCTGCGCGCAGCTCTCAGAAACCGCAAGCGCACAGTCACCTTCGTTCAGCGCGCTGGACCGCAGCGATTCGCATGTCGAATCGCTGCGCGATGCGATTGTGGTGCGAGCACGCCTGATTACCGGTGCAACCAGTCGCTTTTTTAGCTCAAATGAGCGCTATCCCAGTCGCATAGAGGAGCTGGGTCTACCGCCTTTGCCGCCGTCTACGGCAATCGCCGGCCTGGAGATTCAGGGACCACAGCTGCGCATTCAGCTGGCGCCCGAAGCGGGCGGCGGCGTGGTGCGCTACACGCATCGCACCGAGCCTGGCCATTGGAATGACGTCTGGATCTGCACCAGCACAAATCGGCCAGACGTCTCCTTGCTTTTGCCCGGTTGTGTGGACGAGCGCGGGAAGCCGACTCTGCAGCTCACGGACGCCCGTTGGGGTCAAGCCTTGCGGCGTGAGCTACGCGACGAGTTGCAGCCCATCGCGAGCACGTACAGCCGCAATCTACGGGAAGTCTTTGCCAGCACCGGAAGCTGGCCCGCGTCTGTCGAGTGGCCGATCCTGCCAACGCGCTGGGTGGAATCGGCGCGCATCCTGCCGGTGCCGCAGCGGGGATTCGAAATAGCGTTAAGTGAAGGAAAAGGCGGTGCGGTTCGCTATAGCTTCGTGTCGAGCTCTGAGGATCCCGGCGATGGGTATTTCACCTGCAGTTCCGAGCGTCCGGATATCGAAAAAGTTCTGCCGGGCTGCGTTTCTCTGAGCGCAGCCCGCGACGTCACATCGCCCTTGCCCGATCGGTATTTTGAGTACGCAAAATCTCATCAGATCCGCGAAGAGCTGCTGCTCAATCGCGCCGCGCTGACGTCCCTCACCGAGTACTTCATGGCGTATGGGCGGTGGCCAGCAACACTGCGCGAGGGCGGCGTATCGCCGTTTCAGCAACGGCACTGGTTTGCGGCGGAGCAATACCTGCCAGCACTCTACATGCTCACACTCAACGCACGTGGCGGCGGCGGCGACATCGTGCATCGTTACGCACCGCGCATGCCCTTCTACGCGGCAGCGTGGACCTGCACGAGCTCGCGCATCGACATTCAACACGTTGCGCCAGATTGCGCAGGTCCAGATGGGGTGCGGCGCCGACCCGATGCCTCGGATGCCGATCTTTACCTGGCGCATCGGGCGCAGATTTCTCAGGATCTGGGCATCTTTCGTGCGATCGGAGTCGCTATTGAGGAGCACTTTGCCGCCTTCGGCGTTTTTCCGAGCCTCGCGCAAATGTTGGCCTACGGTTATCCGGCACAGGTCGAGGTCGACCACTATGGTGTTCGACAAATCAGCATCGGAGCGGACGTCAGCATTACCGTGCACCTCTCGCCCGTGGCAGGCCTGGGCAGCCTTCGATGGTCTCCGCGCAAAAGCGCAACCGGTGGTGTCGAGTGGCTGTGCCGTTCCGATGATCGCGAGGATGCGGCCAGCCTTTGGACCAACTGTCAGCATGCGGGATCTGGCCGGTGACGATGACGCTACCACGTTGGTGACAATCTTCTAATCGTTCCAACAGCTGATGCGCTGGATGCACGGGCTCAAGCGCGCCAGCCCACTTTCCACGCCCAAGCGAAACCACATCGGCCGTCACTGATCACCTGATTCTAGCCACCTGATGTGCGGGTGAACCGAGCCTTGAAGTGGTGCAAAAGGGCTCGAGCGACTGGGTGATTTTCGGCCATCGCTTTGGCGTCCTGAGAGCAGCTGCCTGAGTGACTAGCTTCCCTGCTTCTCGTGGCGCGCCGTGTCGATCTCCGCGACATACACGCCGCCGGGGCCAGGGGATTGCAGTGGGCCGCCGGCGAGCAGCTCGTTGCCCGGATTCAGAACTGCGGTTCCGGCATCGATGTCGACGGCATAGGCGCTCATCCGTCGGCGCCAGGCGTCTGGTGGATTGAGTATCGCGTCCAAGGTCCATTGCGTTCCGCTTTGCCGGTACGCGTAGGCCAGTCCGGCGCTCATCAGTCGCTGGTGCGCACCGACCAAAATGGTGCCATCGTCGATCGCCACCCAATGCCCGAACATGTCTTGTGCGTTTCCGTTCGGCAACGACAGCGTCTGCGCGAGCGACCAACGAGCGTTCTGCTCGCGGTAGACATGGGCCACGCCGGTATCCGCGATGCGTCCGTTCCCGCGAAGCGCCGCGACAACGAGCGTGGTTCCCGACATCGCAACGGTGCGCGCAAAGGCGGAATCGGTGCCTGGATCGTCGATCCGTTGCACCAGGCGCCAGCGTCCTCGCTCGCGGCGATACGCCAGCAGCGCGTTGGCACCCATGGCCGAGACCACCAGCCGATCGCCGGCCAGATCGAAATGGGCGCCAAACCCCGCGTGGCGCGACATGCCTTCCCGCTGTGCCTTGTCGCGCTGCTCGGGCGTCGCGGCGACGTTCGCCGGACGGACGATGACGTGCGCCGCATGCCAGCGATCCTGTTTGCGCTCGAATACATGCACGGCGAGATTGTCGCCCCAGCCGCCAACCATGAGTTCGTTCGCTTCGCCCACGACCAGCGTGTCGCCATCGATGTCGACCCAGGCGCCGAATCCAGCCAAGTGGCGGGGCGACGCCATATGCAGCGTCTGGGTGTGCTGCCAGACGCCGTCGTCGAGCGCGTAAAGATGGACGGCACCGACGATCTTGCCATCGCGTTCGGCAGCGTAGTCGCCGACGGCGATGACGTTGTCGCTCAGTGCGAACTGCGAGCCAAACGTGTCGCCGTCGCGATGGAGCGTTGGCGACACCAATCGCTGCGCGTGTCGCCATGAGCCATCCGCACGGACAAACAGGTGCAGCGAGCCGCGCTGGATGGCCTCAGTTTGAAACACGCCGCCAGCGCCGATCCAATTCTGATGAACTCTTGGATGGAATCCGACGACTTCACCGCTGGCCAGATTCTCAGGTTCCAACAGTTCGACCGGCGGTAGCTGCGGTTCGGCGGCGGTCTCTTGCTGTGCGTCGGCGCTGTGCATACCGAGCTGGAGCGCAAAACAAAGGGCGGCTGATCGGGCGAAATGGCGGCTCACGGGAGGTCTCCGGGTGCAGGTGCTGCGATGCTCTTGCCGATTGCGCACGCCCGCCTCGCGTCTTGCGCCGAAACGATGTGGAATTGGGCCGAGCCGATTGTGCTCGCGAGGCTGGTCTGGTGGTGCGCTGCGCGCCGCGCTGGTTCGTGCGCGGGGAGTCGTACCGTTACTAAACTATTGTTCCCGAGCGAGATGTTCAGCGGCCCACCAGTCTGTGGCCTGCACGCTGAGCAGAGGGCTTAGCTGCAGCCCAGGCGCAGGAGCGGCGGTGGACCGGCCCAAACGAGTGGCCAGCAGCTGGACGAATGGCGCCAGCAAACCGGATTCGGCGCCGTCGGCAATGGCGGCGTCCAGTTGCACGCCTGCGGCTGTCGCATCGCCTTGTTGCCAGGCTTCGTAGGCGCGCAGCGTGGGCCCCACGCCGCGCAGGCTGGCAGTGCTGGGCAATGGTGTGCCGAGACAAGGATCGCCGGCTATCGCACTCAGTGCATAAACGAGGCGCGCGTCGAGGCACTCCCAAACGGCGCCGGGCGGAATCTGCCCGGCAAGCTCCGTCGCCAGGGTTTCGCGGGTAGGCGCATCCCAGTCCGGCAGCGCTACGAGCAAAAGCCCCGCCTGCACGGCCTGCAGCGGTCGCTGCTGCTGCATCGCGAGGACTCGGGCCCGACCCAGATGATGACGCACGGCAGCGAAGTCGCGTACGCGGCCGCTGGCCACGGCGGCCGCGAGATGCAAACGGCGCTCAGGCTCAACCAGGGATGCTGCGGCGGCGACCTCGATCCCGTTGACCAGCCGCGCCCGCGCGGTACCGACATCCCCGGCCGCCAGCGCCAGCCAGGCCTCAATCTGCTGCCGCGCGACGCGCGACTCTGCATCGGGCGTGGGCAGCGGTGCCAGCAACGCTGGCAGGGCCGCACCGTCGCCCAAGGCGATGCGATCCAGCAACGCAGTCACCTGGATACGGTCGGCCAGATCGTCGATGACGATCGCGCGCAGATCGCGCAGAGCGCCCTCTTTCTCGACCTCTCCCAGATGCCAATGCGCGCGCGCCAGCAGCAAGCGACGAGCGGCCGGTCGCTCAGCCAGCAGCAGGTCCACCTGCGCTGGGCCGACCGGCGGACCCAACGACACGGCACCCAGCAAGTGCGTCCCGAGCAAGCGCACGAAGTTTGGCGCACGGTCACCCAGGCGCTGGCGATAGCGCTCCGCCATGGGCGCCGCACGCGCGTCGCCTGCCTGCGCCCACCAGATCGCGAGAAAGAGTGCCGGGATTGCGGAGTCGGGATCGCTGGCATCCACTGTTTCCATCAGGGCAACGGCCCGGCTGCGCTGCCCGCGGGTGTCGGCAGCCAGCGCTTCGTGGATGGTGCGCACGCTGGCCGGCCGCCACGTGCCCAGATCCGCTACGCGCAGGCCAAATCCCGGATCGACCACGTGCCCGAACCATGCCTGCAGTCCCAGGAACAGTGCGCCGATGGCCGCAGCGGCGATCGCCAGCCAACGGCGTCGACGCGGCCGCGCCGCCACTGGCGCCGGCGCAGGCTGCGCCGGCGATTCCGTCGCTGCCGGGCGTTCCTCTTCGTCAGGGGCGGCGGCATCGTTGGCGGCCTCGACGCTGGCCACGCCGCGAATGTCCTCTGGCGCCACCAAGGACTCGGGCAGCAGCGCCGGGTCTGCTTCGCGCACCCGCACGTCCGCATCCAGACGCAATCCCACATGGCGCACAGTGACGACAGCGCCGCCATAGGCGCCAAGCAGGTTGCGCAGCTTGAACACAATCTGGCTCAGCGACTCGTCGCTCGGGAAGCTGCCATCGGGCCACAACCGCTGGAACAGCACGTCCCGCGGAATGACCTGGCGCGGCTGCTCGCACAATAGCCACAGCAGGTTGTAGACCAGCGGCTGCGTGCGCCGCTCGACCTCATCCACCCACAACCGACGCGCTGCGGTGTCCAGGCGCACGCCAGCAAAACTGTAGGCAAGATGGAATGTGGGCGGGGGCTGGATGGAGACGGCCATGCCTTCGCTGAGCCGGATGCTTCATGACATCCGGCCAAGATGCCTTGTTCGCACGACCAGAACAAGGAATACAGCTGCGTCCGGGCACTGGAGGTCAGCGCCGGTTCGGCTGCGCAGGGATTGGAACCGTTGGCTGCATCGAGAGACTCGGTGCGCAGTCCGGCGGGCGGGTTGAACGAGCCATCGGCGATGTTGATTGACGACGATTTCGCTGCTTACTCAAATCCGTCGGCCAGCAACACATCGATCGACCATCTCCCGATTCCGCTGGAGACGTCGCCACCGATGGCACCTAAGGCGCCGCCGACGAACAGCGAATCGCCGGCCGGCAGCAGCGCGTCCAGCGGCGAACTCAGGTGCCCTTGAGCACCGACGTTGGGACTGGTGCCCATCGCTCGCCAGGCAACGCCGTCCCATCGAGCGATGTGACTGACCACCGTCGATCCACTGGCGGTGAAGGCGCCTGCTGCAACGAGATCGCCGCGATGGACGGCGACGCTCGAAACACCGTCATTGAGCCCGGCACCCAGCGCGTTCCAGCCGCTTCCATTCCATCGAGCGATGTTGCTGGCGGCGATGCCGCCTGCGGTCGAAAAACGCCCGCCGACGTAAAGATCGGTTCCCAGAATGGCCAGGCTGCTTACAAACTGGCCGCCAATTCCCGAGCCCAAGGCTGACCAACCGCTTGCACTTTGCCAGCGTGCTATCTGGCTGGTCGGCAAGCCGCCCGCCTGGGAAAACACACCGCCGACGTAAAGATCAGGCCCCAAAACTGCCAAAGTCGTGACCGTGCTGTTGGTTCCGTTCGTCGAGCCTGCGCCCAGCGTGCTCCAGTTGACGCCGTTCCAGCGCGCGACTCGGTTGGCGGCGAGCGCGCCGGCCAGAGTGAAGGAACCGCCCACGAATACATCGCTGCCGACGATGGCGATGCTGTTGACCGAGCTGTTCACGCCACCGCCGAGGCTGGACCACGCACTGCCGTTCCAGCGCGCAACATTGTTGACCTGTACGCCGCCTGCGCTCGGAAACACACCGCCCACGACGATGGTTTCAGGGAAGCCGCCAATGACTGCGATCGATCGGACGACGCCGGAGACGCCGGATCCGAGCGCACTCCAACTGCTCCCGTTCCAACGTGCAATGCCGTTGGCGTTGACCGTGCCGACGCGCGTGAAACTGCCGCCGACGTAGACCGAGCCCAAGCCCAGCGCCAGTGCTTGCACGCGGCCGTTGACGCCGAGTCCGGGTCCATCGCCCAGAGCGCTCCAGCTGCTGCCGTTCCAGCGCATGGCCGCATTCACCGAGAGCGTGCCGCTGCGATCGAAGATGCCGCCCGCGTAAACCAGGCCTGCGGCCACAGACAGAGCCTGAACGCCGTTGTTTGCGCCGCTGCCCATGGCGAACCAGGTCTGGCTTGTGTGATTCCATCGCCCAACGTTCTCCGCGGCGACGCCGCCGGCCGAGCTGAATTGCCCGCCAACGTGCAAGTTGTTGCCGCTGGCGCTCAATGCGATTGCGGTTCCGGCCACGCCGTTGTCGGCGCCCGCGCCGAGGCTCGCCCAAGCGGATCCATTCCATCGCGCAATGCCTGAGGCGGCCTGACCGCCGGCATTGTCGAAACGCCCGGCGACGTAGACATCGTTGCCGATCGTGGCAAGATCAAGAACATCATCGTCGACGCCGTTCGCAGCGCCGAGACCCAAACTGCTCCAGGCGCTGCCGTTCCATGCAGCGATGTTGTTCGCCGCGACGCCGCCCGCGGTACTGAAGACTCCGCCTACCACGAGGCGGCTTGCCGTCGAGGCGATAGAACGGCCGCTGAACTGAGCGCCGCCAAGCCCGCTGCCGAGCGGCAACCAGGCGTTGCCGTCCAAGCGCGCAATGCCGCTGGCACTGACGCCGTCCACTTCCGTGAACTGGCCTGCAACATGCAGTCGGTTGTTGAAGACACCGAGCGCCATGCCGGCATCGTTTGTCACACCGATCTGTGTCCACATACCCGTCGCGCTGTTCAGGCGCAGAACGCCGGAGTCGGCCGCCGAAATGCCGGCGTCGACAGCCGCATAGAGGTCGCCATCGAACACCAGCAGATCCCTGACGAGCGGAATATCCTGGCGCAACGCTCGCCAGGTGTTGGTGCTCGGCCGATACAATGCGAAATTGCCGACCGCTACGTCTCCGCAGACGCTGAAGTTCCCGCCATACGCGATGTCTTCGCCGCCAGGCATCGGCGCGATCGCCAAAATCTGCCCATTGCAGCCATTAGGCAATCCGCCAAACGCGGTCCAAACACCGGGATCGATCACCTGGCCCGCCGGTACGCTCTTGGGCGCAAATTGCGGTCGTCCATCCCAGCCGATTTGCATGTCGAAACCGGTGGCATCGACGGCGCCGGTGTAACCGGTATCGAGCTTGAGGCTGCCGTCGGCATCGAGCAGCTGCTGCAACGGCACGGCGCCCTGAGCAGCGACCACTGCCATCAAAGCTCCGGCAAAGAACAAAGCGCGCAATGGCGTTTCCCCGACTTAGGCGACTCCCTCAAAAACGTCGCCCTGCCGAGAAACGCACGGACCCTGTGATCCGCGCCATGCGGGGACCCAAACCTCAGCTGATTTGCGCTATCGCTGTTGCCATCGCCGCTACGGCAGCGCGGGACCATCCGACGCGGATCAGGGCGGTGTTTCGCTCGCCATGCGCCAGCGCGGGAACGGGTCGGGCAGGCGTTGCCAGAATGCCGGGCCTGGCGCGAATTCGGCATCGGTGAGCAGCGCCTGATCGAGCTCGGCGCGGATGCGCGACTCGTCGAGCCCGATCCCGATCAAGGCCAATTCCTGCCGTCGGTCGCCGAAGCGCTGATCCCAAAGGCGCTCCATTGCTGCGTATTCGGCCGCATCGCCGACCTGCCAGGGCGCGGGCATCGGGGTATCGAGGACACCAGTGGCATCGTAGGGCGCATCGACCAGTCCAGCATCCACGCGCGCACGCGCCGCAAACCAGAAGCCGGCCGCTTGATGCGTGGTGGCGCCACCCACGGTCGCCAGCTCGCCCACCCAGTCCATCCTCGTGGCCAGCCAGAAAAACCCTTTGCTGCGCATCACGCCGCCCAGGCCTTGTTCGATCAAGGCGTGGAAACGGACCGGGTGAAACGGCCGCCGGGCGCGGTAAACGAAACTGGTAATGCCATAGGCCTCGGTCTCTGGCGTGTGCTCCCCGCGCAGCTCCTTCATCCAGCCTGGCGCGAGCTGCGCCCTGACAAAATCGAAGCGTCCAGTGCCGAGCACCTGGCGCAGCTTGACGCGCCCGCGCTTGGTCTCCAGCAAGGTCGCATCGCGGTTCAGCGCGCGCAGCATCTGGCGCACGCGGCGCAATTGCTCCGGGCGAGCGCGATCGGTCTTGTTGATAACGATGACGTCGGCGAATTCCACCTGGTCGGCCAGCAAACCGACCAGCGGCCGGCGATCATCCTCGCCGGCTACCTGGCCGCGATCGGCGAGACTGTCGATCGAGCCAAAATCCTTCTCGAAGTTCTCCGCGTCGACGACCGTGACCATCGTGTCCAGCCGCGCTACGTCGCTGAGCGCAAAACCATCCTCACTGCGCACGCCGAAGGTCGCCGCCACCGGCATCGGCTCGGAAATGCCGGTCGATTCGATCAGCAGATAGTCGAAGCGTTTCTCAGCGGCCAGCCGCCTGACCTCATCGCGCAGGTCTTCGCGCAGCGTGCAGCAAATGCAGCCGTTGCTGAATTCGACCAGCTTTTCCTCGGTGCGCGACAAATTGCTGCCGTCCTTGATCAGCGCAGCGTCGATATTGACCTCGCTCATATCGTTGACGATCACCGCCACGCGCATCCCTTCGCGATTGTTCAGCACGTGATTAAGCATTGTGGTTTTGCCGGCACCCAAGAACCCGGAGAGCACCGTGACCGGCAAACGAGAATCGGTGGACATGTTCAGTACCTGACCAGCAAAGATGTTATAGAGTAACAGAACACTGCTGACAGAACACGAGCGCTTTGCCGACAATGATTCCCGCCTCCTATGCCGACTGGCGCCGATGCATCGAGGTCGACTGCCAGATACAACTCACGCCTGCATTCGTCGCTGCGCGCATCGACGAGTTGAACGATGCGACGCATTTCCGCACGCAGCAGTTCGTCGCGCTCTACGGTCCGGGCTATCGCGAGCAAGTGCTGGCGTGGTTCCAGCGCGCGCGCGCGGAACTCGGCTGACGCATTGCTATGAAGCCGAGGCTGATTGCGCTGCCGTTGGCATTGGCCTGGGTTCTCGGCTGCGGTGCGGATGAGCCTGCGCCGAAGGCCACCGCTGTGGTGGGATTTTTGGCGCCGCCCGGCCCCACCTCGGTCAGCACCGATCCCTTTCCCGAACTCGACTGGTTGGAGCTGATGCCGGCACCCGAACGCGAAGCCTTGTTGCGTGGCGAGTGGCCAGAGGTCGAGATCGACCATGACCGTGAGGATCCAATGGCGCAGACCGGCAGCGCCGAAGTCGTTGCGGCGATCGATCGGCGCGAAGTCACGCTGCCCGGCTATGTGGTGCCGCTGGAGCTGACAGCGAACGGCAAGATGCGCTCGTTCTTTTTGGTGCCGTACTACGGTGCATGCATCCATGTTCCGCCTCCGCCACCCAATCAGATCGTGTACGCAGAACTCAGCGAACCCGGAACGATTCCCGACCTGTGGGAGCCGATGCGCCTCAGCGGTCGACTGCGAACTGTTTCCGCCAGGAACGATCTGGCTCACGCGGCCTATCGGATGGATGAAGTGCAACTGGCACCTTGGGAGTAGTTCAAGGAGGCACCGTGCGTCGCTATGCCGTCTCTATGGCCCGCCAGCGGCTGCTAACGTAGTCGTTTCGATCAGTTTTCCGCCGGCTCGACCGAATATGATTTCGTCATGCGTCGAGTTTTCTCACCCATGCCCAGACCGACTCTGACCGCTCGCCAGCGGCGCACCATGAGTCACACTGAGCCTGCCGCGTGAGCTTGCACGCCGCGATCGTGGGCACGATCGGGTCCGCCCTTTCAGGCACCGCGAGTGTTCGCGATCGGCGCCCCGATGGCGCGTTGGTTCGAAACCTGAAAGGAGCGGTGCCATGGCTGACACGAATCTACCCCGCATCGTCGAAGTCCGATTCACGTTGCCGCTGTCGCGGCGCGCCGACGCTGCGTGGCGACGACTGGTAGACGACATCGATGCGTGGTGGCCGCCAGAGTACCGGGTACTCCCCGGGAGTCGCATGGTGCTCGATGCGCGACCTGGCGGCACACTCCTTGAGCAAGGCGACGGGCGCGATGGCGTGCTCTGGTACACCGTGCAAGCGGCACTGGCCGGACAATGGTTGGTGCTTGCCGGACACATCGCACCGCCCTGGGGTGGCCCGGCGCTGTCGCTGCTGCGCTTCGATGTGCGCTCAGGGCGGTCGGGCCAGGGTGAGATCGAAGTGGTCGACTCGATCATGGGCCGTGTCGACGCCGCAGCGGTGGAAGCCGGTTGGCGCGCGATCCTGGGCGCGTTCGCTGCCTGATTCAACATGGTGTACTCGCACACAGGTGACCCCATGCAAGCACTTTCCCGATTACATACGAACTTTTGCGCGCGGGGTTTGGCGCTGGTGCTCGCTGTGTGCATCGGCTTTGCGACGCATGCCCACCCAGGTCGAGGCATCGTCGTCGACGCAGATGGCCAAGTGTACGTCTCCGACGCCGTGCGTAGCGTCGTCTGGCGTTTAGCGCCCGACGGCCGCATCGAGGCTGCGGCGCGCGATGTGCATGCCCATTGGCTGGCGCTTGCGGCCGAGGATGCGGTGCTCGCAGACCACGTGCATTACGACGCGCAGACGCAGCAGTTTCTGCGCGGCCTGGTCCGTATCGATGCGCAGGGATCGGTGCAGGTTGAGATCGCGCCGCGCCCGGACCCCGACGGACTGGATGCCGGCGCATTCGCGGTGCGTGGTTCGGATCTGGTCATCGCACGCGACTCGCTTGCGGTCATCGAGGTCCAGCGCCGTGGGCGCAAGATCCGCACGATTACGCTACCGGCGAACGAGCGTCCCGTGAGCAGCCTGGGCGTGGACTCGCGCGGCGGCATCGTAGCGGTCCGCGGTCGCGAGGTGCTGCGTGTCGACACCGACGGCGGGGTGCGCATCATCGGCAGCGCGCCGCAACTGTCGCGGGATCGCGTCTTGGGCTTGCGCGATTTATGGGGACTGGCGCTGGGCGCGGACGGTACGATCTACACCACCGATCCTGGTCTGCGTCAGGTCATCGCCTTCGATGCCGAGGGCGCAATGCGGGTCGTTCACGAGGTTCCCTCGCCCTGGTTTCCGACCGGGCTGGCGGCGCACGGATCGTGTCTGCTGGTGCTGGAGCATGGGCTGGCGGACGGGAACAACCTCGGTCCGCGCGTCAGCTGCGTGGAGACCGGCCGCCCGTCACGTGTGCTCGGGATCGTGGCCGATCCGTAGACCGTTCCCGTTAGATCTTCGCTGCGGCCGGTCGCAGGCGACCCGCCTTCGCCCGCCGCAGCGCACGTGGCGCCGCGAAGTCAGCGCGAGCGGCGACGGGGCGGCGAAATAACGCCTTTGTTGAATAGGCAACCGTGTATCTGCAACACCGCGCCAGTGTCGAACTCCATCTGCAGGTCATCGAACTCGGTCGCGCCTTCGCCGCAGTCCACCTTGATCACGCGTGCATTCAGCAGCGTCATCGGGTCCGGCAACGAGCAGCGGCTCGCACGCACGAACTCGATGCGTGCTGTGCGCCCGTCGTCCTCGTCGCCGTCCCAGCTCAGATCGAGCGCGATGCCACAGACCCATTCGCGCAGCAGACTCAATCCAGTGAATCGGCTGCCGATCAACTCATCGAATGACCGCAAGCGCGCTGGGGAGCCGGTCGCAAAGCCGGCATCCTGCGGATCCACACAGAGCCAACCGTCGTCGCAGAGACCATCGACCACAGCTCTCAAGCGGTCGAGGCCATCGGCCTTGCCATGGAAGCTCAAATGCAGATATCCAGGAAAAATCTGCAGGTCGCCCACCGGGAAATCCGCGATATGTCCTTTGGTGTAATCGCCCACCAGTCGGCTCTGCGGATAGCGGGCCAGCAGGCTATCGATGTGCTTGCGCCGCGCGCGCAGCTGGGATGGTGTGAGCGAGTAATCCGCAGCGCGAACGGTATCGAAGTCGGTTTTGCGTGGGTGAAAGAAAAGATCGAGGGACATGCGTGGTGCGGTTCGATTAGGTTGGGCAGCATGATCGCTCAGACGGGAACCGTCTTGGCCTTTCGCTTCGCGACGCCTTGGCGCGCGTTTCTAGTACGCGTTCCCGGCAGTTTTTGTCGCCCTCAGCAGCCGCGCTGAACCGGAAGTGCCCCTCACCGGGCCTTCGGTCGACCTTGCGGCGGTCACGAATCGCCGTTCTTGCCTCGCTCGCAGAAAGCGTCGATCCCGAGCTCGCAGGTGCTGGGGCGCGAGCGATAGCTGCCGGGCGCACTGCTGGGGCAACCGATCTGATCGAGCATGCGGTCCAAATCGGCGCGCTTGCGCTTGCGGTCGCCGTTGTAGGCGAGCAGAAGGTATTGCTGCTGGTCGTCGGGACAGAACATGGCCGCGAAACGAACCTCCTGCTGCGACCCGGTGAATGCGCTGAAGCGCTGGTGCTCGACATCGTCGAGGCCCTTGGCGATTTCTACGGCTGTAGCGTTGCCCAAAGTTGTGCCGAGCACATTTCCGTAAATGGTCGCCAGCAGCTCGGGCCGCTTCATCGACAGCCTTAAGGTTTCCGACGAGCCGCCTTCGGACAAAAGCACATCGCCATCGGTGTTCGCCAGGAATTCAAAGTTGTCTCGCTTATGGTGCGCGAACGTCGCTGGCAACGACGTGCCCGGCGGCTGGCGTCCGGCAAAATCCGCCCGCTTTCCGGCTTTGCAAGTCACGGACTTGGCACTGCGCTGATGCATCGCCTGGGCCTGCGCTTCGTCCTTGGAAATGCTGCCAATCGTCAGCAGCAATCCGGTCTGCTTGCAGTGCCTCAGAATCATGTGGATGAACACCTGGTTGTAAAGGTTTCCTTGCGAGGAAACCTGGTCCCAGTTTGCTGTGCTGCGGCGCTCTGCGATGACGGTGTCCAACTGCGTGCCCTTGAACAAGGTATTGGCAATCAGCTCGAGTTCGTCCAGTGTTCCTTCGAATTCGCCATCCCAGCTGATTTCCGCCGCCGTACTCTTGTCGGCCGTTGCCATCTTGAACTTCCCGAAGCCCGACATTCCCTCGTCGGTCACCACCGGCATCTTCAGCAGATCGACGGTGAATCCCGGGCGATCGATGGTGACGAACTTGAGCTTTTCCGCGGCGCCGGCCAAAGGCGCCAGGCACACCAAGCACAATGCCAGCATTGCGATCCTTTTCATACTTGGCCTCGGAGATTCCAAACACGTCCAGAGCGACGTTTCTGACCGTACGAACGCGAGATCGCGCAGGGCAGGGCCAACCTTCGGTGCAGGCGATCTAGCAGAATCGGTCCGAGGACAACCGCTCGCTTGAAGCGATGGGTGCGTTCGGCCGGTGTCGTCGCAAAGATCGCCTGGCCCTTTTTGCCGCCATCAAGCGTAAGCCAATCACGTCCCGGATTATTGAGCACGCCGAATATGTTGCGTATGGCAGCGGTGCTGTTGGCGATAACACTATCCACGCCGGTCCACGCGGCGTCAGTTGTTACCGGCGCGTTCTTCGACGCCGGTCGTCCCTGGAAGGTGTTGGACGCTATCGCCTGGCGGGAGGGCAATAAACTTTTTGTCGCCATCAGCGACTACCGGCTGGATCGCTTTGCGATCGCTGATGCGGGGGTGGTGAACAAAAAGATCATTCGCGATACGCATCAGATGCGGCATCGTTATTCGACAGCGATCTTCGAACTCGATCCGAATGGCGAGTTTCGGGCCTTCGACAGTGCCGGAACGCCAGATCTCGAAGACGACCGGAACCAAGTCGGCGGATGGCGCTTGATGGCACCCGTGGACGGTGATCGGGTGCAGGCGACCTGGCGCTATGCGCGTTCCAATCTCAGTATCGATGTACCAATCACCAATGTCCTGGCGCCACCTGGCTCGCCCGCGGCGAACGATTCGGCCCCGGCCAAGGCGCTGCTGGCGCTGCTCGAAGCACGCTCCAAGGGCGACTACGAGACGGCCATGAAGCTGTCCGCACCGCCTGGGCATCAGGACCTTCGCAGTCCCGAAAAAATTGCCGAGCATCGAGAACAGTTCCAGCACTGGCGTCCCTTTGCGATGAGCCACGCCGTCGTCGAGCGGGTCCGCATCGACGGCGATAGCGCCGAGGTTGTTTTCCATGGCAAGGTGATTTCCGGCAGCCCAAGTGGGCGCGCCTTTGTTGTGCGTACCGATGGACTTTGGTGGGTGCAGCATCACACCGCGCGCTAACCCGCATATTTCATGAGGTCGCGATGAAATGGCTTAGTTTCGTTGTTACAGCCCGGAAATCATCGAGTTGGTCGTACTGACAAAGTGTTCGCTGCCATTTCCTCGCTAACAC